>JBNGCY010000031.1:0-26018 GCA_049975505.1 Desulfuromonadaceae bacterium | reverse complement strand
GAATTGACCCCTCAGCCGAGACCGAACTTCGGAAGTATCCAGCGATTCAGGATAACCCACACCACAACCACAAGAATCAGAATCCAGATTGAATCCATAGCGTAACTCTCCTTTGAGCGTTAAAATGCAGAATCCAGCGACTCCATACTGGCAGCTGCGAATCACCCTGTACAGGTAGTATACCCGTGCAGGAGGATGTGTAAATGCACACCGGAATAAAATCGGCGAGGAGTCTGTCAGGTTTTACGGGTCGAAGTGAAAACTGATGACTGGTCGAGGGCTGACGGTTTTGCAGCCGATTCATGGAAAGTTAGGCAGGCTCCTAGAACAACAGAACCGGACATTTCACCTTATGGAGTACATAGTTGGACACTGAGCCGAGAAGAACATCACGGATTTCGCCGCGGTCATGGCGCCCGATAACGAGGAGGGAAAACCCTTCGCTGTTGGCAATTGAGCAGATCACGTCACGCGGGTAGCCGTGTTCAAGCCTGGGGATGACTTCGACCCCTGCGTTATGTAGATAGGCCGTTTTTGAATCCAGGAGTTTCTGGCCGGCGCGGGTCGCCTGCTCCTTGATCATCTCTATCTGAAAATCCGGAATCATGCGGTATTCCATGTTTTTCACATTTACCACATGGAGCAGAGTTATGGGCGCACTGAATTGCTCTCTATGCGCGATAATCTTGTCCAGAGTTGCATCGCTGGTGCGTCCGTCGCGAATCGGGACCAGTATTTTCATGCCAATCTCCTATATTCTTTAGCCGGCATAGTCGAGCAGCAGGCGTGGCAGGAACAGGACGGGATCAGGCCAGAAGGTAAGCAATAGCAGAATAAGAATCTGGATAAACAGAAATGGCATCACCGCGTATGAGACATACAGAATGTTCCGGTTTGCAACCGCCCCGGTTATGAACAGGCTTACGCCTAAGGGGGGAGTGCAGTAGCCTATCCCCAGGTTCAAGGTCATAATGAGTCCGAAGTGCAGGGTATCGATGCCGAACTTCTGCAACAGGGGTAGAAAAATCGGCGTGAGGATGATGGTGGCCGAAATGATATCCATAAACATTCCCACGAACAACAGAAGCAGATTGACCACCAGCAGAAATGACCAGGAGGAGTCAAAGCTGCTGACGGCGGCGTTGGCAATCTGGTTGGGGATTTGTTCAAACGTCAGGTATTCGCCGAATACCGAAGCCCCGGCGACAATCACCAGCAGGGTCGCTGCGGTAACCGCAGAAGAAACAATGACCTGTTTAACATCCTTTATCTGCATATCCCGATGGATAAAGAGTTCCACTGCAAAAGCATATACGCAGGCGACAATCGCGGCCTCATTGGCGGTAAACAGACCGGAGTAAATGCCGCCGAAGATTATCACCGGCAGAAGCAACGCCCAGATGCCTTCGCGTAATACTTGCACAACATCTTTAAATTTTGGGCGCTCACGTCGTTGCATCCCCAGGCTCTTGCATTTCAACCATGCATACAGCGACATTGCTGCAATGAGCATAAAGCCGGGGATAAAACCCGTCAGAAACAGGGCTTCAAGGGAGTCGGTGGTTATCATGGCGTACAGAATCATCGCGATGGAGGGCGGGATGATCACCCCCAGAATAGGGGCGGTACTCATAACTCCGATGCTGAATTTTTCATCATAGTTATGCTCGATAAGAGCCGGAATCATAAATCCGCCGATCGCCACAACCGTGGCCACGGTAGAGCCGGAAATCGCACCGAAAAATCCGCACGCCAGGATCCCCGCTATAGCCAGACCGCCGGGGAGAAACCCCACCATCACATCCGCGGTCTTGATCAGTTTTTCCACGATGGAGCCCGTGGTCATGATGTTGCCGCACAGGACAAAAAACAGCACCACGATCAGAGCGAACTTATCCATGCTGCGATAGAGGATTTCTATGGCAATTTCCGGATTCAGCCCCACAACCAGGGTCAGCCCCGCCAAACCGGTAAAAAACAGCGCCATGAACACAGGCACCGTGGCGGCCATGGTGCCGAGGAGTAAAGCAAGTATGAGCAGTTGTGCATTATCCATGAGCAGGCTCCTCAGTTTTTTCGGAGCTGTCCGTGGTATCAGTGTCGCCGAACAGATCTTCCCACATCACGATGAGGGTGCGCATAAACATCATGCATCCGACCAGCGGTAGAATGGCGTAAAAATACCATTCCGGGATCTGCAGGGTCGCGGTGGTGGCATATTCATCTGCATAGACATCCTTCAGAATGCCCCAGCCGAGCCATGTGAGAATCGCCGAAAACACCAGACCGGCAAGATGATTGAGCGCATTAAAGAATTTCCTGCTCACCGGGATCAATTGCGGCAGGGCATCCACCCGGATAAGCGAGCGCCGTCTTACCGCAGCGCTGCAACCCACGTAGGTGCAGAAAAAGATGGATTTGCGAATTATTTCGTCAGACCAGTAGAGGTTGATACTTGTGGTTTTGCGCAAAATGATGTTGGTCAGGCCGGAAAGCAGTGCTACACAGACCACTACAACCAGTGACCAGTCTTCAATTGCCCCAAGGATTTTATCAATGCGCCGAAATATCTTCTTCATTCCCGTTTCCGTAGGTGAAGGTTGCAGTCACGCCTGTCTGAGCGGTTAACGATATGGAAGTAGAAATACGCTTTCTGGGATCAAACAGATATGGCCGGAGATAATCCGGCCATATCTGAAAAACACTGATGACAGGTGACATGCTATGCATGTCTGGAGTGGAATTTACTCTTTCACGTCGTTCAGCGCCGCGCGGACTCTGGCCAGGTAATCTGCCCCTATTTTCTGCTCCCAGCGTTTATACACGGGTGCGGCTTGTTCCACAAGGGTTTGCTTGGTTTCAGCATCCAGTGAGAAGAAGGTCACTCCGCTCTCAGTCGCGGCTTTGATCTGCTCCTCCTGCTGTTTACGCGTACGCTCCCGGGTGTCGGCACTCTCTTCCTCTACAATGCGTAAAAAAGTGGCGCGCAGATCCTCGGGGAGACTCTTCAACCAGCGTTCGCTGCACATATGAACAAACAGTCCCTGCGCATAGTTCACCTGGGTGAAGTATGAAGCTATTTCAAATTTCTTGGTTATATTGCACACAATAGGGCTGTGATCAAGGCCGTCGATAACTCCGGTCTGAAGCGCCTGCGGCACATCCGGCCAGGGCAATACGGTGAATTTGAGCCCCCAGGCTTTATACAGATCGGTATTTACCGGGGCCTGGGCAATACGGAAATTAACCTGTCTGGCTTCTTCCAGAGTACGAACCGGAGTGGTGGTGGCCCAGCCGTAGGGGCCATAGCCGGTAAGATCGAGAACGCGGATCCCCTGGCGCAGACCTGCAGTGCTGAAGGGTTCAAACAACTCGGGAGTATTGCGAAATTGCTCAAGTTTATCGAAACTGTCCACTACAAAGGGAAGATTCACAATTCCGAGCTGCGGGGCGACATTGGCCGCGGCGACCGAAGAACACAGCATCCCCTGCACCGCGCCCATTTTAAGCTTGCGCAGTACGTCTTTTTCCCCACCCAGTTGCGACAGGGGACGGTAATCCACATACAGGCGTCCATCCGTTTCCTTCCACACCCGGTCGCGAATCCGATACCCCACGCCCACGCCTTCAATGGCCGGATGGGATACATTGGAAAGAATGTAGGTATATTCCGCTCCCGAGGGATCGAAGCCCGGAGCCCATGATTCCAGGGGGGAATCCGCCAGAGCCGGGGTGGAACATATAAGAATGGCTCCGACGCTGAAGAGACGCATAAGGGTACGGAGGGTGAAAGTTTTTCGCTGTGACATATCAGAAATTCCTTTTTTGCTTATCCAGACCAACTTCGAATACCTTGAATCCAGAAATTACATTGCGGTGATCCTGTGATATAGCAGGAAGGGGAAGAACAGGAAAGGAAAAGGTCGGTCTGAAATGGCGAATTTTGTCAGGGTGAAATATATGTTTCACCTGAAAATACTCCCGATGCCCCCTGCCATTGCAGCAGGAGGTATCGGGGGATAAAGAGTCGCTCTGTATTAATTAACAAGAGGCTGGGAATTCTTATTTCTGCAGAGAAGAAACGGAGGCACGAACAAGCTCAAGGTAGTCAGCGCCTATGCGTTTGCCCCATTTTTCCAGTACAGGTGCCGCCATTTCTTTAAGACGTTCACGGTCCTTAGCGCTTAGATCAAAGAATTCAACCCCCTGCGCGCGTGCAGCTTCTATCTGTTCCTGCTGCTGAATATCGGTATTGATTCTGGCCTTTGCACTCTCCTCTTTGACTATGCGTAAAAAGGTGGTGCGTATATCTGCAGGCAGGGCATCGAGCCAGCGCTTGTTGACCATGTGAATATAGAGCCCCTGAGTATAGTTCACCCGGGTGAAGTACTTTGCAACGTCAAATTTCTTGGTGATGCTGCACACCATGGGGGTGTGATCCAGACCATCAATGACTCCAGTCTGCAATGCCTGAGGTACATCGGGCCAGGGCATAACGGTGAATTTTAGCTCCCATGCCTTGTAAATATCGGTATTTACCGGAGCCTGAGCAATTCTGAAATTTACGTTCTGCGCGTCTTTCAGGGTGCGCACCGGAGTGGTGGTAGCCCAGCCGTAACTGCCGTAGCCGGTAAAATCGACAACTTTGATGCCCTGGTGAAGTGCGGCATTACTGAATGGTTCGAACAGCTCCGGGGTATTGCGGAATGTTTCCAGCTTTTCAGTGGTGTCGAGGACAAAGGGAAGATTCACAATCCCGAGCTTCGGAGCGACATTGGCCGCAGCGACCGAGGAACACAGCATCCCCTGCACCGCGCCCATTTTAAGCTTGCGTACGACATCCTTTTCCCCGCCCAGCTGCGCCAGAGGGCGGAAGTCCACATACAGCCGCCCATCGGTTTCCTCCCATACCCGGTCGCGGATTTTGTAACCTACTCCAATTCCGGCAATGGAGGGATGATCGACATTGGAGAGAATATAGGTATATTCTGCTCCGGATGGATCGAATGAAGGCTTCCAGTCTTCCAGGGTGGTTAAATCACCTGCCGCAGAGCAGGTGGCAAAGGCGGAAAATGTAATCAGAGCGACCAGCAGGAAAGTCAGTTTGTGGCAGGCCATTGGTTGTTCCTCCTGTTAAACCTGAATCAACGTAGTGCATGCAGCAATACAATAAGCTGCTCTCGAGTGTCTGGTAAACTACCTACGCGCACTCGGGCAGGTCAAGTACTTAAACAGCCATAAGTGCATATTCTTCTCCGGGCACAGAATCAATATCAGGGATTATCCTTCCGGAAATGCTGATTTTTTCAGCATAGCGTTCTTTGCTCTAGCCGAGCATGGATATAATTTGTACTATACTTCCCGAAGAAATGGAAAAAATCCGCACACAAAATCATCCTTTTTTGACACTGAATTTACGCGGAATACATTTTCTTCTCACTTGAGTACAGTATTCTGGAGTATTCAACAGGTATGGATTAACCTTCTAACAGGATTGAGGAGCGAATAATGTCGCTGGACAAGCAGACCAAGGGTATTCTTCTTGAGGCCGGAACCAACGAATTTGAAATTCTTGAATACTATCTGCACGGACAGTCTTTTGGAATAAATGTGCATAAATTGCGCGAAATAATTCCCTACAACAGTTCAGAGCTCACCCGTGTCCCTGAATCTCATCCTTCTATCCTCGGGACTATGCTTCTGCGTGGCTCTTCCATATCCTTGATCGATCTGGGAACCCATATCGGGAAACTCGAAACCGGAATCCAGGCGAATAATGATGAGACTGTGCTCGCGGAAAACCGTCCCGTGGTGCTGGTGTGTGAATTCAATGACGATGTGGTGGCTTTTCTGGTGGATGGTGTGGATCAGATTCACCGTCTTTCATGGTCGGAAGTGCGCCCTATGGATCAGTTTTTTGAAACCTACCATCCCCGCTTCACCGGAAGTGTCACTATCGGCGAGCGCGATATTCTTATTGCTGATATGGAGCACATAACCAACGAGATTTTCGGTGATGGTGATCACTATGCTGTCGGGGATGAGGACGATGACGCCATGTTGCAGGATAAGGTGGATAGCCGCGCCGAGGCCAAACTGTTTTTCGCCGAAGATTCCAATATCATCCGCCAGGGGATTCTCAATGTCCTGCGAAAGGCCGGGTATACCCAGGTGGAAGGCTTTGGCAACGGCAAGCTTTGTCTGGATGCGCTGCTGCAGGCCAAGGAAGCTGGAGACCTGCCCATCCTGGTTGTATCAGATATCGAAATGCCCGAGCTGGACGGTTTATCCTTGTGCAAGCGCATAAAAGATGATCCGATAATGAAGAATATCCGCGTAGTTATCTATTCAAGTCTTATCAATGAGAACACCTCGCACAAATGTGAAGAGGTGGGGGCGGATGCATATACGAGCAAACCGGATGTCACCAAAGTGGTCCAGTTGGTGGACAGTTTCTGTCTTAACCGTGAGGCAACACCTTGAAGTCGAATAAAAGATAAATAGAAAAGTCAGGGCCTGTCTTATTTACATGGGAAAGGTTATCTCAAGACATACTCGATATCCCACGGAGAACCGGAGCGGATGGCACCTATGGATTTTTGTGATACCGATACATCTGCCCTGTTCGACACCCACTGCCACTGCGGCCTGGTCATGGATGAAAGCACTCCCGTCCAACCCGGCGAGTGTGAATTGATAGCCACTGCAGAAGTGCGTCACTGGAAAGAGCTGGCTTCCCTGCTTGCTCCGCACCGGATGCGGTTTGGCTGCGCAGGGCTGCATCCATGGTATGCACACCAGTGGGATGATGCCTGTGCCGCACAACTCGAAGAAGTACTGACGCTTCCGGGGGTGGTCGCAGTGGGGGAGGTGGGTCTCGACCCATCGGCGGCGGTGCATATATCACTGCAGAAGCAGGTGCTACGCCAACAGATCCGCATGGCGCTGAAAATAAACAAACCCCTTGTTCTCCACGTTTCCAGAGGCTATGTGGAGATCCTTGAGGTTCTCGAAGAGGAAAACGCGCAGCGTGTCGGCGGGGTAGTACATGGTTTCAGTGCAGGGGAAAATATCGGGCGTGAGTTTATCCGCCTCGGATTCTATCTTGGCATAGGGCCGGTTCTGCTGCGAAGAAATGCGCGTAAACTGCCTGAAGCTTTGCGCAGTCTTCCTCTTGAACGCCTTGTGATTGAAACGGATGCACAGGCGGGAATGAAGGGGTACGCCACGGCAGCGCAGCGCAGCGCGATACTTGCCCGCATAGCACAACATCTGGCCGAAGTGTACACCCTGAGTTATGCGCAGATCGTGTCTATACTGTGGCGCAACAGCTGCGAACTTTTTCACCTCGAATTACCCTCGACAGATTATGGACTCCGATGAAATTGTAGAAACCGATTCCGGCTCTGATGACAGCTTCGCCCGCCTGCATCTGCTGGCCGGAGCACAGCATGTGGGACGGATGGCGCAGCGCCATGCGATGGTAATAGGCATTGGGGGTGTGGGCAGCTATGTGGCAGAGGCCCTGGTGCGGGGTGGTATAGGGCGCATCACCCTCATAGATCCGGACTGCATTGCGCCAAGCAATATCAATCGCCAGCTGTATGCTCTGCACACGGGGATAGGAGCGCCTAAGGTGAAGGTGGCGAAAGAGCGCTGTGCGGCCATCAACCCTGCTTTGGATATTATAGCTCTGCAGCAGAGTTATACCCCGCATACCGCTGCGGAGATTTTAGCTGTTCAGGCTGATTATGTCTTTGACTGCATTGACAGCATCAGTGGGAAGCTTGACCTGATTGAACGCTGCAGCGGCGCCGGTATTCCTCTTATCTCCTCCATGGGGGCAGCGAACAAAATCGACCCGACCCGGATCAGCATTGCGGACATATTTTCCACCTCCACCTGCCGCATGGCCCGTATTATCCGGAAAGAGCTGCGGCGGCGCGGGGTTCAGACATCACTTCCGGTCGTCTATTCCACCGAGGAGTTCCTCCCCCTTGCGCATGCATCCGGAGCCCGCAGATCCGGCTCTGACTGGAGCAGGGTTCCCCTCGGCACCACTTCGTATATTCCTCCACTCTTCGGATACATGATGGCCGGATACGTTCTGCGCCACTGGATCGACAGCGATTCAGGCATATAAAAAGTGGGCGTGCAGCGCTGCAGTTTCTTGCGCTCTTTTGCGCTCTGTGGCAGGCTTGATTAGCATCATTGTATACAATTTCTTTTGCAATTTTGTAAAACGGTGTTTAGAATGGCTCCCAATATTTGATCCCGGTCGGCATTTACTGTTGTAGTTTTGCAACACGATATGCAGTGCGGGTGTTATGTTCTTATATGTTTTTTTATAAAGGGGGGTATTATGTTGCTGAAATATGTTAATTGGAGGTCGCCACCACAGAGAGAGATGTTCCCGCTTCTTGACGTGAATGGCGGTGCAGAGTCAGGGATACAGGTACAGTAGCGGCATACCTGTGTTCATAACTAATCAATTCAAGGATAGGTAAAACTATGCAAATGCTACAAAACTCTGTTGGAAGAAAGCTTGTGATGGCAGTGACAGGGCTGTTCCTGTTCCTCTTTGTCGTTGTCCACCTGCTTGGGAACTCATCAGTGTTTATGGGCGCTGATGGCATCAATTCTTATGCAGAGCATCTCCATGCCCTGGGTCCGGTTGTATGGATCTTCCGCCTGGTAATGCTCGGTCTGTTTGCCCTGCACATCTTTTTCGGGATCCAACTGACCCTGGAGAATCGTGCAGCACGGGACATCGAATATAACGAAAAGAAAAACCTGCGCACCACCTTCGGTGCCCGGACCATGATCTATACTGGTCTGATCATCCTCGCATTTCTGATCTATCACCTGTTGCACTTCACCCTGCACGTAACCAACCCCGATATCTCGGTAGGCACCCTGCCTCCTGACGCTCTGGGACGTGCCGACGTGTTCACAATGATGGTACTCAGTTTCCAGAAGTTCTTTATCAGTCTGGTTTATGTCGGTGCTATGGTAACGCTGTTGCTGCATCTGAGCCACGGGGTTCAGAGTCTGTTCCAGACTGTGGGCGTACTCGGTGCTAACTCTCTTCCGGTTATGGAAAAGGTTGGCCGTGCTGCTGCTATTGTTATTTTTGCTGGCTTTATCTCCATACCGGTGTCCATACTTCTGGGCCTGATTAACGTTTAGGAGGGTACATCGTGATTTTAGATGGAAAATGTCCGACCGGACCAATTGAAAAATCCTGGGATAAGCATGTCTTTGATATGAAGCTGGTTAATCCCGCAAACAAGCGTAAATTCAAAATCATCGTTGTTGGCACCGGTCTCGCTGGTGGTGCAGGTGCTGCAACTCTGGGTGAACTGGGCTACAATGTGGAAGCTTACTGCTACCAGGACAGCTCCCGTCGTGCCCACAGTATCGCGGCACAGGGCGGTATCAATGCAGCCAAGAACTACCACAACGATGGCGACAGCGTGTTCCGCCTGTTCTACGATACCATCAAAGGTGGTGACTTCCGTGCGCGGGAGGCCGATGTGTGGCGTCTGGCGCAGGTATCCAACAACATCATTGACCAGTGTGTGGCCCAGGGCGTGCCGTTCGCACGTGAGTACAGCGGTCTGCTCGCCAATCGCTCTTTCGGTGGTGCTCAGGTGTCCCGTACCTTCTACGCCCGCGGTCAGACCGGGCAGCAGCTTCTTCTCGGCGCATACCAGGCGCTCGCGCGCCAGGTGAAAGCCGGCACTGTTAAGCTCAAGCCCCGTACCGAGATGCTTGACCTCGTTGTGGTTGATGGTGTGGCTAAGGGTATCACCTACCGCGACCTGATCACTGGCGAAATCAAGTCATCCTGGGCCGATGCCGTGGTTCTGGCTACCGGTGGTTACGTAAACGTATTCTACCTCTCCACCAACGCCATGGGCTGCAGTGTTACCGCCGCATGGAAGGCATCCAAAAAAGGTGCTTTCATGGCGAATCCCTGCTACACCCAGATTCATCCTACATGTATCCCGCAGAGTGGTGACCATCAGTCCAAACTGACCCTGATGTCTGAGTCTCTGCGTAATGACGGGCGTTGCTGGGTTCCGAAGCGCAAGGAAGACTGCGACAAGGCGCCGGGCGACATCCCCGAGGATGATCGTGACTACTATCTCGAGCGTAAGTACCCATCCTTCGGCAACCTTGCCCCACGTGATATTGCATCGCGTGCAGCTAAAGAGCAGTGTGACGACGGACGTGGTGTAGGTCCGGGTAAGCGCGGGGTTTACCTCGACTACCAGAGTGCGATTGAGCGCGTGGGTGAGGACACCATCCGCGAGCGCTATGGTAACCTTTTCGACATGTATGAGAAGATTACTGACGAAAATGCCTACAAGCAACCCATGCGTATCTATCCCGCACCTCACTATGCCATGGGTGGCCTGTGGGTGGACTACAACTGCATGAGCAATGTACCGGGTCTGTTTGTCCTGGGTGAAGCCAATTTCTCTGTGCACGGGGCAAACCGCCTCGGCGCTTCCGCGTTGATGCAGGGTCTGGCCGATGGCTACTTTGTAATTCCTTACACAATTGGCAACTACCTTGCCGGCGTGAAACCCGGCGAAGTTACCGATGAGCATCCCGAATTCGCGAAGTCGCGTGAAGATGTTCAGGCACGCATTGATAAACTCCTGAGCGTCAAAGGTAAGCGTTCTGTAAGCTCCTTCCATCGTGAGCTCGGCAAAATCATGTGGGAGAACGTGGGCATGGCACGCAGCAAGGAAAGCCTCACCAAAGCTCTCGAAGCCATCCCTGCCCTGCGTGAGGAGTTCTGGCAGAACGTTAATGTCACCGGCGATAAAGGTGGTCGTAACGGTCAGCTCGAAGATGCTGGCCGCGTAGCTGACTTCCTCGAATTTGCAGAAGTCCTGACTACTGACGCTCTCCATCGAGAAGAGTCCTGTGGTGGCCACTTCCGTATTGAGCACCAGACGGAGGATGGTGAAGCGATGCGTGACGATGAGAACTTCACCTATGTTGCAGCATGGGAGTACAAAGGCGAAGGTAAGGCGCCGGAGCTGCACAAAGAGCCTCTCAAATTCGAAAATGTTAAACTTGCAGTAAGGAGTTACAAATAATGAATCTGACACTTTACGTATGGCGCCAAAACGGCCCTGAAGACAAGGGCAAACTGGAGCAGTACGAGGCCAAGAATGTCAGCCCCGACAGCTCCTTCCTGGAAATGCTCGATGAAGTCAATCAGGACCTTATCGAGACCGGCCGAGAGCCCATTGAATTTGACAACGACTGCCGTGAGGGTATCTGCGGTACCTGTGGTTGTGTAATCAACGGGCAACCGCATGGTCCCCAGGAAAAAACCACCGCCTGTCAGCTGCATATGCGCCAGTTCAAGGATGGTGATACCCTGACCCTTGAGCCTTGGCGTGCATCAGCATTTCCGGTTGTAAAGGATCTCGTGGTGGATCGTTCCGGTCTGGATAAAATCATCCAGTCCGGCGGTTACACTTCAGCTTATACCGGCGAAGTAGGTGAAGCGAATCAGACCCTGATTCCCAAGCCTGCTGCAGACTATGCCATGGATGCGGCTGAGTGTATCGGTTGCGGTGCATGTGTCGCTGCCTGCCCCAACGGCAGTGCAATGCTCTTCACTAGTGCAAAGGTTGCACAACTCGCAACTCTGCCTCAGGGCAAGATCGAAGCTGCGGAGCGCGTCAACAGCATGACAGAAGCCATGCTCAATGCAGGCTTTGGTAACTGCTCCAACCACTATGAGTGTGAGGCTGCATGTCCGAAAGGGATCAGTGTGAAATTCATAGCCAAGCTCAACCGTGAATATATCAAGGCACTGCCTAAATAGTTCACATGTCCGGATACAGTAAAAAAGGGTGAACCATGTAAATGGTTCGCCCTTTTTTACGTCTGTTGTTCCGGATCAATTACTATGTTGTTAAGCGGTATTACGCTCTGGTTAAAGTTCTGAACTGCCCACCGCATTAGATCGACAGGATCGGCGTGCCGGAGTTCGAGGGGAGGAGATTGCCCGAGAAACGTTAAAGCCATAAACAGGGCCGGAGTTCCAAAGGGAAGGGGATGATCTCTTTCAATTATGTGTAGCTGCTGAGCACTTTTACTGATCTTGTTCCCGTCCCGATCAAGGATCAGGGGAATATGTGCATAGGCAGGGACGGCATAACCCAGTTGGCGTAACAGATAAATCTGTCGTGGGGTGGAACTGAGCAGATCACAACCGCGGATCACCTGAGAAATCTCATGTTCTGCATCGTCAACAGGGGCGGCAAACTGATATGCAAAAATACCGTCAGTGCGTTTGAGAATATAATCTCCCACGCATTGCTCCAGATCCTGTTCAATCCTGCCATGAAGCAGATCGTTAAATTCAACCGGTGTCCTATTGACGCGCACCCGCCAGCTGCCGCGCTTGGCAGGGCTGTGGTTCATAGCCCTGCACCGTCCGGAGTACACAGCCCCACAGTTGCCGTAACGCCGTGCCTGAGCGGCGATTTCCCGTCTGGTACAGATACATCGATAAACCTCTCCGGAGCGAATTAAATCCTCCAGAATGCCCGCATAAAATTCCAGACGCGTGCTCTGATACACGACCTCGCCATCCCAGTGCAGCCCCAGGTATTCCAACTGCCGTAATATAGCGTCCGTCGCACCAGGGACATTCCGTGGTGTATCCAGATCCTCCATGCGAACCAGCCATTTGCCATTCTGGACCCTGGCAAAACAGTAACTGGCCACAGCTGTAACCAGAGAACCGAAATGCATCAATCCGGTAGGGCTGGGGGCAAAGCGTCCAACAGTTGGCTTACTTGGTTCTGACATCAGGAAACCCTCTGGCAGTATGCGGAAGCAGGAAAGCAGATACGGAACAGATTAAAAGAGTAAAAAGGTGATAATTGTTTGACAACGCAACATATATCCATTTATTTATATGAACAAGCTTGCAAATCCAACCTTTTTACATATTATCTTTAGCCCCACGGCACTGTCGCACTCCGGTTGGAGCAAAAAGGGTTACGCGAGCCTTAGTTCGGTTCCCATCCGAAAAACACCGGGGAAGACAGCGTGATTTTCGGAAGGAAAGCAGCTGTCTTCCGTGCGGAAGTATTTACTGCAGAGCTGCAATCCGCAATCTCTGCTGCTTGCTATATGGAGTATAGGTTTTCATGGTTATTACACGTGCAACAGAATATGCAATTCGAGCGGTACTGTATATGTCGAAATTCCCCACCGGGGAGATCATTTTAAAAAAAGACATCTGTGCCACTCAGGAGGTAACGCCGGCTTTTCTGACCAAGATTTTTCAGCCTTTGGTCAAGGCCGGGCTGATCGGGTCGCAAAGAGGGGTAGGGGGCGGTTTTTATCTGAAAAAAGAACCTACTGAAATCACGATATACGATATTTACAGCATAGAAGAGGATCCGCTGTATATCAACAAATGCCTGTGCGGGCGCGGTATCTGCGAGAGGGACAAGTACTGCCCTGTACACGAAGCGTGGAAGGAAGTGCGCCGTGGCATGGTGGAACGCCTGAAGGAGTATAATTTTGCTGATCTGGCCAGAAAAGAAGAGATAAACCTGTCCGCTCTTGCAGACGGCGTTCTGGGAAATGATCCGAAGTCGGACGGTAATAAATAAGGCGATATCCGATAAGCCACTTATTCTTGACTTGCCCTGCATGAGCTAATATTATGAGCCGGTTTTTAGAGTGCCTCTGCCAATATCAGGGAGTGTGACATTATGGATAAACAGAAGGCTGAAGAATTCAGAGAAATTCTTGAAGCACAACTTGAAAGCCTGCTCAGGGAAGCCGGGAAAACCGTGTCGGAGATGACGGATGAGAAGGAGAACTTTCCAGATCCTACCGACCGTGCCTCCATGGAGTCAGATCGAAACTTTGAACTGCGCATCCGCGACCGCGAGCGCCGCCTGATTAACAAAATACGCGAAGCACTCAAGCGCATTGATGATGGCGTATTCGGGATTTGTGAATGTTGTGAAGAAGAAATTTCAGAGTCGCGTCTGCGCGCCCGTCCGGTAGCAACGCTCTGCATAGATTGCAAAGAAGAGCAGGAACGGCGCGAACGTATCGGCTGATGATCCCGTTGCAGCACAGCGCAGAATATTTACATTCAAAAGTACCGCAAGGACACCGCCAGATTCAGTAAGACTGGCGGTGTCGACATTTCTCCTCTCTTGCCCGAAATACCCCCGGCCCCGTGGAATAGCTGCGCCAACGCCACGGAGCAGGCTCCGAAATGCTGCTACCATGAGTGAAGATAAAATCTATTCAACCCCGCACGCAAATGTACCTCCATTCGAATTTAACGAAAACGTGGTGCGTGTATTTGACGATATGCTCCAGCGCAGTGTACCTCTGTATCGAGAAACCCTGTTGCGTCAGGCGCAGATCAGCGCACGCTACCACATTCCGGGGAGCCGGATATACGATCTGGGCTGCTCTCACGGCAATTTCGGTGTCACTCTCCAGCAGCTGATGGGTACGCGTCCTTTTGAACTGGTGGGGATAGATCCCTCTGCCCCCATGCTGGAGCGGTATCGTCAGCGTCTGCGGGATGTTGATCTTGCGGCGGGGCAGAAATTCACCCTTCTGCAGCAACCCGCCCAGGAGGTGGACTATGCCTCATGCAGCGTGGTGGTTGCCAATCTTACCCTCCAATTTATGCCGGTAAGTGCCAGAGAGCAGCTTCTACGCCGGATATGTGATGCCCTCGAACCCGGGGGGGTGTTTCTTCTGAACGAAAAAATCGAGGATAAAGAGACATTTATCGCCGACCTGGAGCGCGAGTGGTACTACACCTTCAAACGTGAGAACGGGTATTCAGAGCTTGAAATCAGCCAGAAGCGCGATGCCCTCGAAGATGTGCTGGTGCCCGAGACCTGCGAGACCCATGTGGAACGCCTGCATGCCTGTGGTTTCACCCATGTGACCACCTGGATAAAATGGTTCAATTTTGCGGGATTCTTATGCATCAAGACCTAGATCAGACATTTCAGGATCTGGAAAACTGCGGAGCCGGGGAGTGGTTGAGCGCGTTGCGCAACGTGGTCGAACAGCGCCTGGAACGTCACGCCCGCGACCGTAAATGCCGGATATATGCTGATCTGCTAAGTGCAGTTCCTCCCCTGAAGGCACATCATCTGAAATTGAACAGCGATCGGGTGGAGATCGGAGCTTCCAACGAGGTGGATGAAGATCAAAGAGAATTCCTTGAGCTCGCACTCTTCGGGTTGCGCCCCTGGCGCAAGGGCCCCTTCCGGATATTTGGGATTGATCTGGATACCGAGTGGGCTTCCTATCTGAAGTGGAGACGTCTTGAGGAGCATCTCTCTCCCCTCCATGGTCGCAGAGTCCTGGATGTGGGGAGCAGCTGCGGCTATTACCTGTTCCGGATGAAAGAGTACGCTCCGGCACTGCTCCTGGGTCTTGAGCCCTACGCTACATTTTACTATCAGTATTGTTTTCTTGCCGCCCTGAGCGGACTTGAGCAAGTCCACACTCTGCCGCTCAAATTTGAAGAGCTGCCTGCAATGCCAGGCTTCTTTGATACCGTTTTCCATATGGGGGTGCTGTACCATGTGCGCTCACCACTGGAAACCCTGACCGCTCTGCGTCGCACTCTGCGCCGTGGTGGAGAACTGGTGCTTGAAACCCTGGTAATTCCCGGTGAGGAAGAGGTGGCTCTGACTCCGCGCGATCGCTATGCCAAAATGAATAATGTGTTTTTTCTCCCCACGGTAAAATGTCTGGAATGCTGGCTCGAGCGCACAGGATTTAAGCATATCCGCTGCATGGATGTGACCCGAACTACAGAAGCCGAGCAGCGCAAAACCGCGTGGATTCAAACCGAATCTCTTGCCGATTTTCTCGATCCTGAAGATCAGATGCGCACAGTAGAGGGTTATCCGGCGCCACGCCGCGCGCTGATGCTGGCGCAGGTGAAGTAGGCCTCCCTCCCGGCTCCGAAATATCCAGGTCTAGGAATCTGTCTGGCTCCTAGTATTTAATCCCGTCCTGCACTTCTTCGTCAAAATGTTCGCGCTTCAGTTCGGTATCCCGCGCCGTCAGGGAACCCGCCTCCAGAATAGGCGCCGCCGGGATTGCTCCCGCTTCGAGCATATCCACCACCTTCTCGAGTGCCAGGGTTATCGCAACCCGCTCCAGTTCGGAAACCTCTTCGAGTGACTGCAACAGGGTGTCCTGCAGGGGCAGAGGTGCATTTTTCACTACACTGCGCCCGGCTTCCGTAACATCAAGGAGGATGCGACGTCGATCTGTTGTGCTGCGATGGCGCGTCACCCAGCCCTTTTCCTGTAGACGATCAACAATGCCGACAATTGTGCTGGGGCTCAGAACCAGGTGTGAGGAGAGGGTCGCCGAGGTCATGGGGCCATGGTCTATAATGGTGTGCAGGCATGCCAGCTGGGGTCCGGTGATGTTGTAGTGTTGCGCTATCTTATGAGAACGCAACTCCACAGAGCGGATAATACGCCGCAGTGAGCGCAGAATACGTTTGTCGTAACTTAAATCGATGGCCGGACTTTGTCGTGTGGTGGTTGTCATTTCGTTTCCGCAGGTTAGTATACAATAGTTGGAGTCCAAAAGATGTGGCGGCAGGTGCTCCATTCAAAAGGTTGCTGAACCCTGTGATGTAATGCCCGCCACACAACAACAAATTTGAAGTCTAATGATTTATTCCCTGATTATGCCAATAGTGGGTATTCTTGCAAGTAGTTTTTATTCGCCGGCCCCGATTGCATAAGATATATATAGGGGATATGACTGAGGGAATCCTTAATATTTAACAAATTTCATTTTTGTGAGCTTTGGCGCACAGATGAAATCTAAAAATACCGAATACGTAATTTCCTGTCAATCTGCACAATTTTTGCTGCTCTGACATCATCTGGAACATAAAAACGTTGTGCTGCAGTTCGGAAACATCAGAATGCTTATTTGCCATATCTAACCATTAAGATGAAGATTCTCTTTAACTTTCAATGTTTTATATGTAGTACCCTCAGTTGACAAGAAAGGTCTTCTGTGTTTAAGTCCTTTCTGCTCAAATCATTCTGTCTGCCGTCAATGTGTGCGCCTCAGCGCACATCCGGAATGTCACTAACCCAAAGGAGGAAAGAGAAGATGCTAAGAACAGGATTAAATCTGATGCTGGCGTTTACGCTGGTGCTCGGTGGTGTAATCTACTGCCCTCAAAGTGCGCTGGCGGTTGATGCTGCCACAATGGAAGAAATCAGGCTTTTGAAGGAACGCCTGGCTGAACTCGAAGCTAGAGTTGCGGCTAGTGAGAAGCAGACATCAGACGCAGAAATTACTGAGGAAGATGAGAGTTCTTTCCGCAGCATTGCTGAGGATATAGTGGACAGCAGTAAACCGGATATACATATCGGTGGGGCCTTGAGAGTTAACTACGGTTATCAGGACTGGTCAGAGACTTCAAAGGATAAAGGTGGTGATTTTGCCTTTGATACATTCCGTTTTAATCTCGATGGAAGTATTGGGGATATGATCCTTTCTGCTGAGTACCGTTTCTATCCCGAGTATGATTTCAACGTCATTCATCATGGTTACATCGGGTACAATTTTACTGAAGATCTCCAGGGTCAAATCGGGATACACCAAGTACCTTTTGGTCTTCAGCCCTATGCTTCACATAACTTCTGGTTCAGCGGTGCCTACTATATCGGCCTCGAGGATGACTACGATATGGGGGCAAAGTTGCTTTATACCCCAGGAAACTGGACCATCACAGGAGCATTCTATAAAAATGGAGAGTTAGGCAAAGCTGGCGATGCTGATCGCTACTCTGTAGATGTTATCAGTAATGCCGATGGCGGATATGCCGGCGCTCAGGCGGCAGGCAACGAAGAGACCAATCAAGGCAACCTGCGCGCTGTCTATCTGTTTGAACACAGCGATTCAGCTAATACCGAAATTGGTGCTTCTCTTGAGTATGGGCAACTATATAACAATATCACTAAAGATAACGGAGACCATTGGGCAGGAGCAGTACACCTGAATGGCAATTATGGACCTTTCAATCTCCAACTGGAATATCTGCGTTATGAATATGATCCGGAAAACCCTGCCGGGTTTGACGACGAGATTATTACCTTGGGCGGTTATTCATACAGCTGGGGCGCTCCTGCGGAAGCGGACAGTGTGACCTTCAATCTGGCTTATGGCGTTCCGGTAACCTGGGGTCCGATTACCAAGCTGACATTCTACAGTGATAATACTGTAATCATGCCGGATGAGAGCAGATTTGAAGATATCTGGCAGAACGTTGTAGGCACCATGGTTACTGCAGGGCCGGTATATACCTATATAGATGTTATTTCAGGTGAAAATATGATTTTCTCCGGCGGAGATATGACCGCACCAGACAATGAACGGACAACCAGAATCAACATCAACTTCGGCTATTACTTCTAAAAATATTTCCGCCACCCGAACCCTGCTTCGTCAGGGTTCGGGTGGCGGTGTTTCAATAACACCAGCTCAGGTTTGCCACGCAGTCGGGTCAGAGTTGCCCGGAAGTTTGACTCCACTGCCTGGCGCACCTGATGCATGCAAAAAACAAAGCACGCAGAGAGATTGCCGCAAGGCAGGGAGAGACAGCTTATGGAACAATCTGCGGAAAAAATACGTGTAGAACATGTCTACAAAGTTTTCGGAGATCATCCCCAAAAAGCGGTGAAAATGCAGCGCAACGGAATGGGAAAGGATGAAATCTTTAAACAGACCGGTATGACCATGGGGGTTTGTGATGCGAGTTTCTCCATCCGCGAAGGGGAGATCTTTGTCATCATGGGGCTGTCCGGTTCGGGTAAGTCCACCATGGTCAGGTTGTTGAACCGGCTTATTGAACCAAGCTCTGGACAGATTTTCATCAATGGCAAAGATATTGTAAAAATGCCTGATGCCGAATTGATCGAAATGCGGCGCAAAACCATGAGTATGGTGTTCCAGTCTTTTGCCCTGATGCCCCACTTGACCGTAGGGGAAAATGCCGCCTTTGGGCTTGAGATTGCCGGGGTGGACAAGAAAGAGCGCCTCAAACGTGCCCACGCTTCTCTAGAGCGTGTCGGTCTCGGTCAGCACATGGAGAGCCATCCTTCAGAGCTATCAGGGGGGATGAAGCAGCGCGTCGGACTCGCAAGGGCTCTGGCCGTCAACCCCGATGTGCTCCTGATGGACGAGGCTTTTTCTGCCCTCGATCCCCTGATCCGTACCGAGATGCAGGATGAGCTTTTGAATCTGCAGGAAGAGGATCAGCGCACGATAGTCTTTATTTCCCACGACCTGGATGAAGCGATGCGCATCGGCGATCGCATTGCCATCATGCATGACGGGCGTGTGGTTCAGGTGGGGACGCCGGAGGAGATTCTGCAGAACCCGGCAGACGATTACGTCCAGGCATTTTTCCGCGGCGTGGATCCGACAGGTATTATCAGTGCTGGAGATATCGCGCGCAAGACCCAGGTGACGGTTATAAAACATCCGGGTGATGGTCCGCGTGCCGCTCTCCAGCGCCTTATCAATCACGATCGTGATTACGGCTATGTGCTGGACAGGCGCGGGCATTTGATCGGAGTTATCTCCCACGAGACCTTGAAGCAGAATGTGGATAACAATAAGGATCTGCGCGACCTGGTGGAGGCGGATGCTGAGCCTGTCAATGCATCTATGACTATGCAGGAGGTTTTACCTCAGGTCACGAGTAATCCCTGGCCTGTTCCAGTGGTTGACGATAATGGGGTGTATTTGGGGGTAATCTCGCGCAATCTGTTCCTGCGTACCCTGCAGACCACCCATGAAGAAGAACATTGCGGGGCGGCTATCACCCAGATTCAGGCGGAGGAATAACCATGAAAATTCTGGATTTTGACAACCTGCGTATCCCTCTCGACAACTGGATCCAAGAAGGGATCGACTGGCTGGTATACAACTACCGAGAACTTTTTCAGATGGTCAAAGTTCCCCTTGAAGGTCTCCTTGAGGGCTTTGTCTGGGTTTTTTCTACACTGCCTCCCCTCCTGATTATAATCCTGTTTACCCTGTTTGCCTGGCGTGCAGCGGGGAAGCGCGTGGCCGCATTTACCCTGGTGAGTCTGCTTGTATGTGGTTTTCTTGGCATGTGGCAGGACACCATGATTACCCTCGCAATGGTGCTGAGTGCCGTGCTGATATGCGCGATCATCGGCATACCCTTGGGGATCATGGCGGGGCGCAGTGACCGCTTTGAGATGATATTGCGTCCATTCCTCGACATTATGCAGACAACCCCGCCCTTTGTATATCTGGTTCCGGTGGTTATGCTCTTCAGTATCGGAACCGTCTCGGGGATTATCGCCACCATTGTGTTTGCCCTGCCGCCCATTGTCCGCCTCACCAGTCTCGGCATCCGCCATGTGGATGCCGAATTGATTGAAGCAGCCTTGACCTTCGGCAGCACTCCGATGCAGGTGTTGCGCCGCGTCCAGTTGCCGCTGGCTATGCCCTCCATTATGGCGGGGCTGAACCAGACCATCATGATGGCCCTCTCCATGGTGGTTATCGCCGCACTTATCGGCGCTGGGGGGCTGGGTGAGCCGGTAGTACAGGGCTTGAATACCCTTGATATAGGTCTGGCCGCCGTCGGCGGGATCTGTATTGTCATGATGGCCATGGTGCTTGACCGCGTAACCCAGGGTCTGGCATCAACATCAAACAGTAAATAGAAGGAGGAACAATCATGAAACGTTTGATACTTGGTTTAATTATTGGGGTCATGGCGCTGCAGCCTGCCATGGCAAGTGAAAAACCCGGCGCCGGAGTTGAAGTACAGCCCGCACGTGCAACCTGGAACACCGGCTACATTCTCGAAGCGATTGTGCGCGAGGGGATGAAAGAACTCGGCTACGAGGTCAAGAAGGTAAAAGAGCTTACCAATCCGCTTTTTTATCAATCGGTAGCCCTGGGTGACGTTGATTACTGGGCCAACGGCTGGTTCCCTACCCATAACAATCAGCTGCCGCGTAACTTTGATAAGCGTGCCGCCAAGTACGGCATGATTATGGAAGCCGGGGGACTTCAGGGGTATCTGGTATCCAAGGATGCGGTGGAAAAATACAATATTAAATCCCTGGAGGATTTCAAACGTCCGGAAGTCAAAAAGGCCTTTGATGATGATGGTGACGGCAAAGCAGAATTTGTCGCATGTCCTCCGGGCTGGGGATGTGAAAAGGCCATCTCGCACCACATGGACGTTTACGACCTCCATGACCACCTGAAGCCCATCAAGGCATCCTATTCCGCGAGTGTGGCAGAAGCTTCGGCCAAGCAGAATGCCGGCAAGCCGGTAATGCTTTATACCTGGGCGCCCAACTGGACTCTGGCCAAATTCACCCCGGGTGAGAATGTCATGTGGATCAATGTCCCCGAGATCAAGCCTAACAAGGCCCAGGAGGGACAGGAAGATCGCATGGTGGTATCCGGGCTCAAGGGCGCGGTTAGCGATCCGGTGAAGCTCGGGTTTATCGCTGCCGATATCCAGATTGTAGCCAACAAGAAATTTGCCGAGGAGAATCCGGCGGCAAAGCGTTTCTTTGAGCTCTTCACCATTCCTCTGGCGGATGTCAGTGCGCAGAATGACCGCATGAACCGCGGCGAGGATTCAGCAGAAGATATCCAGCGCCACGCCAAAGAGTGGATCAAGGAAAACCAGGCGCAGTGGGATGAGTGGATGGCAGAGGCTCGCGCTGCGGCCAAATAAGACATAACGTAAGAATAGTTACAGCATAACAAGCGTAAAACATAGAACCATAAAAAGCCCCGCCCCTTCGGTTTCGGATAACCGGAAGAGCGGGGCTTTTTCGTGCCTGAGTCCGCAGATCGTGCCCCTGTGTTTCAACAAAAAAGCCCGCCCGGCATTAAACCGGCGGGCTTTTCCAGTTTTGACTATATCAGGGCCAGGAGCTATTAATCCCAGCCCAGAGATTTATGCTCGGCAGGAGCAGGAATAGCCTTTGTCTGCTGCCCAAAATTACCCGCATGGCTGCCGGCCTGTTTGGTTTTAAAACGGCTCAGCATCTGGCGCAGCTGTTCCGCCTGGCTGGAGAGCTCCTCTGCTGCTGCCGCGCCCTCTTCAGCATTGGCGGTATTCTGCTGGGTGACATCGTCGATCTGACTGATTCCGATATTGACCTGAGAAATCCCCTGTGCCTGCTCTTTGCTCGCCGAGGCGATCTCATCAATGAGGTCGGAAACCTTGGTGGAGTGGGTCACAATTTCATCCAGGACCTTGGATGTTTCGCTGGCAATCTCCGCGCCGTTCTGCGCCTTGACAACCGAGCCCTCGATGAGTTCCGCCGTCTCACTGGCGGCTTTGGCACTGCGTGCGGCGAGATTGCGTACCTCTTCCGCCACTACTGCGAACCCCTTGCCGTGCTGGCCGGCGCGGGCTGCTTCTACTGCGGCATTCAGGGCGAGTAGATTGGTCTGGAAGGCGATCTCGTCGATTACCTTGATGATCTTGGAGATATTGTGGCTTGATTCGTTGATATCCTCCATCGCGGATACCAGATGGTTCATCGATTCATTCCCGCGATTTGCGGCATTGCTCGCTTCTGCGGAAAGCTTTGCGGCCTGGTCGGCATTGTCGGCATTCTGGTCGGTCTGGGAGGCGAGTTCGTTGATGGAGGCTGATATCTGCTCCAGCGAGCTTGCCGACTCGGTGGCCCCCTGCGACAATGACTGGCTTGCGGCCGCCACCTGGGCGGCTCCGGAGCTGATCTGCTCGCCGCTGGTCTGGATTCTGCCCACCATATCGTTGAGATCCTGCTCCATGGTTTTCAGAGCACCGCGAATTACATCGTTTTCGTCGCTGGGGTGGATCTCAAAGGTCAGATCCCCGTTGGCGAGGCGCTGCATGGAATCCACCAGTTCATGCTCGAGATTTTCGGCAAAATCATCCAGAGTGGCGGCCATGACACCGATTTCATCGTGACGCTCAAGATTGAGGCGCTCGCCGATGTGTCCCCGGGTCATTTCCTGCAGCATGTGAACCACTTGAGATATGGGGCGCGAGAGACCGCGCGCGAACCAGATAACCACTATCAGAGAGGCAAGGATGGTGAAGCCCACGATACCTACAGCACCATAGAGCATCATGTTGGCCTCGGCTTCGATATCATCGGTATACAGTCCCGTGCCCACAACCCAGTCCCACTCTTTGATGCGCTGCACGTAGGATACTTTGTCTACCGGTTCGGTCTGCCCCGGTTTTTCCCAGCGGTAATTGACAAAACCGGCATCCTTGGTGCGCGTAACTTTTACCATCTCAACGAACAGATGCACTCCGTCCGGGTCGGCAAGATCGCTCATATCCTTCCCATTCAGAGACGGTTTGAACGGATGCATTATCATCGTGGGGCCGCTGTCGGTGATCCAGAAGTAGTCGTTATCGCCGTAACGCATGGCGGCAACGGTTTCAACTGCGAGCTCCTGCGCCCTGGGTCTGTGATTGCACCTTGGCAAAGCGCTCTTTATACAAGTTGTCAGTGGTCTTCCAGTACAGACCTCCGAACACCACGCACATCACCGGGACTGCAAGGGCAAACAGCAGATAGATCTTGTTGGCGATCTTCAGATTTTTGAACTTCATACCTTCTCTCCTGCACAAACGGCTTCAGTCATCTTTCCCCGCTGGAGCAGGGACAAGATGATATTCTTAAAAAGAAAAATAATTTAATGTGTAAAAAGATAAAACAAGTGTTTATTTCCTTTTTCAACATATATTGAACCCAGTATGCTTAGCAAGAAAAAACTGTTGTTACTTTTTTCTTTCAGGTGCGGATGATGCTTGGGGCCTGGCATTGTTGTATGGCTTTGCTTTTGCGGACATTAAGAGGAGTGTTACAGCTGTGTTTGTAGATTGATAGAATCAGGTGAGACAAACCGACTTTTACCCTTGACAAAGGCAGCCCATGGCAATATAAGTAGCGATTGAGAATCAGTCTCACCTGTGATGTCGCATAGTGGAGGGTGTAATGTCTTTGGAGATGTTCGAGAGTTTTCTGGAAAAACGCTGTTTGAAAGTAACCCGCCAGCGGCGGCAGGTGTATAAAGAAATTCTGGCCATGGATGAGAATTTTGATGTTGATTCACTCCTGCTACGCCTTAGGCAAAAAGGGGATAAGATATCCAAGGCCACTATTTATCGTACCCTGCAGTTGCTCATGGAGTGCGGTCTGTTGCGCCGGGTGCAGTTGTCTCCGGATGGAGCAGCTACCGAGGCGGTATATGCCGCGTGTCCCAAGGGGTGCGCGGTGGATAATCTGGTGTGTACCGAGTGTGGCAGAACCATACGTTTCAGCAAAGAGGATGTATGCAGGGTGTGTGAAGAGATAGCGGGTCAGCACGGATTCGCACTGCGCTCCCACTGCCTTAATATTTTCGCTGTATGTCCCGAATGTCAGCAGCATTAAAAGGAGAAGAATAACATGCAACAACGTGATCTGGTGGTAATTGGCGGTTCCGCGGCCGGACTGATGGCGGCACTGACTACAAAACGGCGCTACCCGGAAAAATCGGTCACAGTGATCCGCAATGTAAGTAAAACCCCGGTACCGTGCGGGATACCGTACATCTACGGCACCCTGCGTGCGGTGGAAAAAAATATCATCCCCGATGAAATGGTGACCAAAATGGGGATAGAAATTGTCGCCAGCCATGTGGAGGATGTGGATAGAAGCAGCAGGATTGTCTCATGCCGTGATCATGAACCGATTAAATACGCCAAAATGATTATCGCTACCGGCTCCAAACCCATAGTTCCCCCCCTGCCGGGCGTTGATCTCGATAATGTATTCACTGTGGCCAAGGATCCCTTTTTCCTGCAGCGCATTTTTTCCGCCCTGCAGCAGGCCAGAAATGTCGTGGTGATCGGGGGCGGATTTATCGGCGTAGAGATGGCGGAACAGATTGCGCGTTTGCAGAAGGAGATTCAGGCGGATACCCGGGTCTCACTGGTAGAGATGATGGACTGCTGCCTTTCCCTTGCGTGTGAAAAGGAGTTTGGGCGTGCGGTTGAAGAGGAGTTGAAAAAAGAGGGTGTGACTCTGCACCTGAACAGCCAGGTAAAGGGAATCGAGGCGGACTCCGAAGGAAAGGTCAAGGGGGTAGCCCTGGAAGATGGATCGAGTCTGGAGGCCGATGTGGTTATTTTCGGCATCGGTGCGCGGCCCAACACCGATCTTCCTGAAGCCATCGGACTCAAAACCGATCCCCGCCAGGGGGTATTGGTAGACGAATATATGCAGACCGATGATCCGGATGTCTACGCAGCCGGCGACTGTGCCTCCAAATTCTCCTTCTTCACCGGCAAGCCGTCGGGTATCCGCCTTGCCTCTGTTGCCGCTACTGAGGGGATGATTGCCGCGACCAATATCTTCAAACCGAAAAGCCGTAAGACTCTGGGTGCGCTCGGGGCCTTTGCCACCCGTGTGGGTGAGCGCAGCCTGGGATCCGCCGGGTACACTTCCATGGCGGCGCAACAGGAGGGCATCGACTTTGTTGTGGGCGAGGCCGTCGCCCCCAACCGCCACCCCGGTGGACTCCCCGGTTGCATTAAGGATCTGTGCGTAAAGATGCTGTTCCGCAGAGAGGATGGCGTTCTCATTGGCGGGCACGTGTGCGGAGGTGAAGCTGCGGCGGATATGGCGAATGTCATGGCGGTGGCGATGCAGGCGCATCTTACCGCCGATGATCTGGCCACCATGCAGTATGCCACCCATCCTCTGCTTACCGCATCACCGCTGACATACCACATTATGCTCGCGGCGGAGTTTGCTGCGGCACAGTTGTAGGATATTGGAAAACACAGCCCGCACCTGCTAATTTCTCCTCCCCCGGAGGGTGCGGCGTTGTGGGCGCAGACAGCCACCTGTTTTTTGCGGTAATAGCAAATC
>JBNGCY010000030.1:8502-26341 GCA_049975505.1 Desulfuromonadaceae bacterium | reverse complement strand
CCCAAGGAGGGGTTATGACCAGGATTGATGCTTTTGAAAAATATCCGGAAGAATATGATCAGTGGTTTGATGAACACCCTGAGCTGTATGCTGCAGAATTAAAAGTGCTTCGCCGCCTGATCCCTTCCTCCTCCGAAGCGCACGGGCTTGAAGTGGGGGTGGGATCAGGGAAGTTTGCCGTGCCCCTAGGAATCGGAGTCGGGGTTGAACCTTCTGAAAAGATGGCGACCAAAGCCCGATTACAGGGGGTGGATGTTCTCTCCGGGGTGGCGGAAAACCTCCCGTTTGCGGATGCAGGTTTTGATTTTGTCCTGATGGTGACAACCATCTGTTTTGTTGACGATATCGAACAGGCCCTGGCTGAGACCCGGCGCGTATTAAAAAGCGATGGATTTATCGTCGTGGGTTTTGTAGATAAAGACAGCGCCCTGGGCAAAGAGTATTCTGCCAGAAAGCACCGCAGCAGATTCTACCGGGACGCCACCTTTCTCTCTGCTCCGGAAGTGCTGAATTATCTCAAGGTTTCGGGATTTTCGGTAGTTGAGGTGTTACAGACCATTGTGCCCGGAGAAGCGCCCGAGCGTATTCTGGACGGTTTCGGAACGGGTTCATTTGTGGCTGTCAGGGCCACAAAAAATAAGTTGCAAACGCCGTGATGAATAGACTATACCTGTACATGGCATCAACACGTTTTTTCGGGATGATGCGCACCAATGAGGCCGGACTGCCCGGCTACCTACAACTTAATATTTCGCCACGACAGTGTTCAGCCTTTGCGGCTGCTTAAAAGGGAATCCCGTGTAAATCGGGAACGGACCCACCGCTGTAACCGGGGACAACAATCGCACAATGCCACTGAGCCACCGTTCGGGAAGGCGCGATTGAAGGATGATCCGGAAGTCAGAAGACCTGCTATCGTGGTTTTAATGTCAACACAACCGAAGGGGATGATTCGGTCGACATGCGCAAGGTCAAGGGTCACAATGGGAGCCCGTAACCGTCTGGTTACGGGCTTTTTTTGTTTTCTGCTACGCCTGATATCTGCCTGAAGACTCCCCGTTTTTTATCCAATGAATTTCTTTGTAATTGACCAGGGAGCGCTTCATCATGAAAAAATGCCGTACCATCCTTTATACCCTTTGTTTGTGTCTGCTTGTCATGACATTGAGTTTCCCCAGCGCGTTTGCCGCGACAACCATGAGCGAGAAGAATGACGACCGTGTTGTTCTCGATGATATGGTGGTTACGGCCACCCGTTCTCAAAGCTCTGCCTTTGCCACACCGGTTACCATCAGCGTGGTCGATCAACAGGAGATTCAGGAACAGAACGCCACCACCTTCACCGATCTGCTCAACGGCGTGGCCGGCGTCACCTTGAGCGGCGCCGGGCCGTGGGAAACCACCCCGACCATTCGCGGCATGGGCACCAACCGGGTGCTGGTGCTCTTTGACGGCGACCGCGAAACCAATCTGTGGGCGGGGCGCGCGCCGCTGACGCCGTTTATCGACAGCAGCGACATTGAACGGATCGAAGTGGTCAAGGGTCCATCCTCGGTACTCTACGGGAGTGATGCCCTCGGCGGGGTGATCAACATCATTACCAAAGAGGTGGCTCTGGCCGATGGCGATACCTGG
Source organism: Desulfuromonadaceae bacterium (assembly GCA_049975505.1). Classification (GTDB taxonomy): domain Bacteria; phylum Desulfobacterota; class Desulfuromonadia; order Desulfuromonadales; family Desulfuromonadaceae; genus JAIVHC01. Next base: position 24,706 of record JBNGCY010000030.1, on the reverse strand, counting down.
CAGACGCAACACCACACCGGCACGCGCTATTCGTCGGTGGATGACGGTGTGGTCGGCAATTACACCCTCAACGCTGGTGGTCATGGGCTTGGCATCCGCCTCAATGTGGCGGCCGAGAATCACGATAACTATGAAGTGGGTGACGGCGACGAGTTGCCCCACAGTCAGTTTGAAAACAAAAGCCTCGATTTGAAAACCCTCTACAATTTCAACGACCACCACACGGTCAAGGCCGAGCTGCGCATCAACGACATCAACGACATGGGTGTCGCGCAAAAAGACCCGAGCGCGCCGGAATCCCACTTTACCCTGTACAATACCCGCAGCTATAAACTCGGTTATGTCGGCACCGACCTCGGTGCAGTGCAGCGTCTGGAAACCCGTGTGTTTCATGTCGATCAGAAACGGCGCTTTGTCGGCGATTTTCCCAACACAGCTAAAAAGGTTCACAACCTGAAGCAGAACACCATCGACACCACGGCCACCGGCGGCTCGCTACAGGCCACCTTTGCACCGGGCCGGAATCAACAGTGGACCACCGGCCTGGAGATCGTCCATGAAACCACGGATTCCGCTGAATCGCAGCAGATCTTCAGCACCACCAACGAGTCGCTGAAAAAACTACTCACCTTTCAGCCGTTGCCTGACGGTGAGCGCGACCATCTGGGTCTGTTTGCCCAGAACGAAATCATGGTCAGCGAAGATTGGAGTCTGACTCTCGGCGGCCGCTACGATTACTTTGCAGCTGATGCCGACGACGTCACCATGAGCGAGACCAGCTACGGTGCCGGTGGTGCCGCCATAGTCCAGTCGGTCAACGAATTTTCCCGCGAGACGGACCAGGCCGTGACCTTCAGCCTCGGCTCACTCTATGCCCTGAGCAATACCCTGCACCTGACCGCCAACCTGGCCACGGCGTTTCGCGCTCCGGATCTGTTTGAGCGCTATTCGACCCGTGGCGGCGGCAGTCAGGTGATTATCGGCAATCCGGACCTCGACGCCGAATACACCTACAACGCCGACCTCGGCCTCAAGTACCTGTCGCCACGCGTCAAAGGCTATGTCAGCGTGTTTTATAACCGCGTTGATGATTACATCGATCTGGTCAAGCAGGACCGTTCGTTCCTCGCCAACATCCCCACCTATGGCTATGTCAATGTCGAGGACGCGGAACTCTACGGTGTTGATGCCGAAGCCACCATTCATCTGAGCCCGCGTCTCGATCTGGAGACGGCCATCGCCTGGGTGGAAGGCAAGGATCGCGATACCCGCGACCATCTCAGCGCCATCGCCCCGCTCAACGGGAGTATCGGCCTGCGCTATGCCGCACCGCTGACAAACGAAATGCGCTACATCCTGCGCGCCCAGGCCACCCTGTATGACCGCCAGCGCAATGTATCCGCAAGTGAAGAGGAGACTCCCGGATACGCCACAGTTGATCTCCATGCCGGTCTAAGCCTGGGTGAGTGGATCATGTTTGAGGAGATAGACCTGAATGTGAGTCTGAAAAACCTTTTCGACCGCGGCTATCGCAGCCATCTGCGTTCGAGCCAGAAAACCTGGCTCTACGAACCGGGGCGCAACCTTGTAGTGGGGCTGAAATGTCTCTTTTAACGGATGTAGCTATTCACCACCGCTGCCGGTGAGGGCTTGTGGTACCCATGGAAAGGGCGTCTGTCGCCACGGACGGCGACAGTCGAACGGCCATGGACGGCGCAAAGTGTCCCTTGGAATGGGTGCCACAAGGCCGTACTGAACAGTTACTAGCGGATAAGACTATGATTATAAAGATACGCCATCTCCCCATGTTCCTTATGGTCGGACTGTTGTTGGGACTAATCACAAGTGCGTTCGCCTGGGCAGAAACTGATCCGTGTGGCCCGCGCATGGTAACCGACCTGGCCGGCCGAGAGGTTGAAATATCGACCCCGGCCAGACGTCTGGTGGGAATCCATTCCGCCTTAAGTCTGCTGTGTTACATGGATCTGGCCCCGCAGGTGGTGGGGGTGGAGCATGAGGAGAAAGATCCACGTCAGTGGGTGGGAGGCACCGGGCGTTCCTATCGCCTCGCCAATCCGCATCTCGGAGAGCTGCCCTCCATCGGCACACGGCGCCAGATAGATGCCGAGGCCCTGGTGGCGCTCCAGCCTGATGTGATTTTCATGGGCTGGGGGTCGCCGCGCGTCGCTGAGCGTCTGCAACAGCAGACCGGGATTCCGGTCCTGATGGTGCACAACGGTAATCTTACCAACCAGCGCCATCTGTTTGAACAATCCCTCGATCTGATCGCTTCGGTGTGCAACCGCCGTGAGCGCGCTGCGGAGATCAGGGCATTTATCGATGCCTCACTGAAGGATCTGCGTCAGCGCGTGGAAGATGCTACAGACTCGCCCACGGTGTACATCGGCGGGCTCAACTTCCGGGTCGCCCACGGTCTGCTGGGCACTAGCCGCAACTATCCACCTTTTGTTATTCTACGGGCCGACAATATCGCCGAGCATATTTCCGCGCCGGACAACCTGGTGAAAGGGCGCTTTTCCATCGATGCGGAAAGCCTGATCAAAGCTGATCCCGACGTGATATTCATCTGCGCCAGCGGTGAGGAGATGGTGCGTAAAGACCTGAAACATCCGGCTTTTGCCGCCCTGAGTGCGGTGCGCCGCAAGCAAGTGTACCGCATTATCCCCCACTACTACGCATCCAGCCCCGATACGGTGCTGGCGGAGACCTATTACATGGGGACGGTCCTCTATCCCGAGGCCTTTGCCGATGTGGATATCGCGGCTGCGGCCGCTCGCTTTTACCGCTTTTTTGTCGGCATGCCCCTCTACCCACGCATGGTCGAACTCTTCGGCCCCTTTGGCCCTCTGGAACCAGCGGATGCGGAAAACCCGGCGTCATGAGTATGCGACGGGCCTATTTCAAGCGCCAGCGCCGCCTTACTGCGGGGCAGGTGCTGACCTTGCTGGCTCTGGGGCTGCTCACCCTGTTCGCCCTGAGCAGCGGAGCCATGGATATCGACTGGGGAGGGATATTCTCCGGCACAGATCATGGCCTCAGCGCCTCGCAACGGGTATTGGTGCATATCCGTCTGCCGCGCGCATGCAGCGCCATCCTCGGGGGCGCCGCCCTGGCCACGGCGGGGCTCATCCTCCAGGTATTACTCAACAACCCGCTGGCTTCGCCTTCAACTCTGGGTATCTCCCAGGGAGCATCCTTTGGCGCGGCGTGCGGTATCTGGCTGCTCTCCTCCTCCGCGGATCTGTCTGCATCCTCCTGGGTGGTAACCGGCCTGGCCTTTGGCGGCGCCATGGCCACCACTTTGCTGATCCTTGCGTTAAGTCTGTGGCGCAACTGTGGACGCGAGACCATTATCCTTGCCGGAGTGGCGCTAAGCGCCCTGTTTGTCGCCGCTACCACCCTGCTGCAGTACCTCGCTGACGATACCCAGCTGGCTGCCATCGTCCACTGGAGTTTCGGCGATGTCGGGCGCGCCGGCTGGAAGGATATCCGTATTCTGGCCGGGGTCACGTCTATCGGGATAGCGGCATTGTGGAGTCAGCGCCGTGCCCTCAACGCCCTGATGTGCGGGCATGACACCGCCACCTCTCTCGGCCTCCACGTCCCCGCCTGCGCCTGGGCGGAGTCGCGCTGGTGGCTCTGATGACCGCCACCAGCGTAACCATCCTCGGGGTTATAAGCTTTATCGGCCTGGTTGCCCCCCACTTGGTGCGTCTCCTTGTCGGCGACAGCGTGGTGGCGCGCCTGCCGTTATGCGCTCTGTGTGGCGCAATTCTGCTCCTGCTCGCCGATCTGACCGGGCGTACCCTCATGGCGCCTCTGACCTTCCCCGCCGGAGTGGTGACCGCGTTTCTCGGCGCACCGCTGTTTCTCGCGCTGTTGCTTTCCCGGGAGCAGCCATGAACCTGATCCTGAAGCAGCTCAGCTTTGCCTATCGCGGTACGCCGCAACTCCTCCACGGGCTCGATACATCCCTGGCCGCTGGTGAGCTTACCGCCCTGCTCGGGGTCAACGGGTCGGGTAAATCCACCCTGCTCAAGCTTATGGCCGGCATCCTTACCCCCGGGCGCGGCGACATCGTTCTGGGCGCCCCGGTTGAGCGCACTCTGAGACAGCTCGGCCCCAGGCACATCGCGCGTTACTGTGCCTATGTCGCCCAGAACACCCGGCCTCCGGCTTTGTCAGTGTTTGACTACGTCCTCCTCGGGCGCCTGCCTCACCAGCACGGCTTCTCGGCCGGAGCGTCGTCGTACGATCTGGATGTGGTGGAACAGAGCCTGGCACACATGGAGCTCACACCTCTAGCCGACAGGCCCATGACCAGGCTTAGTGGAGGGCAGGTACAGATGGCGGTCCTCGCCCGCGCTCTGGCCCAGCAACCCACAATCCTCCTTCTCGATGAACCGACAAGCAATCTGGATCCCAGACACCAGGTCCTGCTGATGAATAAACTCCACAGCGCGAGTCAGGAGCATGGCACCACAGTGATCTTCAGCATGCACGATGTCAACCTCGCCCTGCAGTGGGCCGACCGGGTGCTGCTGCTCCACAATGGAAAGCTGCTGCGCCACATCCCCACCGCTGAGCTGACCACGACCGACCTCTCGACCCTGTTCGACCTCTGTTACCAGGAACATGAAACAGAAGAGGGGCGGCGCTGGTTCCGTCCCCGGATAAGATAGATTAAAAGCGCCCCTGGTTTTGATCCTTTTCATAACCGCCTACCTAAGTACAGCAGATGCGGTGTTACAGGGTGATGCATGTTTTGTTATACTGGCGCGCCCCTTGACCGGGTACCACGCTGATGCGAATATATGCTGACGTTGGCAAAATTGAGCCCCTGACTGCTCTTCCGATTTAAGCCTTTTTGCAAAGGCACTGATACGCTTACACCCCGGCAGGGATCTGAAAAGGATGTGGATATGTCTCAATGTTATGCTATAGAACTCAGTCAGAACCTTTCGCGCGACTGCTTTATCTGCGGGGTGGAAAACCGCTCCGGGGTGAAAACCCGTTTTTACCAGACCCGTAATAAAGAAGTGATTGCGCGGTTTACCCTGCCTGCGGAACATCAGAGCTATCCCGGCATCGCCCATGGCGGGATTTCCGCGGCCATTCTGGATGAAACCATCGGACGCGCGATCATGGCCTATCACGATCAGAGCACCTTCGGGGTCACGCTGGATCTGCACATGCGCTATCGACGCCCGGTACCCCTGGGCACAACCCTGCACGCCATCGGACGCGTCACCAGCGAGCAGGGACGCACCTTTGAAGGGACGGGTGAGCTTCTCCTCCCGGACGGCAGGGTGGCGGTAAGCGCGTACGGCAAGTACATCAAGCGCCGCGCGGATCAGATCACCGAGAGCAACTTTGCAACCGAGGCCTGGTTTGCGCCCGAGGAACCGACACCGGCGCGCCTCGAAATCGCCGGGGTTGATGAATAAGATCGATTTTCTGGAGAGAGTGAGAATACGCACATGGGTGAAAAACAGGAGATGCATACCGATCTGCAGCACCTGCAGACCATTCTGGACAGTGTGTCCGACGGGGTGTTTACTGTGGATAATGATATGTGCATCACTCTGTTCAACCGCGGAGCGGAGAATATCACCGGTTTTTCGCGCGCGGAGGCTCTGGGGCAGCCCTGTTGTGAAATCTTCCGCACCAATGCGTGTTTTGACAACTGCCCGCTGCGCCACGCTATCGCCAACGGCAAAAACATCAACAACCGCGAAGTAACCATCCTTGATGCGGACAACCGTGAAATCCCGATTTCCGTCAATGCTGCGGTACTCCTCAATCTTGAAGGTGAGGTTATCGGTGGGGTGGAGACCTTCCGCGATCTGTCTCAGCTCCGGGCCCTGAACAGCGAAATCCGCAAAAAATTCAGCTTTCAGGATATGATCAGCCGCAATCACAAGATGCAGCAACTCTTCGATATTATCCCCGATGTAGCCCAGAGTGACGTAACGGTTCTCCTTCAGGGAGAGAGCGGCACGGGCAAGGAACTCTTCGCACGTGCGCTCCACAATCTGAGCGCGCGCAAGGATCGTCCGCTGGTGGTGATAAACTGCGGTGCCCTGCCGGAACAGCTCCTGGAAGCGGAGATCTTTGGAGTGCGCAAAGGCGCCTATACCGGGGCCACCATGGATCGTCAGGGGCGTCTCGCCAGCGCCGAGGGAGGCACCCTGTTTCTCGATGAAATAGGCGACCTGCCTTTATCCCTGCAGGTAAAGCTCCTGCGGGTGATGGAGAATCGCGAATATCAACCTCTGGGCAGCGATGAAACCCGGGTGGCTGATGTACGCTTTGTCACTGCCACCCACCACGACCTGGGTGAACTGGTGGAGCAGAAGCGCTTCCGGCGCGATCTGTTCTATCGCCTCAATGTCGTTACCCTTAAAATCCCCCCCCTGAATGAACGCCAGGAGGATATTCCCCTTCTGCTCGATATCAGCCTGGAGCGTTTTTGTAAAAAACATGGCAAGAAGATTCACAATTTCAGCCCCGAAGCGCTGGAACTTCTACTCAACCACCATTACACCGGCAACATTCGTGAGCTGATCAATATTGTCGAACGGGCGGTTATTCTGTGCCGCGGCACACAGATTGAAGCATCTCATCTACCCCTGAAGGCGGATGCAACTGTGCCTGAAAAAAATTCCACGCCGGTCGATGCCACAGAACTGAAACGCCTGCTCCAGCGCTTTGAAGGGAAAAAATCCCGGGTGGCGGAACATCTGGGCATTGATCGCACCACTTTGTGGCGCTGGCTGAAGAAACATCAAATCAGATAACCATATATGTTGCACGTGTTGCAAAGTGTTGCAGACTTCTCTGCAACACTGAAACCTGCGCGGATCTGAGGCGCAAGCCTTAATCAGCCCATCCTGCAAATCTCAAATGTTGCACGTGCAACATTTGGGTCATCCCTTCTCTTCACCATAGCATACCTAAGTTGCCGATATTCCATACCTTAATTGTTAATCAGAATGTTGGCACATCCCGTGCATTATACTTCGGACATGATGACGAATCCGGTGCGCATAGCCATTCCCTGTTATGATGGGCGGGTATTCCCCCGCTTTGACGGTGCAAATACCTTTTGTATCTACAGTGTCGATCTGCAGCAGGGTACTTTCAATCTTACGGAGCGCGTCACCTGCCCCGATGGAACCCGGGTATGTGATTGGTTGGCGCGCCTGCAGATTCAGGGGGTGATCTGCTCCGGAATTCAACGTGAATACCAGATACAACTCGATCGTGCCGGGATCTGGCTGAACTGGGGAGTTTCCGGTCCTATCACTCAGGCGCTGGCCCGCTGGCTGCAAGACCATATCAGCGAAGGCTCAGCAGTAAAGGTCTGAGCGCTATAAATTTTTGATGCAGTGTTTCTATGTTGTTACCCGCCACAGATTTGTGACGGAGCTGAAATGGAGGAGATAAGGACAGCTTATACGATGTAATGTTATGTGATGGGAATACGGTGGGGCTGCTATTTTGTGTTATGTGATGTCTATGCCATACGCCCCGCCGCAAATTCCGTTTTGAATCCGGCTGTTCACATGTGTTTGTATTTATTGCTATTGTCATGTATTATCTTCATGCCCGCTATATATTTAATATAGCGGGTTTTTTTTGCCGTTTTATCCACATTCCATCTACACCAGTACCCAAGGGAAGGTTTTCGTCATGTCCAACACCCTGGAAATTCTACGTCAGCGCCGCAGTATCCGCCAGTTCACTTCAGAACCATTGAGTGATGCACAGATGGAAGAACTCAAGGAGATCGCTCTGCGCTCCCCTTCCTCGCGTTCGCTGATGCCGTGGCATTTTATCTTTGTCACCGATAAGGAGAAATTACGCGCGTTGGGGGCCACCAAACCGCATGGCTCCGCCTTTCTCGAACAGTGCGCCCTGGCTGTGGTGATCTGCGCCGATCCGGAGCGCTGCGATGTATGGATCGAGGACTGTTCCGTAGCTGCAACCCTGCTTCACCTCGGGGCCGCGGATATGGGCCTGGGAAGCTGCTGGGTTCAGGTGCGTTTGCGCCCCCACGATGACGACAGCGATGCCGAGACCTATGTGCGTTCAGTATTGAATATCCCTGAACAGATGCAGGTAAATATGATCGTGGGCATCGGACACCCGGCTGAAAATAAACCCGGCCATCCCGAAACGGAACTGCCCGGAAAACGTATCCATGCTGAACAGTTTGACTACAGCGCCGAATAACCCATGAACACGACTTTAGAAGCATATATACCCTTCATCCTTCCGCCCCTGCTCGGAGCACTGATCGGCTATGTCACCAACTACATAGCGATCCGCATGCTGTTCCGCCCGCTGCGCCCCTGGTATATATTCGGGATACGTATCCCCATGACTCCGGGGATTATTCCCTCACGGCGCGGGGATCTGGCGCGCAAAATGGGGCAGATGGTGGGGGAGCATCTCCTCACTTCGGATGATGTGGGACATACTCTGGATAAGCCGGAATTCCGCGCCCAACTCTACTTCACCCTGGCACAGAAGCTGGACAGTTTCACCCAGCGCCCCCTCGGAGCCCCAGTGACCCTGGTACCCAAACGTCTGCGGCGGCGCTTCAATTCCATGGTGGAGCATGTCACCGGTAAACTCAGCTCCAAAGTGGGCAGGGTGGTACAGTCCACCGTGTTCGCACGGCGCATCGAGGAATTCACCACCCAGGCTGCGGCACGGATACTGGAGTGCGAATTGCGCGAGGTGGTGGATGAAAAAAGCTATACCCGGGTGCGTGCCAATATAGCTGATGCTCTCCAGGAGTGGCTGCAGAATCCGGAGACCAGGGAGGGTATCGAAGGCTGGCTCGAAACACAGCTGGACAGCTTGCTGAACAGTGATACCAGCCTGGATGATCTCCTCCCGGACGAAGTCCGGAACCTGATGCTGGACAAGATTCAGCGACAGATTCCGACATGGGGAGATGAACTTATATGCGCCATGCGCAGCGGGGAGAACCGCGTCGAGCTTGAACAGATGGCGCGCGACGGCATAGATCAGCTCATCGATTCCGTTGAAGGCCTTTCCGCCCTGGTCGGAGCCCTGTTTGACATGAACATCATATATGCGCGGGTGCCGGAGTTTATCGACAAAGCCCTGGATGCCCTGCAGGAGTGGCTTCACACCGACAGAGCCCGGAAGGCCATCGGGGATGTGGTACAGACGCGCCTTGAGGATCTGCTGCAGCGTCCCGCCTCAGAGTGGGTTGCGGGGCTGAGCTACGCCGAAGTCAGCACCTTCAAACGCCACGTGAGCAGTGGCGTTTACACCTGGCTCAGCTCCGAAAGCATGCGTGAACGCAGCATGGAAGTACTGGATGCCGCCTTTAAGCGTTATGCGCACCATACCCTTGGAGAATTGAGTACCCCGGCCTTCGGTGACGGCAATGCCATGCGCGCTCAACAACTGGGCTCCAGGTTGAGCTCCTACATCCTCAGCTTTCTGCGTTCGGAGAGTTTTTCCCGCACCAGCACTGCTTGGCTGGAACGTCAGGCCGGATATCTGGTGCATGAACGTCCCCTGGGTACTCTGGGAGAATACCTGCCAAGTGATGCCCGCGAAGAACTGTATCAGGGCCTGATGCGCCAGTTTATCCTGTTACTCAAAAAAGAACTCCCCCCCCTGGTGGAGAGCATGAATGTTTCCCGCATCGTGGAGGATAAGGTCAACAAGCTCGACATTCTTGAAGTGGAAGGACTTCTCATGGGGATCATGCGCGAGCAGTTCCGCTACATCAACCTCTTCGGCGCACTCCTCGGGTTTATCATCGGGCTGCTCAATCTGGGGCTGCTGTATTTGTAGTCCACAAGGAGTATGCCATGGCATACCCGTATGGCGGTTTTCTCCAGGTTTTCATCCGGTTCCATGCTGTCATCCTGAACTTGATTCAGGATCTCCTCGCAAACGAGATTGCGGATCGGAGTCCGCAATGACGTGGAATAACCCGGGATTGTTTCCGGCTTCACCTGGGGCTGTCGAGGGTTTGCACAGCACATGAATTTATCCCTTCTGCTCACGCAGATGCATCCCCACCCAGCGCCGCGCGAACTGCAGGGCGGTACGCCCGCAGCGCTTGCTCTTATCGTGCGACCACTGGATTGCGGCCTTTTCACACTCCGGAGTCCATTCGAGGGTGCGCCCCAGGTCGCTGCAGAGGCTCTCAATACACTGCTGCACCACGTGCAGATACTGTTCCTGGCTGAAGGAATCAAAGGATATCCACAGACCGAAGCGATCAGCAAGGGAGCTTTTCTCCTCAATACTTTCTGAGGCGCGGATTTCGCCCCCCTTGAGGTGATTACCCAGGTTGTCGTAGTCGTACTGAGGAATAAGATAGCGGCGATTGGAGGTGACGTAGATCAGGCAGTTGGGGGGTGCAGAGTACACCGAGCCGTCGAGAGCACTTTTGAGCATTTTGTAGCTGCGTTCCCCCCCTTCAAAGGAGAGGTCATCGCAGAATACGATAAAGCGGTAGGGCTGATCCTTGATCTGGGCGAAAATATCGGGCAGAGAGTGAAGGTCGTCCTTGTCAAGCTGCACCACGCGCAGCCCTTGTGCGCCGTATTCATGCAGCAGAGCACGCACCAGAGACGATTTCCCGGTGCCGCGCGAGCCCCACAACAGCACATTATTTGCCGGCAATCCCTCTACAAACTGAGCGGTATTCTCAGCCGCCATCTGCTTTTGGGCGTCGATCCCGAGGAGATCGTCCAGGCGCATCGGAGTGGTATCCGGCATCGCCTCCAGGTATCCCGCCACGTTGTGACTGCGCCAGCTCGCCGCCAGAGTGTTTTCCCAATCCACCGGTTCCACCACGCGGGGGAGAATCTGCTCTACGGCGGAAAGCACCCTTTTCATCTGTGCTATCAGTTCTGTGTCAAATTCCATGGGTGTACCTCGCTTCCTGTGTTCACTGTTCTGTGCAGGGTTCATCACGCAGAAGTGTTAATCCAACCCGTTTACATAGTTAAACTCCGTTGTGCCGTGAATCCTGCGGCCCTGGCGGTATGCATCCAGAACCTGCTTCCCCTCTTGACTGAACGCCCCGAGATGAGACAGATCCAGGACCGCCCCTCGACATCCCATCTGCATCAGCGCGCGTGTGTGTTCACACAGGGAAAAATCATCCTCAGCGCTTAAAACGGTCAACCCGGAGCTGGTGCGTACGCGGTAGTGATCGCCACGATCGGAAACAATGGGCTTATCCCCTTTGAGTTTGGGGATTTTTATTCTCGAGGTAAGCATGGCGACGCTGCTGTATACCAGAACGCGCAGAGGTAGATCAGTGCTGTTGCGCACTACCGCTGCCATATTTCCCCTGTCATCCTCCATGTAGAGTTCACCGCTGCATGCCCCGAGTTCGTGCCACGCACGTGTTGCCTGGCTGTTCAGGCAGAACAGGCGATAGCTGGTTTCCAGTTTCACTGCGGGATGCTTGCTGAAGAGGCGGAAGTGGCTGAGATTATTGAGGCGGAACTGCTCAAACCCGCAACTGATAAGATAGTGCACCGCCTGCTGCAGCCCCTCCCACTCGCGGTCAAACACGATAAAAGGGATATCCCACACCACGCTGCGCCGCTGGCGTGCAGATACCTTCCAGCGTCGGTGCATCACTGCCGCACTCAGAGGTACAATCACTCTGTCGACATCCGGGGTTTCGAGGGCGCGCATTTCCCGCAAATCCCGTACTATCATGGAGGTGTCCGGGGCCGGTGTCTCAATCTCTCCAGAGGAATGCAGATCATCCAGGGCGCGCTGGCGTCTGGCTTTGCGCCCGCGGTTTAACTCGGCACTTAAAGCGGAATCCAAACGGGCATAAAATTCGCGCCGGATCTGCTTGAGCTGTTTGGGAGGAATGATCACTTCAGGCAGTGCTTCCACCTCAAGGGTGCGCAACTCGAAGCGATGGTCACCGCTCTGGGCAAATACCTGCTTCAGGGTTGCTGCATCCAGAGGGCTCTGCTGCGCCGGGAACACCTCCACTGCATAGCTCGCACTCAACTCCACTCCGTCAACCTGGGCATGGAGTTGGAGGTTGTGTTCCTGAAGCACAATATCCAGATCCAGTGGACGCGGTGGCGTTTTGACCTGCTGGAGGCGCTTGCGGCACGCCGCATCACTCATGGAAAACGCCTGCTGCGATGACACCTTGTACACCGCATCCCCGACACGGAAGCGATCCTTGAACGGGGTGGCGACACTCACAGCTCCGGGTCCCATGGCGTTAACTTTGCCCTTCGGGGCAAACATCTGCTTTACGGTGAATGCGGTTCCCACCTGGTCATTGCGTGGCTGCACCCTGATCCGATCGCCGATAAGAACTTTGTCCTTACTCTTAAAGCTCAGGCGTCCACCGTCCACGCGGGTGACATCGCCCAGAAAACGTCCGGTGGAACCACGGCGTTGAGGAGTAGCCAGGTCTGCAGGTTGCTCGCCGCTTAAAAATCCCTGGGTGGGGGTGCGCCCGAAAGAGTATTTGAGCAATTGACGCGCTTTTCCCCGCGCCTGTTTCTGCTCTGTCGGGGCGGCATCCATCACAGTGCGGTAGGCGCGCACCACATTAGAGACATACTCGGCACTTTTCATACGCCCTTCAATCTTGAAACTGCAGACCCCGGCCTGCTCCAGATCGGGGAGCAGGTCGATGACCGAAAGATCATTGGGAGAAAAATAGTAGCCGTGCTTACCTCCCGCACTGTAACGGCGTCGACACGGCTGCGCACAGCGTCCACGGTTGCCGCTCTTTCCCCCCAGATAGGAGGAAAACATGCACTGCCCGGAAAAGCTGAAGCACAGAGCCCCATGAATAAAGTGTTCGAGTTCCATCCGGGTCTGGGAACGGATATGTGCGATCTCTTCGAGGGTGAGTTCGCGCGCCAGGACTGCACGGGAGAAGCCCATCTGTTCGAGCTGCTTCACTCCGGCAGCATTGTGCACCGTCATCTGGGTGGAAGAATGCAACTCCAGTTCGGGGAAGTGCTCCCGCGCCAGACGCCACACCCCGAGATCCTGCAGAATCACCGCATCCACCTGTGCTTCACTCACAGCACTAAGCATGTCCACAAGCTCAGGAAGCTCTGCCTCTTTGATCAGGGTGTTTATAGTGACAAAGAGCTTCCGCTCGCGTTCATGCGCATACGCACTCATGGCCGTGAGATCCTGAAGGGAGAAGTTTTTTGCCTTCGCACGCGCGGAAAAAGATTGCAGACCGCAGTACACCGCATCCGCCCCCGCCTCCAGGGCGGCAAAAAACGCCTCCAGACTTCCGGCCGGAGCGAGAAGTTCCGCTTTTACCGGCCCTGCCGGTGCAGACATAGCGGACCTCGACTCTTCCCGTTGCTTTTTCTGCCCGGCATGTTTGCGGACTGGCTGCTTGTGTTTTGGTGCAGTCTTTTTACTCAATTACATCTTCTCCGGAAAATTGAAATATAGGTGCGAGGCTGACTAAATTCCATCCCCTTCTGACAGGGGAGGGGCAGGGTGGGGATAATGCCCGTCAGGGTATCCTGTGTAGTGGCCACCCCCATCCCAACCTCCCCCCATCAAGGGGGAAGGAGCATGGCAACCAAGGTGATGTAAACTCCACTATACCACCCGATTTCATCCAGCCCCAACGCAAAAAGCCCCTCCGGCTGGAGAGGCTTTTTGCGTCTTGCATAATATTCGGCTCTGAATGTCAGACCGGGGGCATCACATCATGCCGCCCATGCCTCCCATTCCGCCCATGCCACCGGGCATTGCCGGAGCACCATCATTGTCTTCCGGGATGTCGGCGATGCATGCTTCGGTGGTGAGCATCAGACCGGCAACGGACGCGGCATTCTGCAGCGCGCTGCGGGTAACCTTGGTCGGGTCGAGAACCCCGGCTTCGAGCAGATCCTCGTACTTCTCAGTCGCGGCATTGAGACCGTAAGCACCTTCGTGGGCCAGAACTTCGTTGACCACGATGGAGCCTTCGAGGCCGGCGTTGCATGAGATCTGACGCAGGGGCTCTTCGAGTGCACGCTTTACAATCTGCACCCCGAATACCTGCTCACCGCTTACATCGGCCTTCTCAACCGCTTTGATGCAGCGCAGCAGAGCCACGCCACCGCCGGGGACAATACCTTCGGCCACGGCAGCACGGGTTGCATGCAGAGCGTCTTCAACGCGGGCTTTGCGCTCTTTCATCTCAGTCTCGGTGGAAGCACCCACCTTAACCACGGCAACACCACCTACGAGCTTAGCGAGACGCTCCTGGAGCTTTTCGCGATCGTATTCGCTGCTGGTGTCTTCGATCTGACCGCGGATAACCTTAACACGGCTCTGAATATCCTCATCAGTACCGGCACCATCAACAATAGTGGTGTTGTCTTTGTCCACTACCACACGCTTTGCGGTACCGAGCATATCCAGGGTAGCGTTCTCGAGGGTGAAACCGAGCTCTTCGGAGATCACCTGACCACCGGTGAGGATGGCGATGTCTTCGAGCATGGCCTTGCGGCGATCGCCAAAGCCGGGAGCTTTAACCGCACACACATTCAGAGAACCGCGCAGCTTGTTGACTACCAGAGTAGCCAGAGCTTCGCCATCAAGGTCTTCGGCAATGATCATCAGGGGACGACCCTGCTTGGCAACCGGCTCCAGCACCGGGAGAAGGTCACGCATGGCAGAGATCTTCTTGTCGGTGATGAGGATCATGGGATCATCCATCTCCGCACTCATGCGCTCAGAATCGGTGACGAAGTAGGGAGAGAGATAGCCACGGTCGAACTGCATACCCTCAACGGTTTCGAGGGAGGTTTCCATGGACTTTGCTTCCTCCACGGTAATAACCCCTTCTTTGCCCACCTTGTCCATCGCCTCGGCGAGGATGTTGCCGATGGTCTCATCGCTGTTGGCAGAGATGGTACCAACCTGGGCGATCTCCTTGTGGTTGGAGATCGGCTGGGAGAGCTCGCGCATCGCTTCAACGGCAGCATTTACCGCCTTGTCAATGCCGCGCTTGATCTCCATGGGGTTGTGACCGGCGCTGACCAGCTTGACCCCTTCGCGGTAGATAGCCTGCGCGAGAACGGTTGCAGTTGTGGTTCCGTCGCCGGCGATATCAGAGGTCTTGGAAGCCACCTCTTTTACCAGCTGTGCGCCCATGTTTTCAAACTTGTCTTCAAGTTCGATCTCACGCGCCACAGTAACACCGTCCTTGGTAATCAGAGGTGCGCCGAAGGACTTCTCGATTACCACGTTGCGCCCTTTGGGACCCAGGGTTACTTTTACCGTGTCAGCAAGTTTGTTTACCCCGGTAAGAATCTTTGCACGGGCACTTTCGGAAAACTTAATATCTTTTGCAGCCATACTGATTAACTCCTCCGTTTAATATCTGGTATGTTTGTATATTTTTAAGCTGATGAAACCTGAAACCCGGAACCTACTCTATAATTCCGAGAACGTCCTCTTCACGCAGAATCAGGTAATCTTCGCCGTCAACCTTGATGTCGGTGCCGGCATATTTGCCGAACAGCACCTTGTCATCTTTCTTGACACTCATGGGCATCACCTTACCCTCAGAGTTCACCTTACCGGGGCCAACCGCCAGAACCATGCCCTGCTGGGGCTTCTCTTTAGAGGCGGTGTCGGGGATGATGATTCCCGCAGCTGTCTTGGTTTCCTCTTCGACGCATTTTACAATGATACGGTCGTGCAACGGTTTGATGTTCATAGTGCTTTTTCTCCCTGTTTTTGTATGTTCGGTTTAAGATTGCGGCGCGGCGCCGCCTGTGTGAAAACCCTGTATCTTTCAGTAGCCTGTACCTGATAACTCGTGCGGGGCGGATATCTTCAGATCAATACTGTTAGCACTCTGTTTTGATGAGTGCTAACGACAGTGGACAATATAATCAGGGTCGAGAGATTGTCAAGGGCTGGAACAATAAAATTTTCCATTCGGGCATATCAGAATAAATACCCGCGGCAAATCTCGCCGCCATGCGCCTTGACACTACAGATGCAGCGTGCTACATCACCAGAATTGTTGCAAAAATAATGTGTATCCGCCTTTTCTCTTAAGAAAGGAATTTTTTGATATGAAAAAGAAACTTTTTATCCCCGGGCCGGTGGAAGTGAGCGCGGTTGTGTTTGCCGCCATGTCGAGCCCGATGAT
>JBNGCY010000030.1:7016-8402 GCA_049975505.1 Desulfuromonadaceae bacterium | reverse complement strand
TACGACGCCATGACCATGGTGCACAATGAAACCTCCACCGGGGTGATGTCGCCGCTGGCAAGTATCGCCGAGGTGATGAAGAAGTATCCGGAGGTGAGCTTTATCGTGGACACCGTTTCCTCCATGAGCGCGGTTCCCATCGATTTCAGCGCTCTGGGGATGGATGTGTGTCTTGCCGGGGTGCAGAAAGCCTTCGGTCTTCCTCCGGGGCTTGCGGTATGTGCGGTCTCACGCAAGGCCCTCAATAAGGCGAAAACCACTCCGAACCGGGGTTACTACTTTGATTTTGAGGAATTCGAGAAAAACGACCTGAAACACAACACCCCCAGTACCCCGTGTATCAGCCTCATCTACGGCATGGATGCACAGCTGAAAAAGATGTTCAGCGAGGGGCTGCCGCAGCGCTACGAACGCCATGCGCGCATGGCGGATATGACCCGCGCGTGGGCAAAAAACCAGGGCTTTGAGCTCTTTGCCGCCGAGGGCTACGCCTCCATGACCCTCACCAGCGTCAGCAATACGCGCCAGGTTGATCTGGAGCAGATCAAGAAACAGGCCGGGGAACGCGGCTATGCCATGGATAACGGCTACGGCAAGATCAAGAACGAGACCTTCCGCATCCCGCATATGGCGGATATGACCCCGGCGGATCTGGAGGAGTACTTCGCGGTGCTGGAGGAATTGCTGCCGCCTTTAAAATAAATGAATGTAATGATACAAAGGTCCACAGGTTTAACCTGCGGACCTTTTTTATACGATCTCGAGCCCGGCAAACTTCAACAGCAGACGTTTCGGCCCGAAGCGGTTGAAATACACAATCACCTTCTGCTTATCCCCGGCTCCCTCAATCCGCCTTACTGTGCCGACACCGAAACGCGCATGCTGAACCCGGGTGCCGATATGCATGCCGCGTTGGGGTTTTTCGCTTTTTTCCACTTCGATTACCAGCTCATCCGCAACCGGAGCAGGCCGGGGCGGAGCTGTTGCTCCTCCCTGTGACGGTGCGCCCTTTTCCTCCTGCATCTGCGGCTCCTGAACAGGCAGTTGGGTGAAAATTGAGGCCAGATTGTGCGTGGATGAGGCTGTCTTTGCCCTGTTGTGCACAGGGTTGTCCACCAGATGGGCGGGGATTTCATCCAGAAAGCGGCTCGGACGGTTGAACTGATAGCTGCCGTAGACACGCCGCCGCCGTGCATTGGTCATATAGAGTTTGGCCATAGCGCGCGTCATCCCCACGTAGCACAGACGGCGTTCCTCCTCCAGCTGTTCTCCGCTGTCACCCGCACGTTCGCCGGGGAAGATCCCTTCCTCCATCCCGCTCATGAACACCACGGGGAACTCAAGGCCCTTGGCCGCATGCAGGGTCATGAGGGTAACGCGTTCGCT
>JBNGCY010000030.1:0-6916 GCA_049975505.1 Desulfuromonadaceae bacterium | reverse complement strand
TCCTCCATCAGCTCGACAAAGCGTGCCACCCGTTTTGCCGCCGCGCCGGAGAGCATCCCGCGTTCGAGGGCGAGCCTGCACGCCGGGTAGAAACCGCCTGCCTCCTCCTCGAGCTCCGCGATCTTCGCCACGGTGGCCGTGCCGATGCCGCGTGCAGGCACGTTGATGATACGCCGCGCCGAAACCGAGTCGGAAGGATTTACCAGCACCCGCAGATAGGCGAGGATATCCTTGATCTCCATGCGGGCGAAAAAGCGCATCCCCCCGAACATCACATACGGGATCTGCTCGCGCATCAGCGCCTCTTCGAGCACACGGGATTGGGCATTGGTGCGATACAACACCGCGATCTCGCCCAGATTGCGCCCCGCATCGCGCTCGCGCTGGATCCTTTCCACGATGTGGCGCGCTTCCTCCAGATCATCGTCGAGCTCGGCGCAGCTGATCAACTCGCCGCCGTCTTTTTCGGTCCACAGGGTCTTGCCCTTGCGTCCCACATTGTTGGCCACCACCTGCCCCGCGGCTTCGAGGATAACCGCGGTGGAGCGGTAGTTCTGCTCCAGGCGGATGGTCCTGCACCCGCTGTAGGCCCCCTCAAAGCCGAGAATATTCCCCACCTCGGCGCCGCGCCAGCGGTAGATGGACTGGTCGTCATCACCTACCACGCACAGGTTCCCGTGAGCCGAAGCGAGCATCTGCATCAGGCGGTACTGGACAATATTGGTATCCTGAAATTCATCCACCAGCACATGGAGAAAACGCTCCGCATAGTGGCGCAGTACATCGGGAGCGTATTCAAACACGCGCACGCACTGGAGAAGCAGATCACCGAAATCAAGGGCGTTGGCGCGGCGCAGGCGCTCCTGATATTCGGTATAGATCCGTCCCACCAGATGCTGCTGCGGGGTGTGCCGGGGATAGTTTTCCGGGAGCTGCCCTCTGTTTTTCGCTCCATCTATAGCCGCTGCGGCGGCCCTGGGCTTCAGGTCTTTTTCGCTGATACCGAGCTCTTTGAGGATCTGCTTGAGAAGGCGCTCCTGATCCTGATCATCGTAAATGGTAAATGAACTGCTGAACCCCTCCAGCACTCCGATCTCGCGGCGCAGGATGCGCACGCATGCCGAATGAAAAGTGGATATCCACGGAGATTCGCTCCCGTCAAGGCAGGCTTCAATACGGGTGCGCATCTCACTTGCGGCCTTATTGGTAAAGGTCACCGCCAGAATGCGCCACGGGGGTACGCCGCGTTCGCGGATGAGATGAACCACGCGCTGAGTGAGGGTACTGGTTTTGCCCGACCCGGCTCCGGCAAGGATCAGAAGCGCGCCATCACCGTATTCCACCGCTTCGCGCTGCTGAGGATTAAGGGGAACGTGTTCAGACATGATCTTCCTCCAGGGTACGCGCCATGAGAGCGCGGTTATACGCTGACACCATATCGCGCCGCGAGATAAGGCCGATAAGTTTTTTACTGTTGTTCTGCGCCACTACCGGGAGTTGTTCGATATTGCGATAGCCGATCTTGCGCATCGCCTCATCCAGGTTTTCCCAGGCATACACCGTGGTGACATCGGTGGTGGCTAATTCCTTGACCACCACCAGATCGAGGAGATCCTTTTCGAACACCACACCGAGAAAGTCCTGCACCGAGATAATTCCGCTCAGTTCTCCTTTGGCATTGATAAGGGGGAAATTGGTATGCCGCGTATGCGAAATAAATTCGGCAAACTGGCGCAGGGTCATCCACTCCGGGATGGTCTCAGGGTTTTTTACCATCACTTCGCCGACCTTGATCGATTTCATGATGTTGCGCTCCTTCCCGGCAGCCAGATCGATGCCGGCGCGGGAAAGCTCAATGGTATCCAGACTGTCTTTGTTGAAGTGGCGGCAGATGGAGGTTCCGATGACACAGGTGAGCATAATGGGGATTATAACCTCGTAGGACGAGGTCATCTCCCACAGCAGAAAAATCGCGGTCATGGGGGCATGGGTCGCGGCGGAGAGAAACGCCCCCATGCCGATCAGGGCAAAGGCGCCGGGCTGGATGGCAAGGGAGGGAAGGAGGGTCGCGGCGATTTTGCCGAAGCCCCCTCCGGTAACTGCCCCCAGATACAGAACCGGAGCGAAGAGCCCGCCCGGAAGCCCTGAACCAAGAGTAATGGAGGTGGCCAGAGCCTTGAAAACAATCAGAGCGAGAAGAAGGGGTATGGTTCCATGGCCATGCAGGAACATATCCATAAATTCGTAGCCGTTGCCGAACACCTGAGGCAGGCCGATGCCGATGCACCCTACAATAAATCCACCTGCGATCGGCTTGACCAGACGTGGAAGGCGGATTTTATCGAACCAGATCTTTACCTGCATGTGCATGCGGATAAAGGCTGAAGCGAGCACCCCGATCACCACTCCGAGCAGGGCGTACATCAGCAGCTGCCACAGCGATCCGGCCTGATAAGGAGGAACGCTGAACACCACTTCATTACCCAGTAGAGCGCGCGATACCACGGTGCTCATCCCGCTGGCGATAACGATGGAGGTAAAGCTGGAGAGCTCGAATGAAGCGAGGAGGACAATTTCGTGGGCGAAAAACACCCCGGCAATGGGAGCGTTAAAGGTAGCGGCCACACCTCCGGCAACCCCGCACGCCACCAGAACCTTCAGACGGTTGCCGCTGACCTTGAAACCCTGGCCGAATTTGCTCCCTACCGCACCGCCGATCTGGGCGATCGGCCCCTCCTGCCCTGCGCTGCCGCCAGTGCCCAGGGTTATGGCACTCGCCAGGCCGCGGGTGATGATGGTACGCCCGGGGATCTTGGCACCATGCAGGTTGACCTGAGCCAGAAACGAGGCAAAGCCGAATTTCATATCCCGGGCGAAAAAGATCCCGAAGGGCAGAAGCAGCAAAGCCCCGGTAACCGGAAAGAGAACCACAAAAAAACGGCTCATGCTCCAGTGCTCAAAGGAAATATCAAACAGCATCACCCCCTGCTCCATCACCAGCCAGTGAAAAAACTCAATGGCGCGCCGGAACAGAAAATTGCACACCCCGGCCAGAACTCCGATAAGCAGAGCCAGGGTGATCATGAAGGTGTTTTCGCTTATGGAAAAACGGGACAGAAGCGCAAGGGTGCGTTGACGCATGTAGCTGAACATGGGGATACCACCTGATGCCGGGGACAAGTACTAACCGCTAAAAAATCCGCAAAAGCAGCGATGTTACGGAGTTTTGCCCTCCATGTAAAGAGCAAAAGGCACCAAATGCAAAGCGCGTGGCTGTCTCTGTGGGGACGTTGCATGCAACCTCTAATACGTACGTCGAAGCAGCGTGACAATTAGGCCCGGTTCTGCAATGGCGCCGCAGTTGGTGCGCTTCTGCGACCACATCAGTTATGATTCTAAAGGAAAGTGACACAGGACAAAAGGATCTATTCAGCAGTAGCACAGCAGCTGACTGACTGTATCAATACGCTCAACGTGAAAGTTGCAGCACCTTGGGGGCGATATTTCCCAGTGGCAGAGAGTAATCCACCCCGCCCGCTTTTACCGCTTCTTTTGGCATGCCGTAGACCACACAGGTTGTTTCATCTTGAGCGATGTTGACAGCACCGGCATCCTTCATCTCCTTCATACCGCGGGCGCCGTCGTCTCCCATTCCGGTCATAATTACGCCGATGCAATTTTTCCCTGCATAGCGCGCTGCGCTGCGGAACAGGACATCCACCGAAGGGCGATGGCGCGAAACCAGGGGTCCATCCTTGACTGTGACATAATAGCGTGCGCCGCTGCGCTGCAGCAGGGTATGACGATTGCCCGGAGCAATCAGGGCACGTCCACGAATTACCGTATCTCCATCCGCAGCCTCCTTCACCGTAAGATTGCACAATCCATCCAGGCGACGCGCAAATGCAGCGGTGAAATTCTCCGGCATATGCTGTACAATAACAATACCGGGGGCATCCATGGGAAACTGCATAAGAAATTCGCGCAGGGCCTCGGTTCCACCCGTCGAAGCCCCTACAACCACCACCTTTTCCGTGGTTTCAGCCATAGCACGCGAGGCCCTTCTGCCCGAAGTTTCCGCCGGAATAACGGCGTCTGCAGTGAGTTTCGGCTCCACCCTTTGCGATGGGCGGGTACCAGTCTGCGTCACCCTGGCACGCGCAGCCGCCTTCACTGCGTCGCAGATACGCACGCGTGATTCCTCGAGAAAGAGCTTCGTTCCCATGCGCGGTTTCTGAATAATATCCACGGCTCCGTATTCAAGAGCCTTAATTACTGTTTCTGAGCCGCTTTCCACCAGGCTCGAACACATGATAACCGGGAGGGGATGCTGCTGCATGATCTTCTGCAGGAAGGTAAGGCCATCCATGCGCGGCATCTCCACATCGAGGGTGATGACATCGGGGACCTCTTTCTGCATCTTCTGCGCCGCTATGTACGGATCCGCCGCCGTCGCCATCACTTCGATATCCGGATCGGCACTGAGGATATTGCTCAGGGCTTCGCGCACTACGGCAGCATCATCGACTATAAGAACACGGATTGTTTTTCCCATGACTATATTACAGCACTCCTGTCACTTCAGTGCCCCTGCAGACGTTTAACATACACCTTACCACTGCTGGACAAAAACACCACTTTACGCCCCACCTGGCCGCCGACATCGGAGTTGAGCAGACGGATGTTGTTCTGTTCCAGCCACAGCCGCGATGCTTCAACATTGAGTTCACCCACGTGGCGCAGGGTGCCGGTATTACGGTAAAAACTGTTGGCACCGCCGAACATCTTGGCTTCGAGCTTATGAATATATGCCCCCTGAGCATTGAGGCAGCGCAGCATGTTCCCCAGAGAGACCACCACAAAGCGATCGCTGTCACATCCGTTGGGGAACATGGCGTGATTCATAGCCGCCATTTTGGTCACTGGGCAGAACAGGGTCACGCTCACACACGAGCCCAGCACCGTCTCCACGCGACAAGGGCGCGTGGCAACATGGTATTCGCCCGGTTTCAGATACACAACCGGCATGCGTTCGTGCTGCATCAGTCAGACCTCATCAGACAATACGTTCATATATGGTTGAAGCCACCTGACGCAGCGGTAGTTCGAAACCGTGCAGAGATTCAGAATGTCCCAGAAAGAGATATCCTCCCGGATGGAGATGGCGGCAGAATTTCTGCACCAGGCGTTCGCGTGTGCTGCTGTCAAAGTATATTATTACATTCCGGCAGAAAATAACATCAACGGCGTAGGGCAGTTGAAACGTGCCGTCCATGAAGTTAAGGCGCCCGAAACGCACCTTGCGGCGCAGATGCGGAGCTATGCGCACCAGGTTGGAACTTCTGTCCTTACTCCGGCGCAGATATTTACGCCGCATGGATGCGGGCACCGGGGCTATGCGGTCGGTGTGGTAGATGGCGGCCTTGGCGTGATCGAGAACCCTGGTGGAGATATCCGTGGCAATGATCTCGAAATCAAAAGGGGAGCCGCACTGTTCGGCGTATTCACTCAATACCATTGCCATGGTATAGGGTTCTTCACCGCTGGAACAGCCGGCACTCCAGATGCGAAACGGACGCCCGGCGCGCGGACTCTGCTGCCACGCAGGTAACACTGTGCTGGTAAGATAGTCAAAATGTGTGGATTCACGAAAAAAGTCGGTTTTATTCGTGGTCACTGCATCGAAGAGTTCAACACGTTCCATTTTTTGCCCCGCACTACTGAACAAATAATCACAGTACTGGGCTACACTCTCTAACTGCAGAGCACGCAGACGCTTGGCAAGGCGCCCGCACAACATGGTTTTCTTGGAATCGGTAATCTGAATCCCGAGTTCCTGGTAGATGTATGCACTCAGGCGCTCAAAATCGCGCTTGCCAATCTGCATCTTCACCCCTGTAGTGGATAGCGATATTCCTGCTTGGATAAATTCTAATTATATCAATCCTAAGACTCATTTGGTAAACAATTTTACTATTTTAATGTTTTGAGTTTCTGGAATTAAGCCAAAGACAACCCTTTTTCTCACCGCCGCAACAAAAAAACGCCCCCTTGCAGAGGCGTTTTTTTGTTGCGGTTCAGATTCTGGCTGAGCTTAATACTCCTCAAAATCGTCGTCTATCTTGTCCTTACCTGCACCCATGTCGAGCTTCAGGCCGGTGGTGTGCTGGTCTTTGCTTTCTTTTTTTGCTGCCGCCTTGGGCGCGCCTTTCGGTGCTGCGAGGGGCTTGGCCTTGCGCTGCACCTGCTGCGCTCCGGATACCTTGAAGAAGCTGATGGTCTCCTGGAGTTGCTCGGCCTGACTGCTGAGCTCTTCGGAGGAGGACGCCATCTCTTCGGAAGCACTGGCGTTCTGCTGAATCACCTGGTCGAGCTGCTGGATCGCTTTATTGACCTGGTCGGCGCCGGTGTCCTGTTCTTTGCTGGCGGCGGCGATCTCCTGCACGAGTTCAGCGGTGCGCTGGATGTCAGGTACCATCTTGGTGAGCATTTCGCCGGCCTGTTCGGCTACCTGGACGCTGCTGCTGGAGAGGTCGCTGATCTCGGCGGCGGCGTTCTGGCTGCGTTCGGCGAGTTTGCGTACTTCGGAGGCGACGACGGCGAAGCCTTTGCCGTGTTCGCCGGCACGTGCGGCTTCGATGGCGGCGTTGAGGGCGAGGAGGTTGGTCTGGCGTGCGATCTCTTCGATGATGGAGATCTTTTCGGCGATGTTCTTCATCGCGGCTACGGTCTGGCCTACGGCTTCGCCGCCCTGCTTGGCATTCTCGGAGGATTTGATTGCGATCTTCTCGGTCTGCATCGCGTTGTCGGCGTTCTGCTTGATGTTGGCGGCCATCTGCTCCATGGAGCTGGAGGCTTCTTCGGCAGCGGCGGCCTGCTCGGTGGCGCCCTGGCTCATCTCTTCGCTGCTGGCGGA
>JBNGCY010000029.1:8528-27084 GCA_049975505.1 Desulfuromonadaceae bacterium | reverse complement strand
CGACGCTGGAGCGTGGGAACGATCAACGACGCTGGAGCGTGGGAACGATCAACGACGCTGGAGCGTGGGAACGATCAACGAACATCCAGGGACGCTACAGGAGTCCCTAAGCGGAAATATTAAGATTTACGGCTATAGCAGCTGCCGAATCGTTTGATTCTGGCCGGGAGCTGCATTGTCTTTTTGCGAGGGCATCAAAGTTAACTCAAAACCTTGAAAAAGGTAGCGGCACTGCCTTTATTAAAGGGGAAGGTAGTTGCTATTCACCTGCCAGACCCAAAGTCGACATTTCCGAGCATCTTCTAAGCGTGATCACCGGCTGTTATCGCGGCAAGATGCCGCTCCTACCCAGGAAACAAGTGTTATCGCGGCTGGATGCCGCTCCTACCCAGGAAACATAGGTAGGAGCGGCATCTTGCCGCGATTGTTCGGAGGCTAAAGTACCACATGCTACAAAAGTGGTGAGTAGTTACAGGGAAACAAAACAGGAGTGGGCGAGAGCACCGTTCTGTTCATAAAAAACGCAATGTACATATACTATGAACATAGAGTAAAAGTGAACAGTCTATTAAATATAGTAACTTGCAGTGTTAAAGCAGTAGTGCTACTGTTGGATAAGCCAGATGTTTTTATACCCATTTAAATCATGGTTGAATTGCAGGTTCAGGAATTCGTGGCATCCTTATAAGGCAGGATGATCTATCCGATGTTCGTAAATGCCTGCTGGATTCAATAAGACAGCCATTTATCCCTGTATAATGCAGAATAAGAAATATGTGGAAGGAGAAATATTATGG
This sequence comes from Desulfuromonadaceae bacterium, assembly GCA_049975505.1. GTDB lineage: Bacteria > Desulfobacterota > Desulfuromonadia > Desulfuromonadales > Desulfuromonadaceae > JAIVHC01. The sequence goes on along the minus strand of JBNGCY010000029.1, from coordinate 26,287 downwards.
ATAGTGAAAAATTAACCAGAAACACACAGCTTGCCATTCAGCAGGCACAGCAGCTGGCGCGCGAGGGACAGCATGCTGAAATAGACACTGAACATCTGCTTGCTGCCTTGCTCCAGGATGAGCAGGGCCTGGTGCCCCGGTTGTTACAGAAGATGGAGGTAGATACAGGGCAGTTGCAGCGCGATGTTAAAGAGAAACTTGGAAAACGCCCGCGTATGGAAGGGCGTGCGGCTGAAGATAGTCAGATATATGCCTCTGTACGTCTTCAGCGTGTGCTCGATAGAGCTGAAAAGGAAGCGAAAAAACTTAAGGATCAATATCTGAGCGTGGAACATCTACTTCTTTCCCTTGCATCTGAGCCTGCAGATACTCCGGTAGGGGGATTGCTTTCGAGTAAGGGAGTTAAGTACTCCAGCGTGTTGAAAGCCCTGCAACAGGTACGTGGGCATCAACGCGTCGAAACGGATAACCCCGAAGGCACGTACGAAGTGCTGGAGAAGTACGGCATGGATCTGGTGAAGGCTGCGGAGGAAGGAAAGCTCGACCCGGTTATTGGACGCGAGGAGGAGATCCGGTGCGTGATCCGCATCCTCTCGCGCAAAACCAAGAACAATCCTGTTCTTATCGGCGAGCCGGGCGTAGGGAAAACCGCGATTGTCGAGGGACTTGCGCAGCGCATTGTGCGGGGCGATGTGCCGGACGGGCTCAAGGATAAAACCATCTTTTCCCTCGATATGGGAGCCCTGGTCGCGGGAGCCAAATACCGTGGCGAATTTGAGGAACGCCTCAAAGCGGTGCTGCAGGAGATCAAGGGCAGCGAAGGACGGATTCTGCTGTTTATTGATGAACTCCACACCATTGTGGGTGCGGGCAAGACCGAAGGTGCCATGGACGCAGGTAATATGCTCAAGCCCATGTTAGCGCGGGGTGAGCTCCACTGCATTGGTGCCACAACCCTGAACGAGTACCGTCAGCATATAGAAAAGGATGCCGCTCTGGAGCGGCGCTTCCAGCCGGTGATGGTAGATGCGCCGAGTGTGGAGGAGAGCATAAGCATTCTGCGCGGCCTCAAGGAGCGCTTTGAACTCCACCATGGGGTGCAGATCCAGGATCAGGCCCTGGTGGCAGCGGCGACCCTGAGTAATCGGTATATCTCGGACCGTTTTCTGCCGGATAAGGCCATCGATCTGGTGGATGAGGCCTGTGCCCTGATCCGCACCGAGATGGATTCCATGCCGGAGGCCATGGACACTGCGGCGCGCCGGGTCATGCAGTTGGAGATTGAAGAAGCGGCCCTTAAGAAAGAGAAGGACAAAGCGAGCAAGGAACGTCTTCAGGCTATTCAGGAGGAACTCGCGGAACAGCGCCATATCGTGGATACCTTCAAAACACAGTGGAGTACGGAAAAAGAGGCGCAACAGAAGGTGCAGGCGGTGCGCAAAGAGATAGAAAGTGCGAATCACGAACTTGAAGTGGCTGAGCGCAATTATGACCTCAATCGCGCAGCCGAATTGCGGCATGGGCGCCTGCCTGAGCTGGAAAAGCAGTTGAAGGAGCTCGAAGAAAAGGCGGCACAGCGCGGTGAAGGGCAGAATCTGCTCCAGGAAAGTGTGGGGGCGGATGAAATTGCCGGGATTGTCGCGCGCTGGACCGGCATCCCCCTGACCCGGCTCCTTGAAGGGGAGCGCGAGAAACTCCTCAAGCTTGATGAACATCTGCACGAGCGCGTCATCGGCCAGGATGCTGCAGTGCAGTCGGTGGCTGATGCAGTGATCCGCTCCCGTGCCGGAATCAAGGACCCGAATCGTCCCATGGGATCGTTCCTGTTTCTCGGACCCACCGGGGTGGGGAAAACCGAACTTGCCCGTGCTCTGGCTCAGGCGCTTTTCGACAGCGAAGAGCATATGGTGCGTATCGATATGTCGGAGTACATGGAGAAATTCAGCGTCAGCCGTCTGATCGGGGCGCCTCCGGGTTATGTCGGTTACGAAGAGGGGGGGCAGCTTACCGAAGCAGTACGGCGTAAACCCTATTCGGTGGTTCTGCTGGATGAGGTGGAAAAGGCCCACAGCGAGGTGTTCAATGTCCTGCTGCAGATCCTCGATGACGGGCGCGTGACTGACAGTCATGGACGTACGGTGGATTTCAAGAATACCGTTATTATCATGACCTCCAATCTCGGATCGGAGTTTCTCCTGCAGGGCGAAGGGAAAGAGGGGGAGATCAGCGAAGCGGCACGCAAACAGGTATATCAGCGCCTGCAGCAGCATTTCCGTCCGGAGTTTCTGAATCGTATCGATGACACCATCCTGTTCAGCCCCCTGACCCGCAAGGAGCTGGATCGGATTATTGAGCTCCAGGTGGCGCAGGTGCAGAAGCGTCTGGATGAGCGCCGCATCGAGATCAAGCTCACCGATGCTGCGAAACAGCATATCTGTCAGCGCGCTTATGATCCACACTTCGGTGCGCGACCGGTGAAGCGTTTCCTCCAGCATGAACTTGAAACGCGCATAGGGCGTGGGATCATAGCCGGCGAGATCACCGATGGCAGCGTGGTGGAGGTTGGCCTGGAAAATGATGCCCTGGCTCTACAGGTGCACAAAGGGGTTGAGCTGGATTGATAGGTTTAATAATGAGAGGGGCCTGCGCTTCCCTGCCCCTCTCATTCCTTATTTTTTTTTCTTGTCAGCGATATCCGGATAGTGCTTTTCCATGCATTTTTCACAGATGCCATGGCTTAGCTGTGCATATGAATGTTCGGAAAGGTATTTCTCCAACTGCACCCAGTAACCCTCATCGTCGCGGATCTCCTTGCAATGCATGCAGATGGGGATGATCCCTTCCAGGGTTTTTATCTGCGCCTGTGCCTGTTGCAGCTCGCGGTTTTTGCGGCGCAGATCCCGAGTCAGGTTGGCCATCTCGTTTGACATCAGGGTCATGCTTTCAAGGGCGCGATCAGTGTTGAAGACCAGACTGCCGCTGAAAAGCATGTAGCCGCCGTCGTTGTTGCGCAGGATGTGGGTGAATACCCGTGTTGCATGGGCATCTTCGCGGCTGATCTCCATCCAGGTGCTCAGAGAGGAAGTGTCTTCTGGTAGTGGCAGGATGGGGGCACTTTGAGGTGTAAGAAGATCAGGGAAGAATCTCCCCTTGATGCTGCGCCCACCGAACAGATTTTCAATACAGCAGGGGTTATGCTCCACAACCTCAAGATTCTGATCCAGTACAGTGAGGGAGAACAGCTCTGTCTGCATGAAAAACCGACACAGCTCTTCGGCATTTTTGCTTATGAAATCAGGAGAAAAACTCATGCTGCAGTAAACCCTGCGGTGATATTGCGTAAATCATGAACATTGGCTGCCCAGGCGTCAGCTCCGCAGCTTTGCCACAGATCCTGGCTCTGTCGAAAGGCATTCCCGCCCACAATGATGAATACATCTTTTAATTCATCTTCAGCTCTTATCTGTTGGATACTTTCTTTAGCCTTATGCAGATTAAACGGCATAGTGACGGAGAGAGCGAGTATATGCGGCTTAAAGGTTTTGAGCATCTTTATCAGATCTTCTGTTGGGGTGTTGGCTCCCAGATAGCGCACCTGCCAGCCGTCGTGTTCGAGGATATCGGAGACCATCCAGGCGCCTATTTCATGTAATTCATTCGGCGCAGCACTTACTATGGCTCGCGCTTTAAGGGGGGGAGCGTTGATGTCTATCATGCTTGCCTGGGCAAGAACACGTCCGACAATAGAAGAGGTCAGGTGTTCCTGAGCTACGCTGATAAAACCGCGCTCCCACAGAATTCCGACTTCATACATACACGGCTGAACAATATTAAGATAAAATACATTCAGATCGGCGCTGGTTTTAACCTGTGCTTCAGCCAGACTGACGCACTTACGATGATCGCCTGCTAGGAGTGCATTTAGAAAGGCATTTTTCTGTGCCAGCCATTCCGGCTCCAAAGGTGGTGGGGTGCTGTAGTCGGAACTGCATGCGATATTTATTACTGTATGATGCTGCTCCAGCATCCAGGTGTATACTGCACAGATCTTTTCTGCCGCCTCAGGTGATAGCATATTCTGTATCGCCCTGATCCAGGCATTGAGTTCAAGAGGAAAATAGTCGAAAAGAAATTTTTTGCTGCTGTACACCTGATATACCCATGGCAGGGTGCGCGCCAGGAGTTCGTAATTGGCGGTGCTGAAGACCGAGGTCATGAACGCAGCATGGTGCTTGTGATTCTCGTACATTACCTCAAGGGGATTGTTGCCGATAAGCCTGAGAATGTCGTCGCGTTTGTCCAGCTCCGTGTCCACCGCAGCACACAGCTCCGGAATATGCTCATGATATGCCTTTATGTCTTCAAAAGGAATTTGCGGCAATTGTTGCGCACGGGTGATCAGCTCATCCAGGTCATTTCCCATCTTCAGCCCTCCTCGATTCTGTGTCATTCTGAGGCGAATTCATCAATTCCGTGCGCATATTCCGCTCTGCGTCAGCATTAGATTTGGTGTTTTGATGATGTTTGCAGAGGGCGGATCCGGACGCTGGTTGTTTGCGCCTGCGCGGCACAATCCAGCAGAACAGCAGCGCTTCGCCCAAAAGGCGCAACTTTTCCAGTAGAGGGGTGCGCTCGGTTCGCGCGGGCGGTTCAGGCTCCACCTGCTGCTGGGTTGCAATGAACTCGGCAATGATCTCTTTACTCCGCGCTGCATATTCAGGAGGGACCATAATTGCCCTCTGGTTGAAATGCTGAATCTGAGGGCCGATATACAGGCCGCCGAAGTGATCATTCCGGACATAGAAAGGGATCTGCGCCGCCTCAAGCAGCCCTTTCACCATCACAAGTTCAATCTCGTTTTCCGGCGTAAAGATTTTCTGCATACGAATCCGTTTGTTTCATGCTGTAACTTGCAGAGGGGGAATAAGACCCATCAATAAAACTCTCTTTTAATAATACGGGTCGTTCAGGCGTTTAGCAATCTTCTGCGTGATTTTAATTTGCGTATGGAGGGCGTACTGGATGGGATGGGCTTGCTTTGACGTCTGTAGGGAATGATGTTTATGGCGCACCCCCCGCTCCCCGTGGAGTGGGGGGTGCGGGTCGGAGTTATAGCATTTCCTGAACTTTATTGCGCAGTTCCTCGTCTACGTTCATCTGGTTGGCGATGTAGTTGTATGTTTTCACATCAAGCTGTGAATTATCCACCACAGAAACCATTTTTTGGCTCATTTCCGTCTGCAGGGACTGGGCCTTCTGCTGGTCTTCGATCCCTTCGAACTTCTTCACATACTCATCGCGGATCGCTCCCAGATCCTTAGCAACCCCAACAAACTGCTCCAGAGTTGAGTCATCAATCTCCATCTGTTCGGCGCCTTGCATGGTTGCCTGCTGGTTCTGTGCATAGTCAGGCTGAGCAGAGCCGGTAGTGGCGAAACCGCAGAGGAGGGTGAAAATAAGTGCGAACATAAGAGCGATAGATTTTGTGTGCATGTGATCTCCTTTGGTCTTCAGGTTAGTGCGTTATGTCTGAATTCCCCTGGAGTGAAACATGCGTGGCAGGTTGGGATCAAGAGGTAGAATATCAGGGAGGCAGGATTTATCAAAGAGCTCAGTCCAGGCTCCCTCGGATATGCCCCACCAGATCACTTGCGGTAGCATCCGTGATCTCCACCGGGACAATATCCCCAACCTCTGCCTCTCCGGCGTTGATGTAGGTGATGCCGTCAATATCCGGCGCCTGTGTGATGCTGCGCCCCTGAAGGAGGAGTTCTGTTTCCTCGCTGTAGCCATCCACCAGAACCGGGGTTTCGGTGCCTATCAGAGCCTGGTTTTTCTCCAGCGCAAGCTCCTCCAGCATGATAACAAGGGCATCGCGCCGCTGTTCTTTTACCTCTTCCGGAATCTGCTCTGCGTATGCTGCGGCAGGTGTCCCTTCCTCACGCGAATAGGTGAACACCCCGATGCGTTCAAACAGGCCGCGCGCGGCAAAGGCATGAAGTTCGGCGAAATCCTCTTGCGTCTCACCGGGGAAGCCCACGATAAAGGTGGTGCGCAGGGTGATGTCAGGGATACGCGCACGAATCCGCTCCACCAGGGCGATGGTTTCGGCCTGTTTCAGACGCCGGTTCATCGCCTTTAGAATGGGCTCGGCAATGTGCTGCAGGGGCATATCCAGATACGGGCAGATCTTGGCTTCAGTGGCAATCAGCTCAATCAGTTCATCGCTGACCCCTTCAGGATACGCATACAGCAGACGTATCCACTCGAGACCATCAATTGTAACCAGACGTTTTAGCAGAAGCTCCAGAGAGGTATCATCATCGCGGTCCTTGCCGTAGGCGGTGATATCCTGCGCAATCAGGTTGATCTCCTTAACTCCCGCTTGTACGCGCTGCTCTACTTCGGCAGCTATGGAATTGATAGTGCGCGAACGCAACGGGCCGCGCAATTCGGGGATAATGCAGTATGAGCAGCAGTTGCTGCACCCTTCGGCGATTTTCACATATGCGGTATAGAACGGGGATGCCTGTACCCGCGGGGTGTCGGCATCATACAGGCTTGCGGGTTGTGCGATACTGCATAACTGCTGTGCCCTGTTGTTGCGCCAGGTGTCGATAATCTCGGCGATGCGCACCGCATCACCGGTGCCCATGAACACATCCACCTCGGGCAGCTGGGGGGCGAGTGCCTCACGGTAGCGCTGGGGCAGGCAGCCGCATACGATCAGCATGGAGCATGCCCCTGTTTCCTTGTATTCCGCCACCTCCAGGATGGTGTCGACGGACTCCTCCTGCGCATCATGGATAAAGGCGCAGGTGTTCACGATGATGATATCCGCGCTCGCTTCATCATTGACGATGGTGTAGTGCTCCGGAGGCAAGTGCCCGAGGATTACCTCGGTATCAACGAGATTTTTCGGACATCCAAGGCTGATTATAGCTACGTTTGCAGGGGTCACAGTGTTTCCTTGTGGAGTAAAATGGTAGGGGCGCATTGCATGCGCCCAGGTCGGACAAATTATGAACGCATATTTACGAACTGGAGTTCAATTCCCAGATCCGCGCCTTTGAGCTCCTGCATCACTTCCTGCAGGTCATCGATCTTCTTCCCGCTCACGCGCACTTCATCCTCCATGATCTGAGGCTGCACCTTGAGCTTGGTCCCCTTGATCATCTTCACGATCTCCTTGCCTTTTTCCTTGGAAATCCCCTGAACCAGATTCACGCGCTGACGCACCGCAGTGCCGGAGGCGGGTTCAGCCTTCTGGAAATCAAGGCACTTGGTGGAAACCCCGCGCCGGGTCAACTTGCCTTTGAGGATGTCCACCACCGCCTGCAGCTTGTAGTCATCCGAGGCAAGGATCATAATGTGACCATCGTTGAGGTCGATTTCGTTGTGGGTTCCCTTGAAGTCGTAGCGCTGGCCGATCTCCTTGCGCGCCTGATTGACGGCGTTGTCAACCTCCTGCAGGTCAATCTTGGATACAATGTCAAAACTCGGCATGGTTTTTATCTCCTGTGCTTGTGATGTTTGTCCTGGCGTAACTATTCACCATTCTTAGCGGCAGTGGCTTATGGTGCCTATGGAAAGGGCGTCTGTCGCCACGGAAGGCGACAGTCGAACGGCCATGGACGGCGCAAAGTGTCCCTTGGAATGGGTGCCATAAGCCACTGCTGAACTGTTACGTCCTGGCTATATTTCTGCTGTCGGCTCCGGATGCACAATCTCCACCCCGGGCGGGACGCTGAAACTGAAGGTTTTTGCTTCTGGCTCAGTGTTCACCTCTATCCTATCGAACCCAAGGGCCGTGGTGTTGCCGTTGGGGTCGAGAATGGTAACCCCTTCGAGAGGGAAACGTCTGGCGTTATTGTTCTCCACGATCTGCGCCGGAATCTGCAGGGTCAGGGTGCTGACATACGCCGACTCCTGTTTCGGAGTCAGGGTGAGGAGGTAGGCACCGTTTTGGGCGCGCGCCGGCTCGGGGATGCTGAGCTTGAAATGGCGCTCAAGGTTGTCGAGGCTGCGCAGAAACAACAGTGGATCGTCACCGCTCTGCAGATGCTCATCCACCTCGGAGATCATCACGCGGTTGCTTTCCGGCACATAGACCCACAGCTTGACCCCGTTGCTGATGATGTGCTGCACCTCCGGTTCCAGGTAGTCCCAGCGGAAAGATGCGGCCTGCTCGCTCTTGAAGCGTACGGTCACTTTACCTTTGCCCTGTTTGGAACGGTTCAGGCTTGCAATGTGCGCCTCCTGCTTGAAGTCGGCGCGGAAATCCCGGATGCGCACTTCAGTGGCAGCATCGGGCTGAAAAGGGGTTTCGAGCAGATCCCTGAGCATTGCTTTATCTACAGTGCTTTGAGCAGATGCGCTTATTGGAGTTGCGAGCAGTCCTGTGCAAATCAGGGCGACGCTGAATGGATAGAGGATGGTGCGGGCAAAGAAGGTAGACATCTATTTACTCCGTAGCTTGAATGTTAGGATACGTCAGGAACTGAAGTGGTTGAAACCGCCGACACTGGTGCGCTGCAGGGTGCCGGAATGATCGATATAGCAGAAGCCCTCCTCCGCAGGGAGGATGCTCCCCACCGGGGTCAGAGGGAGCCCCAGTTTTATGCTGACCTCATCAATACGCTTCTGCTCTTGCGCGGGGGCGGTAAAGAGGAGCTCATAATCTTCGCCGCCGCGCACAAGCTGCTCCAGACGTTCGGGGTGCAGATTCAGATGGGTTTTTGCCCCTTCCGAGAGCGGGATTGAACGGGTGTCCAGCTCGGCCCCGACTTTTGAGCATTCGAGGATGTGCCCCAGATCCGAGAAGATCCCATCGGAGATATCGATCATGGCGTTTACAAGGTGCTGTTGTGCCAGGGCACGCCCCAGTTTGAGGCGCGGCTCGGGACGGTGGTGGCGCAGGGCTGTTGCATCCGCCGGGTCTTCACCCTGCATAAGCTGAAGCAGGGTCAGGGCGCTGTCTCCCAGGGTGCCGGATACATAGATCAGATCGCCCGGCTGTGCACCACTGCGGGTGCACACCTCCTCCTGCACTGCACTGCCCTGGACGGTAACTGAAATGCTCAGGCCCTGGGATGAGCGGCAGGTGTCTCCGCCACACAGGGTTGCGCCCTCCTGCTCGCACAGGGTCAGAAAACCGTGGGTAAACTCTTCCAGGTCCGTAACGCAGATGTCGGATGGAATTCCGATGCCGAGATGAACATAGCGTGCGCTTCCCCCCATAGCGGCAATATCACTGAGGTTGACCGCAGCGCTTTTCCAGCCCAGTGAATACATATCGGTCCACTTGCGCCGGAAGTGAATATCTTCCAGAAGCAGATCCTTGGTAGTCAGAAGGACCTCACCGGCAGGGAAGGTGCAGACACTGCAGTCATCACCTATGCCGATCAGAACGCGGGGGTCCGCCTTAATGCGCTCCTGAATGCGCGCAATCAGACCGAATTCACCCAGATGCGCGAGGGTTTGCGGTTTCGAAGTGCTGGTGGCATTGTTATTCATGTGCGCACTGTATGCAAAAGCGAGAAAAATGTCCAGATGTGCTGAAAGGGGAAAAACAGTAAAGGCCGCAGCAGATGCCACGGCCTTTACGTTTGTTGCATAACTTACTGTGACTTTGTAGCGCTTTAACGCATCAGCGGGCCCGCATTGCGGATCTCCTCGGTAACACCGTCGGCAAACTTCTCGAAGTTCTGATGGAATGCCTTTGCGAGCTCGGCGGCCTTGGCATCGTAGGCATCCTTGTCATCCCAGGTGTTGCGCGGATTGAGCACCTCGGTGGGTACATTGGGGCAGCCCTGGGGTACGTAGAGACCGAATACCGGATCGCGCTCGAACGCCACATCATCCAGCTGACCGTCGAGGGCGGCGTTGAGCATTGCGCGCGTATGCTGGATCTTCATGCGTGAGCCCACGCCGTAGGGGCCGCCGCTCCAGCCGGTGTTGACCAGCCAGCAGGAGACATTGTGCTCGCGGATTTTCTCCTTGAGGAGGTTGCCGTACACGGAGGGGTGCATGGGCATGAACGGCGCGCCGAAACAGGCGGAGAAGGTGGTCTGCGGCTCGGTTACTCCTTTCTCGGTGCCCGCGAGTTTTGCGGTATAACCGGAGATGAAGTGGTACATGGCCTGCTCCGGAGTGAGCTTGGATATCGGCGGCATAACCCCGAACGCATCCGCAGTGAGCATGATGATGTTCTTCGGATGTCCCGCCTTCAGGGAAGGCTCAATGTTGGGGATGTGTGTAATCGGATACGCGGCACGGGTGTTCTCGGTGACGCTCGCATCATCCAGATCGATGTGGCGTGTTACGGAATCAAGTCCGACATTCTCGAGGATGGTACCGAAGCGGCGCGTACATGCGTAGATCTCCGGTTCGGCCTCGGGACTGAGGTTGATAACCTTCGCATAGCATCCACCTTCGATGTTGAAGACCCCATCCTTGGTCCAGCCGTGCTCGTCATCCCCGATGAGGCGGCGCTTCGGATCGGCGGAGAGGGTGGTTTTACCCGTGCCGGAGAGGCCGAAGAAGATCGCGGTGTCACCATCCTTGCCCACATTGGCACTGCAGTGCATGGAAAGGATATCCTGCTTGGGGAGCAGGTAGTTCATCACGGAGAAGATACTCTTCTTGATCTCACCACTGTATGCCGCAGCGGCGATAAGGACGATCTTGCGCTCAAAGTTGATGATGATTCCGGCCTCGCTGCGGGTGCCATCGATTTCCGGAGACGCCTTGAAGTCGGGGGCGGCAATAACGGTGAAGCCGGGCACGAAGTTGTCCAGCTCCTCCTGGGTCGGCAGGATCAGCATGTTGCGCGCAAACAGGCTCTGCCATGCCAGGGATGTGATAACCCGCACCGGAAGGCGATAGTTTGGATCGCTGCCGGCAAAACAGTCCTGTACGTAGAGCTCACGATTCTGCAGATAAGCCATCATGCGGTTGTAGAGGGAGTCAAATTTATCCGCCGGGAATTCGCGGTTAACCGCTCCCCACCAGATGTCGTTCGCACTTTCGCCATCCTTGACGATGTAGCGGTCGTTGGGGGAACGCCCGGTATAGTCAGGATTGAAAACCACCAGCGGCCCCTGATGCGATAGATGCCCTTCATCGCGCAGGATAGCGTCTTCATACAGTTCCGGGGTGCTGAGATTGCGCAGAACCGAGGGGGTGTTGATGATACCGTACTGTTCAAGAGAGATGGGTTGGGGAACGATGGGTTTACCCATGATACTGTACTCCTTGGTGCAGATGGATTGGCGCGCAGATTTCGTGCGCAAATAATGTGGGGCGAATACGCAACGCAAAAGCTGACATATCAGCTCTGAATTGGCGTCAATCCTGACGTCAGCCCCAGAGCCGATATGTTTAAATTTAGACATCCTAAATAACCATTGTGCACGCCCGCGTCAAGTAAAACCCACGTAAAACGGGATATTTCCCATACAGGCGTTAAAAGATCGGGCGTTTTACCCATGATGTAAGAAAATATCAGGTCGTTGTCAGGTTTTTAAATGTGGATAAAATTTATGCGGGGCACAGTACACCGGGCCCCGCATAAACATGAGCTTTAATCAGTCAGATCTGCAGTGCCGCCACCGGGGTTGAGGCAGCGCAGGGAGAGTTCCTGGGCGATGTCCGCCACAGCCTGGGTGGTAGGCGAATCCGGGAATTCGAGTACCGCAGGAGTTCCCGCGTCTCCGGCTTCCACCATACGCGGATCCACCGGGATCTGCCCCAGAAATGGCACCGTCATTTCGGCTGCCATTTCGCGCCCGCCACCTTTTTTGAAGATATCCACCACTTCGTTGCATTTCGGGCACACGAAACCACTCATGTTCTCCACAATCCCGTATACCGGGAGTTTCAGCTGACGGCAGAATGTTACCGACTTGCGCACATCCACCAGGGCTACTTTCTGTGGTGTTGTAACCAGTACCGCACCGGTGCCCTCGCCAAGGAGTTGCGCAATACTCAGAGGCTCATCCCCGGTGCCGGGAGGGCAATCCACCACCAGATAGTCGAGCTCACCCCAGTCCACATCGCGGATAAACTGCTGGATCACACCGGCCTTCATGGGGCCGCGCCAGATCAGGGCATCGTCCTGCTCCTGAATGAGAAAGCCGATGGACATCACCTGGATATCGTGCTTCGGCACCGGCAGCATCTTGTCGTTCTCCACCGCGGGGCGCTGCAGTTCGAGGCCGAGGAGGGTCGGAACGCTGGGACCGTGAAGGTCGATATCCAGAAGCCCGACTTTGGCCCCCTGCTTCGCCAGACTCAGGGCCAGATTCACAGCGGTGGTACTCTTGCCTACACCGCCTTTGCCGGACATTACCAGGATCTTGTGCTTTATCTTCGCCAGACTTGCCTGGATTTGTTCCTGTTGCTGTTGTTGGTCACACTGTTGTTTGTCTGTGTCGCTGCAGCTGCCGCTTTTGTCGCAGCCGTTACAGGGATTGTCACTCATGTCTGTCCTCCTGGGTATGCATAAAAAAATAGATAGGTATGAAAAGGTGCCTGAAGACTAATCCTGTCGCACAAAGCTTGTCAAATATTTTGCCAGAGTATGCCTTGGGTTTCGTATCCTCGAAAATATATGCAAACAACTAAAATAGCGTTTTATTTTCTTGACCATATATTCCCAAGTCGCTAACTTCACGGACTCCAAAGAACGTCTGCCACGAAAGAATGGATGTTATTTCACAAGTGCAACCAAGGGAGGAAAGAGAACATGCAACGAGGAAGAATGATGAAAACGACGATCGCGGGCATTGTAGGCGTCCTGATGCTGGCGGCACCGGCGTGGAGTGCGATTGATTTTTTCGGCACTGCGCGGGTAATGCCTACGTATTATAAAAACTTTGACTTCAATGATGATGAAAACGATCAGTTTGCCGTCAATGAAGGAGGTCTGGCCAAAGGGGAGCACATTCGCGCCGAGTTGCGCCTGGGCTGGAAGGCCTCAGGGGATAAATGGTCGGTGAAGATGATCACCGAGGCGGACGTAATCATGCAGAAGGACACCGCAGACCGTTCTTTTTATGTTGGCGCTGAAAAGGATGGAAACCCCAACAGCGGCGGTGAATTCGGCATTGAGCGCGTCGAGTTGCTGTATGAATTCAACCCGGCTATGGAACTCCAGACCGGCTGGGATATCCGTGCCCTGGATATCCGCACGGGCGGTCTGCTGTATGGGGATGACCATCCGTTCCTCGGCTTTCGCGGCGATCTGGCTACGAATACCAGCTATGAACTTCTGTATCTGCCCATTCAGAACCTTCATTCCGTTACCGGCAGCCCGTTTGACAGCGACGAAATCAACGACTGGCGCGTATACAGCCTCAAGCTCAATCACAAAGTGGGCGGTTTTCATCTGAGCCCATTCTATGCATACAGTGACAATGACAGCAAGGAAGCTCAGGTGCATTACTACGGTTTTGAAACCCTGGGTAAGATGGGAATGCTCAAGCCTTCCTTTGAAATTGTGTTTGCCGATGGCGAGTTCGACAACGGCAGAGATATCTCCTCCATGGCGGCATTTGCCGGCCTTGAACTTGAGGTGTGCAAGGGCTTCAACCCCTACGTGGCGCTACGCTACACCCAGGGTGATGACGACGCCGCGGATGATGATGTCGAAGGCTGGGTCGGAATTACCGACATCGGGCGCTTTACCCCGCTGATGGGAATGGATGGCGGCATCCTGAGTGAGGATCTGGGGCAGAGCTATGGCGCCACCCTGTATTCATATGCGCCGGAGCGGGCTTTCGGGACAAATCGTTATGGCGGTATCAGCAATGGCGGTTCCGGGGATAACCCCGGTCAGATGATTGCTGCCATCGGCGCCAAAGGTGACCTGTCTGCGTGGGTGGATAAACTCAGCTACAAAACCCAGCTGTTCATGATCTGGTACGATGAGACGGACAATCTCACCAATACCAAGAATCCCGGCGAGGATGTGGATGACTATGCGGGCACCACCGTTGATCTGCAGCTTAAGTATGCTCTGGATGAGAACTTCAGCCTCGGGTATATCTTCGGCATCTTTGTCCCCGGTGATGGCATTGAAGATCAGTATGGCGATGATGCGGCCATGACCAATTGCGTTTCGCTGATATGGAGCTACTGATTTGAACGCTAGCTTGTAAAACCAGGATAAGACACCACAGACCCCCGCTGCTGCATTCGGTATCGGGGGTCTGTGCGTTTGGAATACGTATGAATAGAAAATAGTTTTTCCTGCCCAGCGCTGGAATTGTGCTCAAATCTGAGTTAGGCTGTAAGGTATTTCGTTAGAGAAAATAAAAATTCCCCACATGAGTGAGGAGACTCGATATGCCTACACCAGATAAAGCGCCCTTGAAACAGGAACACTTTGACATTGCTGGGATGAACTGCGCCAACTGTGCTGCCACGATTGAAAAACGCCTGCGCAAAGTGGAAGGCGTGGAAGGTGTTGCAGTAAATTTTGCACGCAATACCGGGCAAGCGAGCTATGACCCCGCACGCACCAGCCCGGACGAGATCTATGCCGCCGTGCGTGATGCCGGATATCAGGCGTGGCCCCAGGCGCAGCGCAGCGAAGCGCGTACCATGGCAGCGCAGCAGGCCCGGCGCGAACGTCTGAATTTAATTATCGCTGCCGCCGGGGCGATCCCCATCATGCTGCTGATGTTTTTTCCCCTGTTCGGCGGTGCGACGCGTTGGGTGATTGCGCTTCTGGCAACGCTGGTGCAGTTCAGCGCCGGACTCGGATTCTACACCAGCGCGTGGAAGTCGCTGCGCAATCGCGCCGCGAATATGGATGTGCTGGTTGCGCTTGGTATTACCGCCGCTTACGGTTATTCAGTCCTTGCTCTGTTTGGATTGTTGGGGCCGGATGCGACGGTGTTTTTTGAAACCAGTGCGATGCTCATCATGTTTATCCGCTTCGGCAAATGGCTTGAAAGTCGGGCCAAGGGCAGGGCCGGAGCAGCGCTGGAGCGTCTGTTGCATCTGCAGGCGGATCGCGCGGTGCTCTATGAAGACGGCACCGAACGCGAAGTGGATATCGCAGAGGTGAAGCCCGGCGATCACCTTCTGGTGCGCGCCGGTGAAAAAATCCCCGTAGATGGAAGCGTGATCGAGGGCGAGGCTGCGGTGGACGAATCGATGCTCAGCGGCGAATCGGTTCCGGTCAGCAAAGAAGCCGGCTCAGAAGTGAGCGGTGCCACCATCAACCGCTCCGGGCGCCTGGTGATAGAAGCAACGCGGGTGGGGGATGAAACCGCCCTGGCACAGATCGTGCGCATGGTGGAAGAGGCCCAGGGGGATAAGGCCCCTATTCAGCGCATTGCGGACCGGGTTTCCAATTACTTTGTCCCGGCTGTGATTATAGTCTCCATCACCACCTTTGTAGTGTGGTTGTTTATCCTTGAGAGCACCTTTCTGTTTGCATTCCAGATGGGGATATCCGTGGTGGTGATCGCTTGCCCGTGTGCCCTGGGACTTGCCACGCCTACGGCTATCATGGTGGGTAGCTCCGTGGGGCTCGAGCGCGGCATCCTGTTTAAAAAGGCCGCAGTGCTGGAGCAGATCTCGCGCTTGAAGGTTCTCCTCCTGGATAAGACCGGCACCCTGACCAGCGGCACCTTTCAGGTGCAAGAGGTGCATGTATGCGCCGGCGCCGGTATGGATGAGGACGAAGTGCTGCGTCTTGCAGCCTCCCTCGAAGAGGGGAGCAACCATCCCCTGGCGCGGAGTATCGTGGAGCAGGCGCGCCAGCGCGAGCTGCAATGGGAGAGCATTGCCCATATAGAAGAGATCGGCGGGCAGGGGATGCAGGCCCGGATTGATGGAAAACAATACTACTGCGGGCAGCAGAGCCTGCTGGAACGCAACGGTGTTGAGCTGGACAGCGTGCAGGAACAGGCGCAGCGCCTCGCGGCCGCAGGTAACTCATTGGTTTTTCTCGCGCGCGAAAAAGGGGTTCTGGGAATCATAGCCCTGGGCGATGAACTCAAGCCGGATGCTGCCGGGGTTATTCAGGACCTGCAGAATCTGGGTCTTGAGTGTGTTCTCCTGAGCGGGGATCGGCGCGCGGCGGCAGAGGCGGTAGCGAAAAAGATCGGCATTGAACAGGTTGAGGCTGAGGTCGTACCCGAGGAGAAGCTCGATGTGGTGCGCAGATATCAGCAAAACGCTGATTTTGTGGGCATGGTCGGAGACGGCATCAACGATGCGCCGGCCCTGGCGCAGGCGGATATCGGCATCGCCATCGGCAGCGGTACCGATGTAGCCAAGGAAACCGGTGACCTGATCCTGGTGAAAGACGATTTGCGCGATATCGAGCGCGGCATCCGTCTCGGGCGTTTTACCCTGCGTAAAATCAAGCAGAATCTGTTCTGGGCGTTCTTCTACAATACCCTTGGAATCCCCATAGCCGCCGGGGTGCTGTATCCGGCTTTCGGGATTTTTCTGCGCCCGGAGTACGCCGGGCTCGCGATGGCGTTCTCCAGTGTTTCGGTGGTGCTCAACAGTTTGTTGCTGCGGCGCACGTTCAAGGCATAGCGTTGCCATGCTATCGACAACTGTAGCTGGATATCTGAAGTCGCGTAGAATAAAAAAATCTGGAAAACTGTAGGGTAAAGAGTTGGCTGTGCCCATTTCAAGGGCATTTGTCGCCATGGACGGCGACAATGAGCCCCACGGATGGGTTTATGCGTCCCTTGCAATGGGCATTGCCAGCTCTTGGACAATTAAGGCAAATAGTTACTTAACAATCTGAATAAACAGGATGAAGTGATGAATTTAAAGCGATGCATGCTTTTTGCGCTGTGCGCAGTGGGGTTATGTTCTGTGGCTGTTGCCGGAAACTGGCCTCAGCTGGAAAATCGACTCGCCACCTGGGAGGGGGCTAAAGAAGTGCAGTTGCCTGCGGGCGTTAACCCGCTTGAAGATCCGACCTTTGCGCCAGTGGTGGAGTTGTTGCTGCGCGAAGGCTTTGCCGTCCAGACACAGGGCGAGAATGTTGCACCCGACGGATTGATTCTCAAACAACATCAGGCAGACACTGGTGTTCGTCTGGTCCTGAGCCGCGCGCGTGATGGCGCCCTCCTGGCCCTGGAGCCGCTTTCCGGGGCAAATACGGCGCAAGTTGCTGCAGACAAAGGGGTAAAGTCGAGTGCGTCCACCCCCGATACGCAAGTGCTCTCTACTGCCACCCTTGCCCCATCCCGTCCTTCTGCCAACGCCTCGGAGCCGTTGCGGATCGAGTCCGATGCCAAAGGGTATACCCTTGGAACGGCTTCCGCTGCCGCGCAATTGCGCACCGATATGTTGGTGGATATGCCCGGAGCACCGCGGAGTATTGCAACTTGGGCCGCGCCACAAGCCGCTGGCGCAGACTTCCACGTTTTCGCCCTGTATGATACGAAGCTGGTACATTTCTGCTACCGCTCCGGGCACCTGAATCGGGTTGCCGAGTTTACCCCGCCCGTCCGGGTTTCACGCGCCTTGCGCCTTGAGTACTGCGATCTGGATGATGATATGACCCCGGAGCTCGCTCCGGTCTGGGTTGAAGATATCTACAGCGTGGATGAGGGGACGGAGTCCCGTCTGCATGCCTGGGTTGTTGACGTTACACCCGATGGGGAGATGGAAGCCGAAAGCGCGGATCTCCAAGGATATCTGGCCCGAATGGGTGATCAGCTCTATTTGCAGAAGCGTGGTCCATACCGTGCCTTTACCTCTGAGCTGTATGCGCT
>JBNGCY010000029.1:3470-8518 GCA_049975505.1 Desulfuromonadaceae bacterium | reverse complement strand
CCAGTGCCACACCGGTTTCACAAGCGCGACACTGGGTCTTGAACCACGCGCGTTGGCCCGATAGCGAGCGCGCGCTGATCTGGAATGATGATCAGCGTCTGGTGCTTAAGGCACGCTCCGGTGGATCCAGAAGTAGTGCTGCGCCTACGGGAACCCTGCTATCCGATTTCGGTAGCTATGTGGGGGCGAGTATTTATGTGCCGCTGGAGGAACCGGAATACCGTAGCGGCTTTTCTGCGCACGACAAAGTGATGGCGCGCAAGGTTATGGTGCCGCGGCGTATGCATCCCCATGGTGATAGCCTGTTTACCCTGGCGCGTGGACGTAAAGCGGGAATGCCTCTGGTGGGAAGTCCCGACGGGAAGGATAAACTGGTGCAGATCTGTGCAGGTCAGACCGGATTGCAGGCGCGCTTCCCCTTTGCCCCGGTGGATGCGTTTATCCTCGATTTCGACCTGTTCGAAAAAGAGGATGGAACAGCGGGAGCAATGCTGCTGTTGAATGAAGAGGAGGACGGCAGTGGAAAGGCCTATCTGCAGGTGCAGTATGCAGAGTAGAATGATGAAGCGGAAAAGCGGATGGTTCGCTGTTTTGAAGAACTGCAGCGGGGCGGCGACGCGCAGCGCAAACTCAAACAACTGACCGATCTGGAAGCCGAGGAGGAGGAAGGAACCGGCCCCCTGGTTGCGCAAATCGGCGACCGCCGCATCACCCGCGATCAGCTGGAGCGCGAACTCAACCAAATGCCTGAAAATCAGCGCCGGCTTTTCGACGATCCCTCAAAACGCCGCCAATATCTGCAATCCAAACTGTTTGAAGAACTTCTGTACGACATGGCGCTGCGCAAAGAGTATCAAAAAGATCGCGAAATCCGGCGGCAGTTGCGGAGCGTAGAAAAAATGTTGCTGGCGCAAAAAGTTTTGCGCGAAGAAGTTAACGACAAGGTTCAAGTGTCGGATGGCGATATCGAACTGTATTACAAGGCGAATCTTGATGAGTTCAAAGTTCCTTTGACGGCGAAGATCGCTCATATTTTCACGTCGTCCCAAGAAAAAGCGCAAGAGGCGAAAAATGCCCTCAACGAGGGCATGGCCTTCGAACAGGCGGTGCAGCAGTTTTCCGAAGACAACGCCTCCAAATCCAACCACGGAGAAATCGGAACAATCACCCAGGGAAGTCAATACATCCCCACCGTAGGACAGGCGCCCGAAATGGTCGAGCAACTGCTGGCGTTGGACGCCCAAGCGGTCAGCGAACCGATCCAAAGCGAAAAGGGATATCATGTATTCAAAATCCTCGAGAAGACGCCGGAGCGGATTCAATCCCTCGAAGAAGTGAAGCCGCGCGTTCAGGCGATGGTCGGGCGGCGCAAAGCGGCGGAACTCCAGGATGCGCTTTTGCAGCGTTTATTGAAAGCGGAAAAAGTGAAGATCTTTGATCAATCGCTTGTCGAACCGGCCGCGGACGGCGATCCCGGCGGACAAGAAAAACTCCCGACGCCTTCTGAGAAGTGAGAAGAAGAATATTCAAGACGGAAAGAAACAAAGTTTTATCAGATAGGTTCCAATGACGTCAAATTTGCTTATTTCTTTTCTTGCATACATCGCAGTCGCGCAGACGCCGGCCGGCGCTACGGATACGGTTCCCGCCCATTTGATTCCCGCGATCGAAACTTCGGTGGATCGCAATGAGATCTTGATCGGCGATGTATTTCATCTTACGGTGGCGATCACCCGCGACCCGTCGGTGCAAATCATTCAGCGGGAAACGGGCGTGGATCTCGGGCAGTTCGAAATCAAAGAAATTCATCCGCAGGGCGTGGAAGAACTTCCCGATGGAAAAGTGCGCGAGATCATGGATTATCAACTGTCGACCTTTTTCACGGGAGAATTTGAGATTCCCGCCTTCGATATTTTGTATCAAACCGCCGACGGAGCGAAAGGATCGATCCGCACTTCCCCTATTTCGATCACCGTGCGCAGCCTGACGCCGGAAGAGGCGGAAGATCTGGATATCCGCGACATCAAAGAGCCGGTTTTAATTGCCGGCACCAGCCGCATGTGGATCATTTGGACGGCTTTGTTGAGTCTGTTCGCCGCGGCTCTGGCGGCGTATGGGCTGCGGCGCTATTTCAAGAAGCGGCAAGAACAAAAACCTTCTGCGCCGCCCCTGCCCGCGCATGAAGAGGCGTATCTCGCCCTGCGCGAATTGCGGGAAAATCAGGAATGGCGGCAAAACAACGATTACGAATATTTCTCGATGCGCCTCAGCGAAATTCTGCGCGTGTATATCAGACGCCGCTGGGGGATCGACGCCATTGACCAAACCAGCGAAGAAATTTTGCAGGCGTTTCAAACGATCGGCATGGCGCCGGGTTTGTTCCAAGAGTTTGAAGGATTTTTCACCGATTGCGATCTAATGAAATTCGCGAAGCATGAACTGCCCGCGGAAGATTTGAATGGCTTGATCGACCAGGCGGAGCGCATCGTCGATCAAACCCGCGAGCAGCCCGTTGACGAAAACGAATCGGATGCAGACGACGATAAAACAAAAGAAGCCCAAGAAGAAGTAACACCGGTTGGCGAGGCGTAAATGCGATTTGCATATCCAATTTATTTATGGCTGTTGTTCGTGATTCCGTTCCTGGCATGGCGGTTCATGCGCCGGGGCGGCGGCGCTCCGTTGATCTATTCAGACATCACCCGCATTAAAAAGATTTTCGGCGCATCCAACGCCCGCGCCCCTCTCTCTCATAAGGTTCGCCGGACGCTGGCCGCTCTCCGGCTTCTGGTGCTGGCTTTGTTCATTTTAGCTCTGGCGCGGCCCCAAGCGGAATTGGTCAGCAGTGAAATCTACACGGAAGGCATCGATATCATGCTTTGCGTTGACGTCTCGAACAGCATGGCGTTAATCGATCTGGATTTGCAAAATCGGCGGACGCGGCTGGACGTCACCAAAGAAGTGGTTAAATCGTTTGTGGAAGGACGCAGCAACGATCGCATCGGCATGACCGTCTTTGCGACCGATGCGTTTCTGCAGTGCCCGTTGACCGTCGATTACGGCATTGTGCAGAATTTTCTGAATGAGATCAAAATCGACATGATTCCCGGCAACAGCACGGCTATCGGCAACGCCATCGCCTCGTCGCTCAATCGGCTGCGGTATACCGATTCGAAATCGAAGGTCATCATTCTAATCACCGACGGCGCGAACAACTCCGGCGAATTCGATCCCCTGACCGCGGCGGAAATGGCCGACGCCCTGGGCGTGAAAATCTACACCATCGGCGTGGGCGGGTTAGGAATTCCCTACATTTTACAAAATAATTTCCTCTTCGGCCAGCAGCTGACCCCGGTTCCCCAGGCGGAGCGCATTGACGAGTCGACGCTGAAACAAATCGCCGAGACCTCCAATGGACAGTATTTCCGCGCCACGGACACGCAAAAATTCCGGGAGATTTTTCAACAAATCGACCAATTGGAAAAATCGAAGATTCAAACGCAGGGCAGCCGCCGGTTTCGTGAACTGTTTCACTATTTCCTGATTCCGGCGCTGGTGATTCTATTGGTGGAAGTCATTCTATCGCAGACGCGATTTCGGAAGTTGCCATGAGATTTGGTGCGCATGAATTTCTTAACTCGCTTTGGCTGCTGATCCCGCTGGCGTTCTTTCTCCGCTGGGCGTGGAACAAGCGCCTGACCGCCTTAGAACAGTTTGGCAATCCCGAATTGATTTCGAGATTGATGGAGGGCGTCAGCCGCCAAAAACAAAAAGCGAAACTGTGGCTCGTCTTTTCGGTCTTTTTCTTCTCTTTAATCGCTCTCTCCCGGCCCATGTGGGGGCAAAAAGAACAGACCGTCGTCTCGCGCGGCAACGACATCATTATCGCCCTGGATGTCTCGCGCAGTATGATGGCCGAAGACATCATGCCCAACCGCCTGGCGAAAGCCAAGCATGAAATCGCGCAGTTATTTGATAAACTGCAGGGGCACCGCATCGGCCTGGTGATTTTCGCCGGTCAAGCCTTCGTTCAATGTCCCCTGACGCTGGATTACGCCGCCGCCAAGATTCTGCTTAGCGAGGTGGAGATCGGCTCCGTCCCGGTTCCGGGAACCGCCGTCTCCGCGGCCATACGAAAATCGGTTGAATCCTTCCCTCCCGGCGAACGGGAGTCGCGCGTCATCATTTTGATCACCGACGGCGAAGATACGGTGGAAGATCCCAAACAGGCCGCCGAAAAAGCCGCGGAAGAAGGCGTGATGATTTACGCCATCGGCATCGGCGATCCGCTGGGAGTGCCCATTCCCATTCGCGACGAGTCCGGCGCCATCAAGGATTATGTCAAGGATCGGGAAGGGAACGTAGTTACCAGCAAACTCGACGAAGCGGCTTTGCGTTCCATCTGCCTGACGACCGGCGGCGCGTATTTTCGCGTGCGCGCCGATTCGCTGCAGTTGGACGATATTTATCAGCACATGGAACAACGCCGCCAGGAACGATTGTTGAAAACCCAATTCATCACCCAGTTCGAGGAACGCTACCAATATTTTCTGTTCCCGGCGCTGGTTTTACTATTGATCGAAATGCTGTTGAGCGATCGGAAACGAGCGCCCCGGCGAACCGTCGGCGGCTATCGCCACGTCGAGTTTACGCCGGCGGAGAAGCGCTCCCCGGCAGGTGAATAAGACTTTTAAGATGGGAGTCGACGAGCGCCCGATAACCTATAAAATAGATGTTGGCGTCTGGAGAAATTGAACCATGAAGCATGCCGTCCTAAAACGAATTGGCTTATGTTCCATCGCTGTTTTATCCGCCATGCAGATTGCATGGATCAATCCTTTGCGCGATCGCGTGCAGGAAGCCAACCGGGTTTACGAAGAAGAAAGATATGAAGAAGCGATTCAACAATATACCGACATCGCGGCGACCTACGCGCCTGAATCCAAGGAACTTCATTTCAACATCGGCGACGCCTGGTACCGGCAGGGCAATTACGAAAAAGCGATTGAAGAATATCAGTGCGTCGTCGGCGCCTCCGACGAGAAATT
>JBNGCY010000029.1:0-3450 GCA_049975505.1 Desulfuromonadaceae bacterium | reverse complement strand
CTACAATATTGGAAACGCCTACTTCCGCCAGGAAGACTTCGCCAAAGCCATCGAAGCCTACATTCGTTCTCTGAAATTGAATCCGGACGACGAAGACGCTAAATACAATCTGGAACTCGCCCGGCGCAAATTGAAAGAACAGATCGATCAGAACAAAGATCAACAACAGCAGGATCAGCAACAACAAAACCAGCCGCAAGATCAGCAAAATCAACAACAGCAAGAACAACAAGAGCAGCAGAATCAGGAACAGCAGCAAGAACAGCAACAGGAGCAGCAGCCGCAAGAGAAAGAGCAAGATCAACCACAAGAACAAGAGTCTCCAACGCCGGAGGATCAGAATCAGGCGCAGCCTCAACCCGGCGAACCTCATCAGGATATGACGCGCGAACAAGCCTTGCAATTGCTTAAAAATCTGGAAGACGACGAAAAAGAAAAGCGCAAAGAATTTAAGCGCCCACGCGAAGTCAATTCCCGCGTTCGCGTGGATAAAGATTGGTAAAAGAACGAATCGTGAAACGGCATCGCTTTCGATATAATCTTACTATCTGGATTTCAATCGCACTTTTATTAAGCGTTTTGGCTGGCGCTCTGCACGCCGACGTTGCGATTCAAACCCGGTTGGAAAAAAATGTTCTGCGCGTCGGCGAACAAACGCAGTTGGAAATTATCATCACGACTCAGGGCGAACAAATTTCCCCAAAACCTGTCTTCCCCTCCATCGAGGGTTTGAATTTTGTCTATGGAAGCCAGAGCACCAGCCAGCAATTTCAGTTCATAAACGGCCGGGCGAGTTCGAGTTTCCAAATTACGTTTTTGTATGACGTCTTCGCCGTGAAAGAAGGAAAATATAAAGTCGACGATATCCACATCGAAACCGGCGCGGGAACCGTGCGGGCCGATCCCTTCGAAATTACGGTCTTTCCCGGCAGTCAACCAGTACCCACTCGATCGCCGTTATTGACTCCCCCCCAGGGGCGGGGCGACTTGAATCTCTACCTGCTCAGCGACGCGTCCCAAAAAGAGGTCTACGAAGGCGAAGAGGTGATTTTATCCTACGACGCCGTTTACAACCAGCAATGGAAACGCTGGTTCGATCGCGCCATCATCCAAAACGGTGAATACGCCGCTTTTCATGAAGAGAAAGGCGCGCTCAAAAACTTTCTGGTCGAAACCGTCGACATGCGTTTCAAGCAAGACGCGCGGCCGGTTCGCATTTCCGGCGAACGGGATCTCTATTTTCAAAAAGCGTTACGGCGTTACATTCTCTTTCCGTTGACGGCGGGCGATTATTCGCTGATTCCCATGACGGTCGAAATGGCGTTGCCCGTTCAGCGCGTCTCCCGATTTCCCTACAAACCCGAACCGGTGCAGCTCAAAGTAAAGCCCCTTCCCGAGCAAGGCCGGCCTGACATTTTTGAAGGCGCGGTCGGTTCATTTACGCTGCGCGCGGAAGCGGCGCCGCTCAAACTCACAGAGGACGAAACGGTTACGCTGACGGTCACGTTGGAAGGCATTGGAAATATCAAAAATGCGCCCAAGCCGAAATTACCCGACCTTTCGAACTTCGATCAGTTCGATCCCACCCAACAAGAAAACGTCGACGTTTCCGAAAATGGAATGCGAGGGCGGATCGAGTATTCCTATGTCTTGATTCCCCATGACGTCAATGCCAACGAGATCGGTGAAATCCAATACGCTTTTTTCGATCCGGAAAAAGAAGAATACATGGTCCGGCGGACGCCGCCCATCCGTCTAACGATTCTTCCCTCCGCCGAAAAAAGAACTCGCGCGGGCGGCGCGGCGTTTAACCGGCGTTTGATCACCCGCGTGGGCGATGATTTTCGGTTCATCGTGACCTCTCCCGCTGGACTGGCGACGATTCACCTGCCTTTGTACCGATCGTGGAAATTTTGGGGGATCGCTCTGTGGCCGATTTTATTGGTGCTTTTGGTCGGGGCGTGGAAATGGCGTCATGAATTTCTGGCGGCGCGGCCGACCGTCGCCAATAGCCTCAAAGCCCCCAAACTGGCTCGCCGCTTTCTGGCGGACGCCCGGAAAGCCCTGGAGCGCAAAGATTGGGAAGACGTCTATATCAAACTGAGAAAAGCAATCACCGATTTCATCGATCATCGATGGAATATAAAAAGTGCGGGAATGACCAGCCTCGAGCTGAAGCAGTCTTTGCAAAACGGCGGCGTCAGCGAAACTCTGGCCGATGCGGTTCTCGCCGTCTTGGACGAATTTGACGGCGCCCGCTTTTCCGGCGCTATGCAAAATCTCGATCGTATTCAAGAATCATTCACCAAAACCGAAAAACTACTTAGCGACTTAATGAAAATAAAGAAAGCGCCCTGACTGATGCAAAGGAGAGACTTGCTGCAGCGTATTGTTTGTCTGATCGCCTGGCTGGTTGGAGTCGGGATGGCTCTTCCCGCCTGGGCGGATTCCGACGCGAATTCTTCGGTTTATTCTCTCTCTTCCGATTATCCCGCTGTATTGAGCAAGGAGGAAATTTACAAGCTCGCCAATAATTTGTATCTTAACAATCAGCCCGAAAAAGCGCTGGAAGGCTACCTTTATTTATATGACATCGGCGTTCGCAACGGCCTTCTGAACTACAATATCGGCAACGCCTATTTCCGCTTGGGGCAGCTGGGAAAATCAATTCTTTGGTATGAACGGGCCCAGCGGTGGCTGCCTCGATTCCGCGATCTGCGCGTCAATCATGAATATGCGCGCGGATTGATCGCCGATGAAGAATTTCGCGGCCCCGAATACGGCGGCACGCTGGGTTTCTTGATTGCGATTCATGAAAAACTCAATCTGCGCGAATCGTTGTGGATCACCACGCTTTTGTTTTGGCTTCTATCGGGGCTGATCATTATACGGTTGCTTCTTCCCCCCGCCCGGCGGGGAGCGTGGTTGTCCATCCCTTGTTGGATCGTCAGTCTTGCGTTTATACTTTTTTGTTTGTCTTCCGCATTAAGAATATACCAGCACGAGTATATCCAGGAAGCCATTGTTATGGCGTCCGCTGTGGAAGTCAAAACGGGGCCGGGAGATGATTTCTCCACCTCCTTTTCTCTGCATGAAGGAACCAAAGTACGCTGGGTTCAAGAACAGGGCGGCTGGGTGCGCATCCTTCTGCCCGGCAACGCCTCGTTTACCGGTTGGCTGCCGGAATCGGCCGCCGAGGCGATTTAATCGTTCATAATCTTATTGAGCAAAGCCGGAAGGCTTTGAACCAGAGTAAAAATATTGTTGGAATCGAATTGATAAAGGAGAACGAAACTGATGGCAGAAAAAAAACTTTTCTTCGAAGAGGAAGCCCGCTTGGGACTCCTGCGAGGAATCGAAAAATTATCGAACGCGGTGAAAGTGACTTTGGGCCCCAAAGGACGCAATGTCGTCATAGAGAAAAAATTCGGTTCTCCTTTAGTGACCAAC
>JBNGCY010000028.1:24586-29415 GCA_049975505.1 Desulfuromonadaceae bacterium | reverse complement strand
CGAAAAATTCTTTGGTGTCATGCGCGCGACCGCGGTAGAACAAATTTGCCGTGGTATGGGAGATGTTGGATTTTATGCAGATATGGTAAAACTTTATCCGACAAGATATTGCCCTGTGCCCGAATAGTCACCTCAAGTAACATGCTAAAGGAGCTGCGATGAAATCCATAGCCGGGCAGCTGGCGTACTTCATAGGGGGGTGCAAAGATATGTCATATAGTTGTGCACTCATTGTCAACGCCGATGACCTGGGGTGGGCACCGGGACGCGATCGCGGCATTGTACGTGCTATTGACTACGGCATTGTCACCAGCGTTTCTCTCCTTGCCAATGGAGACACCTTTGCTGCGGCAGCGACACAGATCAGACAGCGCCATGTGGGAATCGGAGTACATCTGAATCTTTCAGAAGGCAGGGCGCTGGGCGGATACATCAACGGGCTCACTGATGCAGATGGCAACTTCAGGGGCAAGCAGCATTCCCGCGGAATATTCGCGCATGCCGCATTTGATCCCGGCGCGGCGTTGCGCGAGCTGAAGCTTCAGGTAGAAGCGGTGTTAAGCTCCGGTCTTGTTCCGGATCATGTCGACTATCACCAGCACATGGGGATCTTCCCCTCCACGCTGCCGCTGGTACTGGAGGTATGCCGTCACTTCGGCATAGCTGCAGCCCGATTCTCCTGCCCGGCTGAGGACGCGGCATTCGATCCCGGCGGAACCCTGGGGAATGAACTCCATCTGTATCGCCGTTTTGCTCCGCAAATGCGCGCCCAACTCCAGCGGGCCGGACTTTTATTCCCCGCTGCCATCTGGGGCATGCCTCTGCTCAACCTCCTCGACCTGCACAATCTGGAAATGCTGCTGCACCATATGCCCGCCGGATGCTGGGAGCTCATGGTACACCCCGGCTATGAAGATGCAGGTATCCCGTTCTGCGGGGCGGAACGTAGGATCGAACTTGAAGCCCTCACCGCGGTCTCGGTGCGCGAGATTTGCCTGCAGCGCGGCATTGAGTTAATTACCTTTGGAGATCTGCATGCGTATCCTCATCTGCTCGCCTGAATACAATCCCGCCACCGGCAACTGGATCAGCGCCAGACGCTATCAGCGTGGGCTGGAACGTCACGGCCATGAGGTTCACCTGTGCCATCTCGATTCCGCCGCTGCATCCCTCGAGCGTGGTGTAGAGATGCTCCAACCCGACATTTTAATCCTGATCCACGCCTTTCGCACCGGACGCCAGTGGCTCAACAGTCCCGGATTGCGCGCGCGACACAGAGCGTTGCGGGTAGTAGTGATGCTCAGTGGCACAGATATCAACGAAGGGCTGTACGACCCCCTCCAGGGACCGGTAATAAAAAAGGTGATGCACTCAGCTGACGCACTGCTGATTCAGAACCCTATCGAGGCCCGGCAGTTGCGCGAGGCTAATCCTGTCTGGGCGCAACACCTGCATGAAATCCCCCCCGGGATTGAGCTGGGCATGGAACCCTATCCCCTGCGGGAAAAACATCACCTCTCCAGCGCCTCCCTCCTGTTTCTGTGTCCGGCGAGCATCCGCCCGGTCAAAGGCGTACTCGAGCTGATGGAACTGTTTGATCTGCTCTCCCGCCGATCCCGAAGCTGGGAGCTGGTTTTCTGCGGTCCGGAACTTGACGGCAGATACAATCGACATTTTTTTGCCGCCGTGGATGCGCGTCCATGGGCGCATTACATCGGGATTCTGCCTCCGGAATCGATGGGAGATATTCTCCGCCAGGTGGATGTGGTGGTAAACAATTTCGTATCTGAAGGGATGCCCAATGCGCTCATTGAAGCAGCTGTTGTGGGCTGCCCGATCCTTGCCCACGACATCCCCGGAAACCGTCCGATAGTGGAGCACGGCATCAACGGTCTGCTCTATGTCACGCGGGAGGATTTCAAAAACGCCACTACACGCCTGCTTGAAGATGAGGATCTGCGTCGCAGCCTGGCCCGCCCCAGTCCGGAACGCTATTCTCCCGAACGTGAAGCGCAAGCGCTGCATGAGCTGTGCTGCACGCTGAACCCGGATCCGGAAAGGAGATAAGAGGATGCGGCTGTTTGTGGGCATCAACCTGAACGCCCGGATAGAGGAATATGCGCGTGAACGCCAGAAAATACTTGCCGCCACCCCGCACGCCCGCCTGACCCCGGCCAGACACCTGCACCTTACTCTGGCTTTCGTGGGCGAGGTGGAACAGGCGACAGCCGAAGAAATATCCGCAAAACTGCAGACCTTAAGTTTCTCACCCTTTCGCGTGTATCTGACCGGGCTAAGTTATTTCGGCCCACAGCATAAGCCGAGGGTGGTGTGGATCGGAGTTGAACCGCAGGATATGCTTTGCTCCCTCAAACAGCGCATACATCACTGCCTGGAAGGATATCTGCCTGCAGCGCCCCCGCCTTTCCAAGCGCATATAACCCTGGGACGGATTAAACAGATCCGCGCCACAGATAAATTCACCCGCTTTCTTGCTTCAATGGAGATTGAACCGCTAGGCATGCAGGTAAACAATCTCAGCCTGATGGCCTCCGATTTGACCGGCCCCGAGCCGGTCTACACCGAAATAACCCGCATCCCGCCTCAGGCTTGATGGTGCTTAAGTCAGAATATCCGAGGCGTGAATATTCTGCATATCCATGTTCCCGGTGAAAACAGCAGCGGCTGGTACCGGCGATAACAGGACAAACTACCTTTGCGGATACAGCGGCGGAAGATCATCCCGTAAGGATGTGTTCCCGCTCTGACCATCTTTTCTTTCTGCGCCGATGAAATTGCGCAACGCCTGAAGCAGAAAATCCCCGCGCCATATATCTGCCTGGCTGGCATATACATATGCGTTGATCTCATCCAGCGCCGTACGCAGCTCCTGATCGGCGTGTTGATACAGGGTTTCAAGAGGGGCATTATCCGCAGGATATTCCAGTGCAGCCCACTGGCGCAGCAGATGGAGGGTCTCCTTTGCCTTATGCTGTTGCGCCGCGCTGAATAGAGCGCTCTCTATCTTATGTTTGTCCCGGAGAAGCGTTTCAGCATCACCGGCAGCGGAAGATTGCCGGGCATCATCCTGGCTTTCACTCTGTTGCAGGGTTTTCAGACGGCCATGTGTGCGGCGCCACACAATCAGGGTCATGAGCCATCCCAAAGCACAAATAAACGCTATGCCCTGCCACAGATGTACGTCCGCGTTCGCGCCAACCCTTCTATTGTGTGCAGACTCCCCGGTCTGGTGTGCAGAAGGCGGGGAATCCTCCTGCTCAGGCGGGGACAGCTCCCCGGGAGGGGGATCAGAGGCACTTTTCCTGCCTTCCGGTTCCGTATCGGCAGGAGAAACCGGGGGCGATACCGGGGCATCGCGCCGCGCAGGGAGGACTTCAACCTCCATCTCACCGATACGCGCAGTATCCCACTGCTGTTTACGCATATTCCACCAGGTAAAGGTTATTTCCGGCAGGGTGTAGGTGCCGGCACGCTGTGGCACCATGGCAACACTCTGACGCAGGTGCGCACTTACCCCTTTGTGTAGATCGAGTTGATTCTCGCGCACAGGCTCTTCAGGATACACTCTGAATTCAGAAGGCAGCTCGACAGGAATCTCATCCAGACGCGAGGCATCAGTGCCTTCCACCTTCAGGGTGATAGTACGCGTGGCAGGTTCCCCGACACGCAACTCAGGCTTTTCCTCCTCCCAGGAATCCTGCAGGTCTACCGCCTGAGCCGGCACCCAGGGATGTTCGGTGCTCAGAGGCGGCACCACCTTGATTTGCACCGGCGAGGTACGTCGGCGTATCACCTGGGTTTGCCTTCCAAAGGGTTCAAAAAGAGCGGGCTCAAAAAGTGGGAACCGCAGAGCCGGACTCTGGCTGGCTCCGGTCTCCGCCTCCAGGGTCACGGGGGGGATATCAAGGGTACCGCTCTGTTGAGGAACAAGGACGTAAACGCGCTCGATCACATCGTAGCGCCATCCATTGCGATAGATTTCGCGTCGGATATCATCCGCAAGTTTGAACACCTCGCACTCCACCCCTTCAGGCTCAGGGGCGGAAATAGCCGCCTGGCGCAGAGGGGTGCGGTATAAAAGGCGTACCTTGTACACAATCTGCTGCCCTACCGTCACCTCTTCGGGAAGCGAACTGTGCTCAAATATCACTTTGGCATCGACCTGGGGCTGAGACTGAGGTGTATCACTCACGCTGATGCGAATAGGATCGGAACATACCGAACCCGCACACAGTTCCGGGATGGTGAGCTCTCCGGTACGTCTGGGCAGCAAGCGCAGAGACCAGGTGTTAATTCTGCTCATATCGCCGTTGACAATATTCACCTGGGAACCGCGGGCGCGGGCGGTTATCTCAAAGTTGTCCTCTAAAGCGCCAAGGTCAAGGGCATCGGCATCTCCATCTTCAAGGCGGATATCGACACGCAGGGCTTCATTAATACCGATACTGGTGCGTTCCGGCTGCACCAGCAATTGTTGCGCCCGGCTCTGATCCGGAACAAGAATCGCGCCGAGAAGCACCACAAGCAACACTCCATTCCTGATCCTTGTGCCTACCATTGTTTCTCTCTCCCTCGTTCCTGTCTGTGTTGGGTTCCCTGCTGTTGATACTGGTACCGAAACTTGCGCCGCAACAGCGCGCCGGGATCATCCGGCACCTGCCGTAACAGACGTTCACTGCGTTTCTCTTCCGCTTGCGGGGACTTATTGTCCCGTTCCGCGTCCTTTGTCTGCGCTCGTGTTTGTTCCTGCTGCTCCTGCTGCTCCTGCTGCTCCTGCTGCTCCTGCTGCTCCTGCTGCTCCTGCTGCT
>JBNGCY010000028.1:2558-24486 GCA_049975505.1 Desulfuromonadaceae bacterium | reverse complement strand
CCTGTTGCTCCTGTTGCTCCTGTTGCTCCTGTTGCTCCTGTTGCTCCTGTTGCTCCTGTTGCTCAAGAAGCTCTTTCACCAGATCGCGGTTGACTCTGGCATCCTCCATTTCCGGCTCAAGTTCAAGGGCCTCAGTGTATGCGTTCAGAGCCTCTTTGAGTTTTCCGCTATGAGCCATGGCATTGCCGATGTTGTACCAGTCGTGGGCGTTTCGGGCCGGCTCCCATGCTTTGATCGCTTCGCCATACCTGCCCTGTTTATACAGGGCGCTGGCGCGCCAGCGTTTATCCTCGAAGGTGGTACTTGCCGCGTCAAATTTTCCAGCTTTGAAATAATGTGCTCCACGCTGATCCGCGTTGTGCCACCACGGTGAAATTTCCTCTCCGGCCCGGGCGGTGGATGGAGCGATACTGTTCAACGCAAAGCACAGAAACACAGAGAGAAGCCAGCCACGCCGGAAAGCCAGGGCTACGAATATCGCCAGGGGCCACAGCAGCCATACCCCGGCATCACGCCATGTCTGCCCCATAGGGCTGTTCTCTTCCTCTTGAGTGCTGTCCGCGGCTCTGCCCTGAAGCAGCAGCGCAGCGAAATCCGTTTCTTCCAGTCTCAAGGGGGCATATTCCCCACCCCCGGCGGCGGCGAGACGCTTCAGCCCCGGAGTATCGGGGGCAGGCAGAACAATACTGCCGGAATCATCCCTGACAAATCCGCCGCCGCGAGCCGGCACCGGAGCACCTTCCGGCGTTCCTACCCCGAGAACACTCACCCGGTAGCCCTGTGCATGTACGTTGCGTGCCGTTTCCACATACTCTCCGGCGTCATCTTCATCGCTTATCACCAGCAGGGTTCCCCGCTCATGTCCTCCCTGGCGAAGGAGCTCTGTCCCTTTTTCCAGGGCGCGGGAGAGGTCACTGCCGGGCACCGGCATGATATCAGGTTTGAGGCTGTCAAGCAGGGCCTCAATGGTGCGCACATCCGTGGTCAGAGGGGTGACGGTGTATGCCTGGGCCGCAAAGGCCACGAGCGCGGTCTCCCCTTCGCGGCGTTCACGCAGCAGGTCGATAATCTTGAGCCGTGCCTGTACCAGGCGGCTGGGCTTGAGGTCTTCAGCCTGCATGGATGGAGAGAGGTCCAGCAGGATCACCACAGCTGAATCGCGGCTGAAGAGTGGCTGCTCAACCCGTTCCCACGCAGGCCCGGCCAGAGCCAGAGTAAACAGAGTCAGGGCGGTGAAAAAAGCCAGCCCTCCTTTGATACTCCGCTGCGCATGAGCTCCTGTCAGGATGTGGGGGAGAAGCTCCGGAGCGCATACCTGCCCCCACAACGTATTGGCCCCGTTCGTGCGCCGGCGCAGCCACAGCCACATCAGCCCCAGCACAGGAAAGACCAGAAGCCATAGCGGGCGGAGAAAATGAAATGTCGCGATTCCTGTTTCCGTTTCCATAATCCTCGCTGCCTCAGCTCTTGTTTTTCTGCTCGAAGGTTATACTCCTGCTCAGATGGACACGTAGCAGCACCAGGGTGAAGAGCACCAGGGCCGCGCCCAGAGGCCACGGATACAGTTCCGTGAAAGGGCGGTAGTAGCGCACATCGCTGTCCACGGGCTCCAGTTCATCTATGCGCGCATACACCTCGCTGAGCTCACCGGTATCCCGGGCACGGAAATAGGTACCTCCGGTGCTGCGCGCAATAAGGCGCAGGGCGTCTTCATCCAGATCGGCAGAGGGATTGATGGTGCGCGAAAAGAGCAGCCCTCCGACCTCCATGCGTTCCGAACCGATGCCGATGGTGTGGATCCGGATTCCGGCCTGCGCCGCAAGTTCCGCTCCCTGCTCCGGGCTCAGAGAGCCGCTGTTATTATTGCCGTCGGTGAGGAGAATCATCACCGCGCTCTGACGCGCAGCCGCATGCTCCTGCAGACGTTTGACCCCGAGACCGATGGCATCACCGATGGCGGTGCGCTCCCCGGCCAGGCCCACCACCGCTTCGTTGAGAAGCTGGCGCACGGTTTTATGGTCAAAGGTCAGAGGAGCCTGGACATAGGGTTTATCCCCGAACAGAATCAGACCGATGCGATCCCCTTTGCGGCGCGCGATAAAGTCATTGGCCACCTCCTTGAGGGCGGTAAGACGTTCAACCCGGCGGCCCCCCAGAGTGAAATCCGGAGTATCCATGCTTCCCGACAGATCCACGCACAGAAGGAGATCGCGCCCGGCCATGGGTACCTTTACCGGCTCCCCGAGCCACTGGGGGCGCGCGCACGCCAGGACAAGGAATATCCATGCCAGCCCAAGCACAAACACCCGCCAGCGCCGCCGCGGGACGTTTTGCCGATCTGACCCCACGCTGGTAAAGGGGTGCAGTTGCGGTACCCACAGGGACGCCCCGTCCTGTGAACGCTGCGGGGGAAGAAAACGATATACCAGCAGCGGGAAAAGCAGAAGTATCCCGGCCCAGGGCCATTCAAAGCTCAGCATAGGCCCCTCCGCTGTTTCTGATATTTCGTTGTCTGCGCTTTGAGCGCGGGCAGATTATACAACCAGCGCCGCACCAGCTCCACCAGGGCGCGGGTATCCACATCGGGGTCCGCCTCCGGACGGTAGGGGGCATCGGCCAGGCACTGCCCTGCTCCGGTGGTGAAGGGGCGGGAGGACCCGGCTTTGCCCAGAGTGCGATCGAGAAATTCAAGCCAGCACTTTCCACTCAGCCCGGCGCACTCTGTTTTCGGATAGTGGAGGATTGCCGCACGCCGCAGGAGCAGTTCCACTTCACGCACCAGGGCATGTGGTTTTGAATCCAGCTCCCGGCTGATATGTTCCAGTCGATGCAGAGCCAGCCGCTGCCATGCATTTCTGCGCCGCCGCTGCCACCACCACAGCAGAACAAGCAGTGTCAGCAGCAGCACACCTGCAAGGAACCACCATCCGGGGGCAAGAGGCCACCACCTGACCGAATCCGGCGCATGGATATCCCGCAATTGAGCCAATTGCTCTGCCAATGGAGCAGCCATGGAATCTGAGCCCTGAGCCTGCATATCTAGCGCCTCCGTGCAGAAAGCGGACGGATGAGTTCGACACAGGTGCCGGGATCATCCGTCGTGGAGCAGGAGATAAACCTGGCCCCCCGGGTGCGGCAGAACTGCTGGAGACGTTCCCGATGGCGGGTGAATTCCTCCTGATATCTCTTGAGTGCTGTGGCGTCGAGGTCGAGAGCAACCCGCATTCTGCCGTCACTTAAGGGGTATCGTCCCGGAGTGGGGAGTGAACTTTCGATGGGATCATAGCAGTGGACCAGACACAGCTCGCAGTGGCGGGTGAGCAGAGCAATCTGTTTTTCCACCTGGGCATCCCACTGCCTGAAATCACTTAAGATAACGATAAAACTTCCGGGGCGGACCACCCGCTGCATCTGGTCCAGAGTGTGCTCCAGACGCTTCCGGGGCTCAAAAGGCAGATGGGGTTCGCGCTCCCACACCGGATCACTGACCATGGTGCGAAACACCTCCAGAACCGCTTTTTTGCCCAGACGCGGGCGCAACCCCAGGGTGTTTTCCTCGGAAAACACGAAGGCGCCGAAGCGGTCGTGATGCTGCAATGCCTGCCATCCCAACAGCGCGGCAACACGTGAAGCCTGAACCGCCTTGAAACACCCCCGGGTGGCAAAAAACATCGGTCGCCGGTAGTCCAGCGCCACCAGAACCGGGCGCTCACGCTCCTCGTCAAACACCTTGGTGTGCGCTCTGCCGGTGCGCGCGGTGACCCGCCAGTCGATGAGGCGTACATCATCGCCGGGCTGATAGCCGCGCACCTCGGCAAAGGTGATCCCCCGCCCCAGAGCGCGGGAACGATATGCTCCCTCCCCGGAAGCGTGACTAACGCTGCGATGGCGCTCGCATCGAACCAGGTGCTGGCGCAGGGCGATGAGGTCGTGCAGCTCTATGCGGATCGGATTGGCGTTATTTGTATGCTGCATAGGCATCTTTTTCGTTGCGTAATCTGCTTTTCCGGAAAGAGCCTGCATGGCGCGTCTCACATCTACACCTGCTACGGCACCGGAACGCGTGCCAGAAGCTCGCTGATAAGATGATCCGGAGTCACTCCCTGAGCCTGGGCTTCGTAGGTAAGCAGAAGCCTGTGGCGCAAAACGTCGTAAGCCAGATTCTGGATATCCTCCGGAGTGACATACTCCCGTCCTTTCAGCCAGGCATGGGCGCGGGCGCATCGATCCAGAGCAATAGTAGCGCGCGGACTCGCCCCGTACTGTATCCACCCGGCGATATCCTCACCATAGGCGCCGGGCTCGCGCGTGGCCACGATCAACTGGACCACGTATTCCTCCAGTTCCGGGGCCATATACAGCCCCAGCACCTGCTGGCGCGCCCGGATCAATTCAGGGCGGCGAATCTCTTCTGCGCGCTCGGACTGAGCAGGCGTCGCAGCGGTGGCGTGTTTTGCTTCTTCACGTGCAAGGGCAAGAATCCTGCGTTCCGCATCCACCTGAGGATATCCGATATTAACCTGGAGGAGAAAGCGATCCAGCTGCGCCTCGGGGAGGGGATAAGTGCCTTCCTGCTCAATGGGGTTCTGGGTTGCCATCACCAGAAAAGGTTCGCTCATGGGGTAGGTGGTATGCCCGATAGTTATCTGGCGCTCCGCCATGGCCTCAAGGAGGGCGGACTGCACCTTGGCCGGGGCGCGGTTGACCTCGTCGGCGAGAATCAGATTGTTGAAAAGCGGCCCTTTATGAAAGGTGAAACTTCCGTCCTGGGGGCGGAACACTTCAGTCCCGGTCAGATCTGCAGGAAGCAGATCCGGGGTGAACTGGATACGGTGAAAATCCCCCTCAATGTAAGCGGAAAGAAGGCGGATTGCGCGGGTTTTTGCTAGCCCCGGAGCGCCCTCTACAAGCAGGTGTCCATCCGCAAGCAGGGCGATAAGAAGGCGGTCAATAAGCTGCGGCTGTCCGATAATGCGCGCACCCAGCTGTTCCGTCAATGCAACAAAACGACTCTGTAACGATTCCATTCCCGATTCCCCTCCGTGGCTGCTATGTGCTAGGTATAATCCCGTCAGAAGAGTAATAACTGAGGCGGGTAAAATCAAGGGCAGCAGAACAGAACTGTGCGGAAGCACAGTAGTTTTAGCGATTAAGATACACACACCAGGGTATAGCGGCACGCTCTGCAGATAAAACTGATGACACCTGATATGTTTTTTGCTACTGTCCTTTTCGTACTACATATAAAATAATCGGAATCGTGGAAGACGGTGAAAATCCGTCGCGGACCCGCCACTGTGTTCGGTGCTGATGCACCGTCAGTCAGATACACGCCCGATTCATTTGTTCGTCCCGTCTTCGTGGTATAAGACGGCAGAACCAGATACGCGGATTAAATACGGAATCCCCGTAACCTCTATTGGTTGCGGGGATTTTTTTATGTGTGGAAAAGATACCCTCGGATGAACAAGCACCTCACCCTGATCAGACATGCCGCCATTGCCACCGCTCTGGACGGACACTACATCGGGCGCAGCGATGTCCCTCTGAGCGCTGCGGGCATGAGGCAGGCTGAAGGGCTGATGCGGCAGATGGCGCAACATACTGCGCCTTCCATTGATAGACTCTGGTGCAGCCCGGCGCGGCGTGCACGCCAGACCGCGCATCCCCTGAGCGAACACCTGGGATGCACAGTTAGTGTTGATCCACAACTGCATGAAATCGACTTTGGCGCATGGGAAGGTCTTACCTTCGCCCAGATACTTGAAAAGGACCCGTGCAAGGTTGATCAATGGGCGGAATTTGCACCCGGATTTTCCTTCCCCGGCGGGGAATCCCTCGCGCAGTTTCACGAGCGGATTGAGTCTGTCACCGCTGCTATCCATGCGGAGTCCTGCAACCACCTGGCCATTATCAGTCACGGCGGAGTACTGCGCGGCCTGATCTGCGCTCTGCTCCACTGGCCGCTTCAGGATCATCTTAAATTTACCCTCAGGCGCGGCGGCTATGCCACCCTGGAGACACACGGCTCCCACGCCGTTCTTACCGGATTATACAACCTTGGCGACTGAATCTCTTGATAACCGCTTAATCTACATCAGTGGCGGCGCACGCAGCGGCAAAAGCAGCTATGCCGAACAGCGTGCCCGCTCTCTGGAGGGGCCGCATACCTACATCGCCACCTGCCCGGTGCTCGATGATGAAATGGCGGCGCGCATTGAACTCCACCGTCAGCGCCGTGCCGGAGATGGTTGGCATACCGTTGAAGAGCCCACAAATTTGGCAACAGCTCTGAGTACCATCCAGGACGGCGGTGTAGTCCTGGTGGACTGCATCACCCTGTGGATCAACAATCTGCTGTATCAGGCGGATATAAACAATAAATCACTGTCCGAAGACTGGATGCAGACCACCACAGAAAACCTCATTGATGCCGCCCGTCGTGGAAAACGCACGGTGATTTTCGTCTCCAACGAGTTGGGCATGGGCATTGTCCCGGCAGATGCCCTCTCGCGCAATTACCGCGATCTAGTGGGACGCTGCAACCAGGTTCTGGCCGCCCATGCGGATGAAGCTGTTTTTATGGTTTCCGGGCTGCCTCTAACACTTAAAAAGCTATAAAGGAAGACATATGCCCTCAGTTTCCAAGGTGTTAATCGACACCACCCTACAAGCGATCACTCCGGCTGACAACGGAATGCGCCAACAGGCGCGCGCCCGCCTTGAAGAACTTGCCATCCCTCACTGGTCTCTGGGTCAGTTGATGGATATAGCTGAAGACCTTGCCGCTCTGACCCGTTCCATGAAGCCAACGGTTAAGCGCAAGTCCATCGCGGTTATGGCCGGCGACCACGGCATTGTCGCCGCCGGGGTAAGCAGGTTTCCCCAGGCTGTAACCGTGGAGATGGTGCACAATTTTCTTAACGGCAACGCGAGCATTAACGCCTTCGCCCGTCACGTCGGTGCTGATCTTGTGGTGGTCGACGC
This sequence comes from Desulfuromonadaceae bacterium, assembly GCA_049975505.1. Taxonomy (GTDB): domain Bacteria; phylum Desulfobacterota; class Desulfuromonadia; order Desulfuromonadales; family Desulfuromonadaceae; genus JAIVHC01. The sequence continues at coordinate 17,499 of JBNGCY010000028.1, read as the reverse complement.
CGGAGTTGCCGGAGATCTGACGGAGTTGTACCGGCATGAGGCTCTATGGAACCGCAAAATCGCCGCAGGCACGGCTGATTTTTCTCAGGGGCCGGCTATGAGCAGAGATCAGGCGATCCAGTCTATCGAAGTCGGCATTGAGATTGCCAATCATCTCGCGGATACCACGGATCTCTACGCTACCGGCGACATGGGTATCGGCAACACCAGCCCCTCCAGCGCCATCATCGCCACTCTGTGCGGCTGCGATATAGCTACAGCCACTGGCCGCGGCACCGGCCTGGATGATGAGGCGCTGAATAATAAAATCGCCGTGCTCGACAGAGCCTTGGCCCTGAATCAGCCCGACCCCGATGACGGCCTTGACGTGCTCGCGAAGGTTGGGGGATTTGAGATCGGTGCCATTGCCGGGTTGATTCTCGGTGCCGCAGCACAGCGCAAGCCCGTGGTGATCGACGGCATCATCTCCACCGCCGCAGCGCTGGTAGCCGCCAGCATATCTCCGGCAAGCCGTGATTACATGATCGCCGGCCACTGTAGCGTGGAACCGGGGCACCGCATCGCTTTGGAACACCTGAAAAAGAAACCATTGCTTGACCTGCAGATGCGCCTCGGCGAAGGGACCGGCGCGGCCCTGGCCATGAACCTGGTAGAAGCGGCCGTAGCGGTGCTCACCGAAATCGCTACCTTTGAGGAAGCCTGCGTATCCCAGGCCGGGAAAACCAACGAATAGAGAGCATCAAGCATGAAACCATTCTTTGCCGCCCTCAGCTTTCTCACCATTGTGCGTGTACCTTGCGCCTGGTGCGGAGATGATGCCGATGCCGCACTCTCGCGCAGCCTTGACTGGTATGCGGTGATCGGACTGCTCATCGGGCTGACCATGGCACTGTTCGATCAGGTGTTGTGCACCCTGTTACCGGGTACTCTGCTGCCCAGCGCCCTGATGGTGGTGGCGCTGATCGCAGTGAGCGGCGGCCTGCATATCGACGGGGTGGCCGACAGCGCCGACGCTTTCATGAGCTCCCGCGACCGCGACACCATGCTGACCATCATGAAAGACAGCCGCGTCGGCGCCATGGGGGCGCTGACCATTGCGGGCCTGCTGCTTCTAAAGTTTGCCGCTCTCGCCTCACTTCCCGACAACGCCCGCTGGGCGGTGATCCTCATCACCCCGCTAGCTGGACGCGTGGCCTTGGTATTGCCCTTGACTAGTCTGCCTTACGCCCGTCCCGGAGGATTGGCATCATTGACACACCAGCAGGCCGAACCGCGCCATGCCTGGCTGGCTGTCTCGCTGCTGCTGATTACAGCTTTGCTCGCGCTGCATGGCCATGGCTTGAGCATCGCCGCCCTGGTACTGTTCGCCACGCTGCTGTTCGACCGTTACTGCCGCGCCAAGATCGGCGGCTTTACCGGCGATACCCTCGGCGCCACCTGTGAACTGGCCGAACTGGTTACCATTATCGCGGCAGTGCTGATACTCCCTCAAGGAGGACTATCATGACGCAGAAGCAGACGCGCCATCAGCACGGCGGCAACCTTACCGCCCTCAGCCAACGCAGTGGCCTGAAGACCGGCGAACTGGTGGATTTTTCCGCCAACCTCAACCCGCTGGGGCCACCGGATTGGCTGCGCCCTCTGATCAGCGCCCACATCAGCGATCTCGCCCACTATCCTGATCCACACTGTACTTCGTTGACCCAAACGGTGGCTGAACATTTTGCCACCGACCCGGCCCAGGTACTGATCGGCAATGGAGCCAGCGAATTGCTTCATCTGCTGATACGCGGGCTGTCCAGGACACGCCTGGTGGTGCCGGTGCCCAGCTATGCCGATTACGCTGAAGTGGCGCGTCTCTATGGCATGCACGTCGAGCCGATTGCTTTAAATGAAAGCAACGGCTTTGCCCTGCAGATGGATCTCCTCGAAGCGTGTTTAGATGAAGACCATGCCGCCGATACCCTGGTGATTCTGGGTCAGCCAAACAACCCCACCGGAACACAGCTGGACGTGAACGATGTGCGCGGTTTAGCCCGGCGTCATCCGCAAACCTCGTTTCTCATTGACGAATCGTTCCTTGAACTCAGCGATGCGCCTACCAGCCTCGGTCATGACCGACCAGCCAACGTCATAGTCATGCAGTCGCTTACCAAAACCTACGCCATCCCCGGACTGCGCCTCGGCATGGCTCTCGGCGCTGCCGACCTTATGGCACGGTGCCGGCGCCTGCAACCATTGTGGAGCGTCAACACCCTGGCACAAAAGGTGGGCCGGGCTGCCCTGGCCGATGACGAATACCACCAACGCAGCCGCGCCTTTGTGCGTGAACAGCGTCAGGCGTTACATGAACTACTAGAGAAACTGCCGGGGGTCAACGTCTATCCCGGTAGCGCCAATTTCCTCCTCTGCCGCCTCGAGCATCCCCAGCTCAATGCCGTGCAGTTGACGGATAAGGCCCTGCGCCAGGGTATTGTCCTGCGTGTCTGCGATAACTTTGCCGGACTCGATGATCGCTTTTTCCGCGTTGCCGTGCGTCCAGCCGCGGAACAACTGCAGCTGGAACAGGTGTTCAGCACTCTGCTTGCCCCGCGTCGGGCCACAGCAAAAAAACGCAAAACCTCTGCTATCATGTTCCAGGGAACCGGCTCCAATGTGGGCAAAAGCGTGCTCACCGCTGCCATGTGCCGTATCCTTCATCAGGATGGCTACGATGTGGCACCGTTCAAGGCGCAGAACATGTCGCTTAACTCCTTCGTTACCCGCGATGGTGGCGAAATGGGGCGCGCCCAGGCGATGCAGGCCCAGGCCTGCCACCTCGACCCAGATGTGCGTATGAACCCGGTGCTGCTCAAACCCAACAGCGACACCGGCTCGCAGATCATCGTCCACGGCAAAGCGGTCGGCTCACTGCATTTTCGTGCCTATGCCGAGCAGAAGCGCGATATCTTCGAGCAGGTCAAGCGCAGCTACACCAGTCTGGCTGCGGAACACCGGGTGATAGTGCTCGAAGGTGCGGGGAGCCCGGCGGAGATCAATCTCAAATCGGGGGATATCGTCAACATGAACATGGCACGCTACGCCGATGCCCCGGTGCTGCTGGTGGGGGATATTGATCGCGGTGGTGTATTCGCCTCGTTCGTTGGCACCATGGAACTGCTCAACGAAACGGAGCGCAATCAGGTGGCCGGGTTCGTTATCAACCGTTTTCGCGGCGATGCCTCTCTGCTGGGCAGCGCTTTTGATGCCACCCTGAGCCACACCGGGCGCCCGATCCTCGGGGTTGTCCCCTATCTGGAGCGCCTCGGCCTGCCCGAAGAGGATTCGGTGTCATTTAAACAGGGAACGCTTCATACATCGGATGATCCGATCAGCGTTGATTGTCTCGACATCGCCGTCATCGATCTGCCGCATATCTCCAACTTCACCGATGTCGACCCGCTTACCATCGAGCCCGACGTGCGGGTGCGCGTGGTCCGGCAGGCCGACCAGTTGGGCCGCCCCGACGCGGTAATAATTCCCGGGAGCAAAAATGTTGCCGCCGACCTGACCCACCTGCGCCACACTGGGCTGGCGGATCGCCTGCTGCAACTCGCCGATGACGAGCGCTGCGAGATCGTCGGCATCTGCGGCGGCTTCCAGATGCTCGGCACAACCCTGCGCGATCCCCATGCCATCGAAGGGACCAATGAGCCTCTGGCGGGTCTCGGCCTGCTGCCCCTCGATACCTGTCTGGAACCGGATAAAACCACGCTGCAGACCCGCTGCCAGCATCTGCCCTCAGGCCATGAACTGATCGGTTACGAGATCCACCACGGCCGCACTACCGCCGACGATCTGCAACCGCTGGCCTACAACGCCGCCGGGGAGCTGATCGGCGGGGCGATGCGTGACGGTCGGGTGTGGGGCACCTATCTGCATGGGCTGTTCGATGCTGATCCGTTCCGGCGCTGGTTCATCGACCGTCTGCGGCAGAGGCGCGGCTGGCTGTGTGATGGGCGCATCCGCGCCTGTTACGATCTGGAGCCGGCCTTTGACCGCCTTGCCGACACGGTGCGCGCCGCCCTCGACATGGACACCATTTACCGAAAGATCGATCTGTGATGCCGCTGTGGATACATATACTCGCGGCCCTGGCCCTCGATGCCGTGTGTGGTGATCCCCACTGGTTGCCCCACCCGGTACAGGCCATCGGCCGCGCCTCCCTGGCCGTGGAAACGCCGCTGCGCCGTCGGCTCGATGACGGCTTTCGCGCCGGGCTGGTGGCGGTCATAATGATTGTCGGCGGCACTGCCCTGGTCAGCGCCGGACTGGTGTACGGCGCAGTTGCTCTCCATCCACGCCTCGGCGACCTGGTTTCCATCCTCGTCCTCTACACGACGTTAGCGGCACGCAGCCTCAGCGAGCATGCCCGCGCCGTCCAACAGCCATTGCAGCAGGGCGAATTGACCACAGCCCGCATCCAACTGGCACGGCTGGTGGGACGCGATACCGCGCAGTTGGATGAGGCAGAGATCAGCCGTGCCACCGTCGAAAGCGTGGCGGAAAACACCGTCGACGGCGTCACCGCGCCACTGCTGTTCGCCGTGGTCGGCGGGCCGGTGGCTGCCATGACCTACAAGGCCATCAACACCCTCGATTCCACCTTCGGCTACAAGAACGAGCGCTATCTCCATTTCGGGCGTGCCGCCGCGCGCCTCGACGACGCGGCCAATTTTATCCCGGCGCGCCTCACCGCATTCGCCACCATTCCTGCGGCGGCTCTGGCCGGACTCAACGCGCGCAACGCCTGGCGCATTCTGCGCCGCGACCGTCACAACCACCCAAGCCCTAATGGAGGCCAGATCGAAGCGGCCGTGGCCGGAGCACTGCATGTGCGCCTCGGCGGCGAAAACCACTATTTCGGTCAGCCATCGTTTCGTCCCTATCTGGGAGATAACGACCAGCCCCTGACAGCGCGGCACATAGATGCCGGGCTGCGTCTGATGATCTGGACCACTGTCCTGATCACCGTGTTCGGACTGGTAGGAAGATCTCTGTTTACAGCCTTTTGCAGCGGGAGTTTAACCCCATGACCTCATCTGAAAATCCGCCATCCACAACGCGGCCATTGGTCTACGACCTCTATGACCAGCCGGTCAGCGGCGCTGAAATCGAACGCCGTTCGTTTGCCGCCATCGACGCCGAAGCGGATCGCAGCGGTTTTACCAACGCACAATGGCAGGTGGTGCGCCGCCTGATCCACACCACCGCCGACTTCAGCCTTGTCGCACAGATCCGCTTCAGTGACGATGCGTTCAACTCCTGTGCCGCGGCCCTGCAACGCGGGGCTACTATTTACGCCGACAGCAATATGATCCGCTCCGGCCTCTCGGTGGCGCGCCTGCAGCAGATTTATCCCGCCTACCAGCGCGAGAGCATCCTGTGCCATGTCGCCGAACCGGATGTCGCCGAGCAGGCCAAAGACAGTGGATTACCACGCTCACTGTTCGCCGTGCGCAAGGCCGCCAACCGGCTCGACGGCAGCATCATCCTCATCGGCAACGCGCCGGTGGCACTGCTGGAGATCAACCGGCTGATCCTCGAAGAGGGGCTGCGCCCGGCGCTGGTTATCGGCATGCCGGTAGGGTTTGTTCATGTGGTGGAGAGTAAGCAGGAACTGCAGACCACTGGAGTGCCTTACATTGTTATTGAGGGGCGCCGGGGTGGGAGCCCGCTGGCGGTGGCTTGTCTGCATGCTTTATGTGGGTTGGTGGGGGATTGATTAGGTCAGTTGCTTTGGCGGAGTTTATCTGTATGCATGTCTTGGTACCCACTTGACGTGGTAGCGCGCTCCAACGGTAACAGAATGGGAAGGGCCGGCTGCTAAATAGCCCTCTGCCGCAGGGTGGACTAACCCCACTCGTTAGATCGGTGCTACGGGGAAAATAGACTGAGACGTCAAAATGTTATCAACGTTTCACGCTAGTGCTGATTAGGTGCAAGTTTCGTCGACCAAAAGAGTGGCGAGCCGTGACGCAGTACTGAAAAAGACACGGTGCAGGCTAAGCTAAGTTCAGAAGAAGTTCAGCCGGTTTTTGCATCCTTTTGAGCGGCCAGTCAGAGGATCGCGCCTGCCGGGGCGAGGCCCGGCAAACTTGACCTAAAAATCTTTATCTTAACCTAGACCCTGAAGTCAAAAAACAAAAGGAGAAACAAAATGCGCATCCTGACACTTGCAATGACCATATTTATTTTCATAGGAGGCACCATGTCCACCACATTCGCCAACACACCATCCAGCTCCACTGAACGCCCTGCCATCGTCCTGGTCGCCTTCGGCACCTCCGTCAACGAAGCACGCCAAGTGTTCGACTTCATCGACAGCCAGGCCCGTCAGCGCTACCCCGATTACGATATCCAGTGGGCATTCACCTCACAGATCATCATCAACAAACTCAAACAACGCGGCATCATCACCCACACTGTCGCCGAAGTGGTCGCCGACCTGCGCGCACGCGGTGTCGACAAAATCGCCTTCCAGAGCCTCCACGTGGTTCCCGGTCAGGAGCATCATTCCATCCTCAAAGCCGACACCGACGGCCTGCAAGTGGCGTTCGGCGATGCGCTAATGACCAGCGATGCCGACATTGAAGCAACCATCGCCGCCCTGACTCCAGAGATCAACGCCGACCAAGACACCGTCGTGGTCGCCCACGGTAACGACCACCATCCCGAATTTAATGTGCAACTGGAAAAATTCGCCGCCGCCATTGAAGCGCGCTATCCCAAGCTGACCGTGGCCAGTGTCGAGGGTACACCGGGCACAGACGGTCTGGAAACCGTCAAGGCGCGCCAGCCTGAGCAGGTGCACTTTGTGCCGCTGATGATCGTCGCCGGCGACCACATCATGAACGACGTCCTCGGCGACGAAGAGGACAGCTGGAAAAACATCATTCAGGCTCCGCTGACCAGTTGCAGCCGCTCCCTCGGCTGGAATCCGGCCATTCTGGCGATCTACTTTGATCACCTCGACCGCGCCCTGGCCAAACTGACCGGAGAAACACGTTAAGTGAGACAGCTTGTTCTGATCCTGATCAGCGCCGCACTGCTGACGTGCGCGGCCAACACGTTTGCCGCCATGCCATCGCAGCACACCACGACAGTTGCTACAGCGACATCATCATCGACCCAGGTCGAAAAGAGTCGCCGCGCAACACCGGAAGGCCAGACCGGAAAAACCCTGGCCGCTGAACGCAAGAATCGTCCCACGTCGTCAGCCTATACCCGCTGGAAACGCCATCTGCCCTATTGGCCGCGCAAGGGGGTAATGCTGGCCGAGTTGCTAGCATATATCATCATCGGTGTGCTAATCGGCCAAGCTCTTGAGGTGTCGGGCTGCGTGCGCTGGCTGTCGGTGGTGACCCTACCGCTCACCGGCCTCGGTCGCTTATCGCGCGAGGCCGGACCGGCGTTTCTCATGGCGTTTCAGTCCGGGGCCGTGGCCAACAGCATGCTGGCCTCGCACCGCGACACCGGCCAGATCAGCAACCGCGAACTGTACACGTCCATCTACGTGGTGTCGGCACTGTCGCTGTTCGCCCATTTGCCCACTTTTGTCGTGCCCATCGGTCTGGCCTTCGGCTGGGAGGCCACCGCCGCCCTGTTCGGCGTGCGCGTGGTGGCTATTGCCGCCCAGATCGTCGTTACTCTGCTGGTTAGCCGCCTGATCGTGTTGCACCTGGGCATCGGCGAGCAACACGATGTGCGTACTGTAGAGGAGACTGAAGAACGCCAGCCGCGCCGCCGCAAACAAGGCACATTCTGGGCGACGGTGTGGAAACGTTCGCGCTTCACCCTGACCAGGTTGATCATTTACCTGATCCCGACCTTTGCGGTGATGGCCGGACTGGAATATTACGGCGCATTCGCCTGGCTGGCGCAGGAAATGCCGCAACTGTTCACCTTTGATTTTCTACCGGTGCAGTCGCTGGTGGTGATTCCGGCTCAGGCGCTGAGTTTGTACAATGGCGCCATTGCCGCGGCCAATTTCATCGACTCAGGAGCCATCACCACCCATCAGGCGGTGATCATTATCCTGTTCGGCTCCATAGTCACGGCGCCGTTACGCACGCTACGTCATGCATTGCCAACCTATGTAGCGATTCTCGGCCCGCGTCCCGGTTTGATCATGGCGGTTAGTGCGCAGGTGTTGCGGATGGTGTTTTTGTTGGTGTGTACGTTGGGCTTGATGAGTTTTTGGAGTTAGTAAAGTTGAGAGTGTTGTTTTGCGCTGGCGATGTTCATTCATTCACGTGGCTTGGTGCCCATGCGACGTGGGCTTACGCGTTCACACGTCGGGCCACTTTTGCATCGACAAATGTAGCGCAAAATCGACTCCCGACCATTGCGTCCTGCGGGATCCATCTCTGCGTACACCAACACCGCGATAACGGCAAAAACTCGCCCTGTGTGTCGCGGTTCTCAAACCGTTTGCAGACGATCATCGCGGTGACCGTTCGCTTCGTTCGGCGCTCCTGAACGGGAGGGCTGGGGGGGGTGGTAAATAACAGGCAACTCAGTACTGATGATATGCACGTTTCGCCGTCCTGAATATCTTAATCTTAAAGCCTTACACATACAGAGAATGCAACATAAGGAAAAACACATGACAGAGTGCATCACAACAAAACCACAACCCGGCCACTTCTACGCCGTCGGCATCGGCCCCGGCTGCCCGGATTTGCTCACCCTGCGCGCAGCACGCCTGGTCGAACAATGCGACGTGATCCTGGCACCCCAGGCCAAAACCGCCGCCAAAAGCCTCGCTCTCGAAGCGGTGCGCCCTTTTATCCGCCACCAGGAAGTTATCGTGCATACATATCCCATGGAGCGCAACGAGCACAACACCCGGCAGCGCTGGCAGAACCTGGCTGAAGATGTGGTAAATCATTGTGCTGCCGGACAATCCGTGGTCCAGGTGACCCTCGGTGATCCGCTGATTTTTGCCACCAGCTCCTATCTGTTGCAGGCCCTGGCCGCTCATATGCCCCCCGACCACCTCCACGTGGTGCCGGGCATCAGCGCCTTCCAGACCTCGGCCAGCCGCTTCGCCGAAGTGCTGACCCTGCAGGAAGACCGCCTGACCCTGATGTCTGCCACCAATCTCGACGCCGTGGCCCAGGCCCTCGACCACTGCGAAACCCTGGTGCTCTACAAAGCGGGAGGTTGTATCGAAAAGCTGATGGATCTGCTGCGCCGGCGCAACCTGCTCAGCTGTGCACGTCTGGTGAGCTGCGGCGAACAGGGGGAGCACGAACTGCTGATTGACGACCTCAGCCAATGGAACATGACACCACTGAGCTACATGACCACGCTGATAGTCAGGATAGGGCAACGCGGCTGGCAGAAGGATACCACGGCATGAGCGCGAGGTTGAGGGGTGGCATCACCACCGGCAGTTGCGCGGCGTTGGCCGCCAAAGCCGCGGCCTTGTCGTTGTTCCGCAATGAGCAGGTGAACCGGGTGGAGATAGCGCTGCCCGACGGCAGCCGTCTGACGTGGACAGTGGCTTCACTGGAGCGGAGCAACGATAGCGCCGAGGCGAGTATCATCAAGGATGCCGGTGACGACCCCGATGTCACCCATGGCGCGCGGATTCGTGTACGCGTGACGCCGTGCCGGGGTACGGACGTCATCTTCCGCGCCGGACCCGGCGTCGGTGTTGTCACCCTGCCCGGTCTTGCCCTCCCTGTGGGGGAAGCGGCTATCAACCCGGTGCCGCGCACCATGATCACGGCGGCCATTCGCGAAGTGACAGATCACGGCGCCATGGTCACCGTAGCCGTGGACGGCGGGAAAGAGCTGGCCGCAAAAACCTTCAATCCCAAGCTCGGCATTGAAGGCGGCATCTCCATCATCGGCACCAGCGGCCGGGTGCGGCCGTTCAGTGCTCCGGCCCTGCAACAGTCGCTCAAGTGCGCCCTGGATATCTGCATTGCCAGTAACTGCCATGCCCCGGTGTTTGTGCCGGGCAACATGGGCCGCACTGCCGCACTGCGCGCCTTTCACCTCAAGTCCCAGCAGGTGGTGGAAGTGAGCAATGAGTGGGGTTACATGCTCAAACGGGCGCAAGCGCAGGCGTTTGAGGCGCTGTTACTCCTCGGGCACCCCGGCAAACTGGCCAAACTGGCCATGGGGCACTGGAATACCCACTCCAGTCAGTCACCGAGTGCCGTACCCTTTGTCGCCGATCTGGCGGCTCAGGTGATAAGACAAAAGATTGGCGACAGCACCACGGTCGAAGGACTGTTTATGCAACACCTGACTTCAACACAATGCCATAAGGTTGCGGATCGCCTTGCTGAAGGGATCCAGCGCAAGAGCGCCGAAACTTTTCCCGCTTCCTGGCAGCCGCGGGTGGTGCTGATCAATCTCAAGGGCGACATTCTCGGCAGCGCCGGGGATTTGCAACCCTGGCTGCTCCACCGCGAAAAGGAGAGTATATGACGCCGCCCATTATCATCGCCGGTTGCGGCCCCGGCCATGCAGACTATCTGACTACAGCGGTCCACCACGCCGTAGCTGACGCCGAGGTGCTGGTCGGAGCGCGCTACCTGCTGGATCTGTTCCCTGAGGTCAAAGCGACGCGCCTCGCTGTCGGTGGCGATATCCCGGCCGTGCTTGCAGCCATGGAGCAACACCGTGATCAACGCCTGGTGGTGCTGGTATCCGGCGACAGCGGCCTGTTCAGCCTGGCGCGCCGCGTTCAACAGCACTTCGGCCATGAACATTGCCGCCTGATCCCCGGCATCAGCTCGGTGCAGGTGGCCTGCGCCAGGTTGGGCATCGACTGGCACGACCTGCGTATTATCAGCGCCCACGGCCGAATCCCCGCGGCAACTATTGATGAGCTGCAAACCTGGCACAAAATCGCCATCCTCGCCGGTACCCGCGCCGCCACCGAGTGGGCCGCCGATCTGCTGGAGCAGTTGGGCGCAGACTACCGAGCCATGGTGTGTGAAAACCTCACCCTGGCCGCAGAGAAGATTCACCCCTGCGACGCCGCGACATTACGTCAGGCCACCTTGGCGGCGCGCACCATCATTATCCTGCTCCATCAGGAGGTGACGCTATGACCCAGCCGCAACAGGGAACATTTTACGGCGTTGGCGTCGGCCCCGGTGATCCGGAGCTGCTTACCCTTAAGGCGGTGCGCGTGCTGCGCCAGTGCGATGCCATTTATGTGCCGACCTCGCGCCTCAGTCGTCAGACCTATGTCGCCGCCATTGCCGCTACTCATGCGTCGGCCAATTGCGCCATTGTGCCGGTGATATTCTCCCTGGCCGGCCACGCCGCCACGCGCCGGCAGCACTGGCATGAGACCGCGCAGGAGATTGCCGGTCGCTTGCAGGCGGGGCAGGATGTGGCCCTGGTCACCCTGGGTGATGCGCTGCTCTACTCCACCTACATCTACCTGCTGCGCGCCCTGTATGCGGTGTTCCCACAGGCTCAGGTTGAAACGGTGCCGGGCATCAGTGCCGTCAGCGCCGTTGCGGCCCTCACCTGCTGTCCGCTCGGTGAAGGAGAGCAGCCGTTGACTATTATTCCGGCGGCTAATGATCTGGAACAGCTGCGCGCGTTGATCACTTCGGGCAGCGGCGTGGCTATCATGAAAATTGGTCGGCGGCTGGTGCAATTGATCGAGCTGCTCGACCAGTGTGCGGCCCTGGAACGCAGCGTGTTTGTTGCCCGTGCCGGGTTGCCGGAGCAAAAGATCGAAATGGATTTAAGCCAGCTTAAAGATGCGCCAGCGGATGCCGGGCATTTGGCGGTGATTTTGGTGGCGCCGAAACATAATGCCGATGAAACGAGGGCATGATTGAGATCAAGGTCAAGGTCGCCGAGATTCGCCCCGGCAGAGGGTTATTTTGCAGCCAATCCCTCCCATTCTGTTAGCGCTGGAGCGCACTCCCACGTCATGTGGGCGTCAACAACGAGAACAAAAAAGGTTCGCCTGAGCAAGCAGTTTCACACAGCGAACCACAGAGAAACGTTTATAAAGGCTAACTTAAGAGGGAAATGGCAGCAAAACCGGGACTGTCCCCGCACGGGGGGCTGTCCCAGGCTTTTGCGGTGCAAACCGCCACCGTTCCATGGCCCGTAAACATCTGGGACAGCCCCAGTTGAAGCTTGGGACAGTCCCGAGTTTACTACGCAATTGCATAACAAGGAGACCCCCATGAAAGTCATCTTCGTCGGCGCCGGTCCCGGCGACCCGGAACTGCTCACGGTCAAGGCCCGGCGTCTGCTGTGCCGGTGCCGCATCTGCGTGTATGCCGGATCCCTGGTCAGCCCGGATGTAGTGGACCTGGTTCCGGAGGACGCCGAACTCCACGATTCCGCCGCCATGACCCTGGAGCAGATCGAGGCGGTATTTATCAGCGCTCAGCAACAGGATGTGGACGTCATTCGTCTGCACACCGGGGACCCGGCCATCTACGGTGCGATCCGCGAGCAGATGAAGATCCTCGACCGCCTCGGCATCGACTACGAGGTGGTACCGGGCGTCAGCTCCTTTCAGGCCGCGGCCGCCGCGCTCAAGACCGAGCTGACCGCGCCGGAGATCGCCCAGACCATAATCCTCAGCCGCACCTCGGGACGCACACCCATGCCCGCAAAGCAGGAGCTGGCCGAGCTGGCGCGCACTGAATCGACTCTGTGCCTGTTCCTGTCGGTGCACAAGCTGGCCACGGTAGTGGACGAGCTGATCCCCCATTACGGCGCGGACTGCCCCATCGGTGTGGTCTTCCGTGCCAGTTGGCCTGACGAGGTGGTCATTCGGGGAACCCTGGCGGATATAGCGCCCAGGGTAGCTGCAGCAGGTATTACCAAAACAGCTATGATCGTCGTCGGCCCCGCGATTGGATCAGACCGGACCCATGACATCCCGGTGTCCAAGCTGTATCACCGCCACTTCAGCCACGGCTATCGCCGCGCCGAAAATGACGATGGAGCCTCTTCATGACCACGGCGGTGATCACCTTTTCACCCCAGGGCCTCAAGGTGATGGAGCGCATTGCCGCCAGCATGAATGTAGATCAGTATCTACATCAGAGCATTGCCGCCCCGCCCGGCGTAATCGGGTTTGAACGGGTCGTAAAACTGACCCGCAGGATATTCACCCGCTATGATGGCCTAGTGTATGTGGCTCCGTGCGGGGTGGCGGTGCGCGCTATAGCTTCGCTGGTGGAGAGCAAGCTGCGTGATCCGGCCGTGGTGTGCCTTGATGTCGGTGCGCGCCACGCCATGAGCGTACTCAGCGGGCATGAAGGCGGTGCCAATGATCTGGCCATCACCGTCGCCAATATTACCGGCGCTGAACCCGTGATCTCCACCACTACTGAAGCGCTCAAAGACCTGATTGTCGGCATCGGCTGCCGCAAAGGTAAAAGCGCCGCAGATATCTGCAGCGCCGTCACCACGGCTCTGGCCGGCCTTGATCTGCCCCTTGAGCGGGTGCGCTTTCTCGCCACTGCGGATGTCAAGGCGCAGGAGAACGGACTCCTGGAGGCGGCCGCACAACTCAATATTCCCCTACGCGTGATCGACTCCGACCTGATCCGCGAAAGTACGCGCCCGTTCGGTCATTCGGAGTTTGTCGCCAGTCATGTTCAACTGCCCGCGGTGAGTGAACCCGCGGCTCTGCTCGCAGGACGGAGGACGTCATTACTACTTCAGAAAACCGCCTTCAACGGCATCACCATTGCAATCGCGCGGGAAAACTGTTTCTCGTTGGTTTAGGCCCCGGCAGCACCGGCGACCGCACCGCCCGTGCCACTCAGGCTATCTGTGCCAGTGATGTGATCGTCGGCTATGGACCCTATGTGGACAGCATCGCCGATCTGATCACGGATCAGCAGGTAATTATCTCCGGAATGATGAAAGAGGCCGAACGCTGCCGGGCTGCACTGGATGCGGTGATCGCAGGGAAAAACGTGGTCCTGGTCTCCTCTGGAGATGCGGGAATGTACGGCATGGCCGGATTGGCTATGGAGATGGCCGCGGCCGAGGGCTGCCATATCCCCATGGAGGTGATCCCTGGGGTCACTGCGGCGAACTCAGCTGCAGCTCTACTCGGCGCACCACTGATGCTCGACAGCGCCATCATCAGCCTCAGTGACCTGCTGGTGCCGTGGGAGATCATTGTCACCCGTCTCGAAGCCGTAGCTGCCGCCGATCTGGTGGTGTCACTGTACAATCCGCGCAGCAAGAAGCGGGTGATGCAGCTTGAAGAGGCGACGCGCATTTTCCGCGCCCGGCGTCCCGGCACTACGCCCGTTGGCATCGCCACGGCCGTGGGCAGCGCCGAAGAGCAGGTGGTCCTCACCGCCCTCGACCATCTGCTGGAACATGAGGTGGGGATGCGCTCAGTGGTGATCATCGGCAATTCCACCACCTGTGTGTTGGACGGGCGCATGGTCACGCCACGCGGTTATTACCGGGGGGAGGCGTAAAGCATGAATGGCGGCCCACAGATTCTGCTCCTCGGCGGCACCAGCGAAAGCGCCCCTCTGGCCGTCAAACTGGCCACGGCGGGCTATCAGGTGCTGGTATCTACAGCCACGGATACCGATCTCGACCTAGGTGAGCATCTCGCTATACACCGTCGTTGCGGACGCCTGAATCAGGATCAGCTCTCCGGGCTGATCCAACAGGAGCGGATAAGTGCCGTCATTGACGCCACCCATCCCTATGCCGGCGCTGTCCATCAGACGGCACGTGTTGCGGCCGAGTACAGTCAGCGCCCCTATTTACGTTACCAGCGCCCGGCATTGTTGAATGCGTTGGACGAATGCCTGATGGCCCACGATCACGCCGAGGCCGCGAGGCTGGCCTGCTCTGACGGGCGTCCGGTGCTCCTCACCACCGGCTCGCGTCATCTCGCCCCCTATGTGGCCGA
>JBNGCY010000028.1:0-2458 GCA_049975505.1 Desulfuromonadaceae bacterium | reverse complement strand
TCTCCCACGGCCGCCCTGCGGACACTCCGGTGGCCGTAGTCAGCCATGTCTCCACCCCGCAACAACGCACCCTGATCACCAATCTGAACGATGCTCCCGACCAGGTGGAACAGCACGGAATCACCAGTCCGGCGGTGATTCTGGTCGGCGAGGTGGTGACACTGCATGAGCGCCTCGACTGGTTCCAGCGTAGCCTGACGCCGGAAACAGCACCAGCGAAGACACAACCCAAAACGGCTGCCACCACGCCGCAGGATGACACCGCGCGCACCAACATCCTCATCTTCACCGGCAACGGCAAGGGCAAGTCCACTGCCGCCTTCGGCATGGCGCTGCGCGCTGTCGGACATGGTCAGCGGGTACTTATCCTTCAGTTCATGAAAAATGATGCCGAAGTGGGTGAACTGGCCGGGCTAAAACGTCTCGGCATAAGGGTGGAGCAATGCGGCCTCGGTTTTGTGCCCAGGCCGGATCATCCTCTGTACGCCGAACACCGTAAAGCCGCCGAACAGGGGCTGGCACGCGCCGAAGCCGCCATCTTCAGCGACGAATATGATCTGATCATTCTCGATGAGATGTGCGGCGCCGTGGCGCGCGGTCTGCTCGAGGAGGAGCGGGTGGCCGACCTGTTACGCCGCGCCCCGGCAGGGTTGAATCTGGTCCTGACCGGACGCAATGCCCCCGAAGCGCTGCTTGCAATTGCCGACACGGTCAGTGAAATTCAACCACTGAAACACGCCTTTGATCAAGGGGTTCATGTACGCAGGGGGGTGGAGTTTTGAGTAGCTGCGCGCGTCTGGTTATCGCCGGCAGCCACAGCGGGGTGGGCAAATCATCCCTGACCCTGGCACTGGTGGCGGCTCTGCGGCAACGTGGCCTTAAGGTACAGACCTTCAAAGTCGGACCGGACTACCTCGACCCCGGCCATCTCGCCCGGGTATCTGGACGCCCGTGTTATAATCTCGATGCCTGGATGTGCGGGCGCGATTACGTCACGCGCCTGTTTGCCGAGCACAGCGCCTCTACCGACATCGCCATCATCGAAGGGGTGATGGGTCTGTTCGACGGCAGCAGCCCGACCAGTCTGGAGGGCAGCACCGCGCAGATTGCCTCCTGGCTTCAGGCCCCCGTGGCCCTGGTGGTCAACAGCCATGGCATGGCGCGCAGCCTCGCCGCTCTGGTGTCCGGCTATGCCGGCTTTGAGCCGGACATCGCCCTCGCCGGAGTAATCGCCAACTTCTGCGGCTCCGCCTCTCACGCCGATCTTCTTGCCCGGGCGCTGCAGGAAGCCAACCTCCCGCCCCTTCTCGGGAACGTGCCGCGCAACGCCCTGCCTGCTCTGCCGGATCGCCACCTCGGTCTGGTATCCGCTGCGGAAACTCCATGGGATGAAGCCCTCATCCAGCACCTTGCCACTGCTGCCGAAAAGCATCTCGATCTCGATCATCTGCTGCGCCAGGCCCGTAATGCTCCGGCACTGCCCGTGCTCTCGCCAGCACCCCCGGTCGAGATGCGTGCGGACGGCAGGGTTCGCCTCGCCATTGCGCGCGATGCCGCGTTTCAGTTCTACTACCAGGATCTGTTCGATGCGCTGCAGAAGCGCGGTGTGGAGGTACTTTTTTTCTCTCCCCTCGAAGACAAAACACTCCCCGCAGACTGTGCTGGTCTCGTTCTCGGCGGCGGCTATCCGGAAGAACACGCCGAACGTCTTTGCGCCAATCACAGCATGCTCAACAGCATTCGGGATTTCTGCGCTTGTGGACGCCTCGTGTATGCCGAGTGCGGCGGGCTTATGTATCTCAGCCAGGGGCTGGTGGAGGACGGAAAAACATTCCCAATGCTCGGCATCCTCCCGGCCTGGACCCGCATGCGCACCCGGCGCAAACGTCTTGGATATATGGACGTGACGTTGCAACAGCCTACTTTATTCGGTGCTATAGGTACGCAACTGCGGGGACATGAATTTCACTATTCGGAATTGTGCACCGATCCGCTCCAGCACCCGCAGTGGCAGGCGGCCTATCAGGTGTGCGCAAATCGCGATGGCGTCATGCATGAAGAAGGATATTCCAGGGGACGGATTTTAGCGAGCTATGTTCATCTCCACCTGGCTTCAAACCCCGAAGCCCTGAACCGTTTTGTTTCTGTTTTGCAGAAACAGCCGGATTGAATATGTACCCTTAGAATTTTCTCGTCAGCCACCCCATGACCGAAGCTATACGGGAATACCGTTCTAAGGAAAAATTAAATATCACCTGTCAAGGTTGAACCCGGCCAACGCCGAAGAGATAATCAGCAAGCAAAAACCAGGCAGATATCTGATTCAGGTGGGATTAACCAGGTGGACAGGAAAGAATACCTATCGTGCAGGATGAGAATTCGGGAAGTCACCCGAAAAGAAATCCCAAGGAGGGGTTATGACCAGGATTGATGCTTTTGAAAAATATCCGGAAGAATA
>JBNGCY010000027.1:2661-31026 GCA_049975505.1 Desulfuromonadaceae bacterium | reverse complement strand
TATGTTGACGTGCGGCTTGCTTCTCTCAAATTTCTCTTTGGACATAACGTACTCCTTAGCCTTTGACCTTGGCAATGATTTCCTCGGAAATCGCCTTTGGCACCTGTTCGTAGTGATCAAACACCATTGTATATGTTGCACGACCCTGTGTTGCGCTTCTCAGGTCCGTTGCATAACCAAACATGCTCGAAAGGGGAACATGGGCATTTATAACCTGAGCACCTCCGCGGGAGTCCATGCTCATCACTTTACCGCGGCGGCTGTTGATATCGCCGATAACATCGCCCATATACTCCTCAGGCACTACAACCTCAACGGCCATCATCGGCTCGAGCAATACCGGCCCCGCTTTCGCAGCACCTTCTTTAAAACCCATGGAACCGGCAATCTTAAACGCCATCTCTGAAGAGTCGACATCGTGATAGGAGCCGTCGTAGCAGGTAACCTTGACGTCCACCAGCGGGAAGCCGGCAAGAACGCCGGACTGCGCTGCTTCTTCCGCACCTTTACCGACAGCGGGGATATACTCGCGTGGAATCACACCGCCTTTAATTTCATCGACAAACTCAAAACCTTCACCCGGCTCCTGGGGCTCGATACGCAACCAGCAATCGCCGTACTGACCACGACCACCGGACTGGCGCACAAACTTACCCTGAACCTCAACTTTTTTGGTGATGGATTCACGATAGGCAACCTGGGGCGCGCCTACATTGGCTTCAACCTTGAATTCACGCTTCAGACGGTCGATTACAACCTCAAGGTGAAGTTCCCCCATGCCGGAGAGAATAGTCTGCCCGGTTTCCTCATCGGTGCGCACACCCATGGAGGGATCCTCGGCGAGAAGCTTACCCAAGGCAACCGCGAGTTTCTCCTGGTCACTCTTGGTCTTGGGCTCAATCGCAATATGAATAACCGGATCCGGGAACTCCATCGCCTCCAGGAGGCATTCATTGTTGGGATCACACAGAGTATCGCCTGTAGTGGTATGCTTCAGCCCCACTGCAGCTGCAATATCCCCGGAGTAGACCTCTTTGATCTCTTCACGCTTGTTTGCGTGCATCTTGAGGATACGCCCGAGGCGCTCCTTCTTTCCTTTGGTGGAATTCAGGATGGTCGCACCCGCCTCGGCTACACCGGAGTAGACGCGGAAGAAAGAGAGCTGGCCCACAAACGGGTCGGTCATAATCTTGAATGCCAGAGCCGCAAATGGACCACTATCGTCAGCAGGGCGCGTGATCGGCTCACCCTTAGGGTCTATACCCTCAATGGGAGGCACATCTGTGGGGCTGGGCATATAGTCGATGACTGCATCGAGGAGATTCTGCACGCCCTTGTTTTTGAAAGCGCTGCCACAGAATACCGGATTGATGTGCAGATCGATGGTTGCACGCCGAACCGAGGCCTTGATCTCATCAATTGTGAGCTCTTCACCACCGAGATACTTCTCCATCAGCTCTTCGTCGTAGGTGCACAGCTCTTCAAGCATGGCTTCGCGCGCAGCGGCAACATCATCCACCATGTCGGCGGGGATATCAATCTCCTCGAATTCAGCGCCGAGGGATTCGTCCTTCCACACTATTGCCTTTTCCGTAACGAGATCCACTACGCCGCGGAAGCCTTCTTCCTTACCGATAGGCAGCTGCATAGGCACAGGATTGGCACCAAGACGGTCGCGCATCATATCTACACCGCGCTGAAAGTCAGCACCGATACGATCCATCTTATTGATAAAGGCAAGGCGGGGCACCCCGTACTTGTCGGCCTGACGCCAGACCGTCTCAGACTGGGGCTCAACGCCGCCAACCGAGCAGAATACCGCCACGGAGCCGTCGAGGACACGCAGAGAACGCTCCACTTCAATGGTGAAGTCCACGTGGCCGGGGGTGTCAATTATATTTACGCGATGATCTTTCCAGAAACAGGTAGTCGCAGCTGAGGTGATAGTAATTCCGCGCTCCTGCTCCTGCTCCATCCAGTCCATGGTCGCTGCGCCATCATGAACTTCGCCGATCTTATGGGAAATACCGGTATAAAACAGAATACGTTCTGTTGTTGTGGTCTTACCGGCGTCGATGTGAGCCATTATGCCGATATTGCGTGTTTTTTCTAGCGATACTTTACGTGCCACTGCTTTACTTCCTCCAGATTCAGGTCGCTACCAGCGATAATGGGCAAAAGCCTTGTTCGCCTCGGCCATGCGATGAGTGTCCTCTTTTTTCTTAACCGCTCCGCCACGACCGTTGGCCGCATCGAGAAGCTCAGCGGCAAGGCGCTCACGCATGGTGCGCTCACCGCGCTTGCGTGCCGCAGCCAGAACCCAGCGGATAACCAGGGCGTTGCGCCGGTCAGCACGTACCTCGACCGGGACCTGATAGGTGGAACCACCCACACGGCGCGACTTGACCTCCAGCAGAGGACGTACATTCTCAAACGCCTTCTTGAACACCTCCAGAGGATCTTCACCGCTCCGCTCAGCAATCAAATCAAAGGCACCGTAAACGATCGTCTCTGCAACACTTTTCTTTCCACCCAGCATCAGGTGGTTGACAAACTTGGTTACGATCCGATCATTGAACTTAGGATCTGCAAGAACGACCCTCTTTGCTACTTCTCTTCTTCTAGGCATCTTAAACGACCTCTTTTAAATCAATTCCTGCTTCGGCAATGTCCTACTTAGGACGCTTAGCACCATACTTGGAACGGCCTTGCATACGACCCTGAACACCAGCAAGATCAAGCGCTCCGCGAACGATGTGATAACGCACACCAGGCAAGTCCTTTACACGACCACCGCGCACCAGAACCACTGAGTGCTCCTGCAGATTGTGCCCTACCCCCGGAATATAGGATGAAACCACGATTCCGTTAGTCAGGCGCACACGCGCAACCTTACGCAGTGCTGAGTTCGGCTTTTTCGGTGTGGTTGTATAAACCCTGGTGCATACACCCCGACGCTGCGGATTGGCCTGCAACGCACGTGCTGCACCCTTCCGCTCTTTTCTCTTGCGCCCTTTATTGATCAACTGATTGATTGTCGGCATTTCTTACTCCCGAAATTACTATTCACAAAATTGAAAGAACGTCCCCCGTAAAGGGGAAAACTCGCGGACAATAACAACTGCTACGCCTAAAGTCAAGCAGATGTTACATGTCCCTCACATATTTTTACTCCGGCCCGTACTGGCGCCGGAGGTTATTTATGCTTCAGCAGAAGCCTTGGCGCTGTCCTGCTCTTCTCCGCCTTCTTCATCAGACCCTTCTGAATTGTCCGATTCTTCCGGCTCAGGAGCCTGAACCTTGACCGTGCGGTATTCGGGGATACCGGTCCCCGCTGGTATCAGACGCCCCATGATGACATTCTCCTTCAGTCCGCACAGGTGGTCTTCCTTCCCTTCGATAGCGGCCTGAGTCAACACCTTGGTGGTCTCCTGGAAGGATGCCGCCGAAATAAAGGATTCGGTCGAGAGGGACGCCTTGGTAATCCCGAGCATGATGGGTTCACCTACTGCGGGACTGCCACCCTCTGCGAGCACGCGCTCGTTTTCTTTTTCAAATTCCTCGCGCGAGACCTGATCGTCGATAAGGAAATCGGTGTCTCCCACTTCACGAATCGCAACCCGGCGCAACATCTGACGAACAATGGTTTCGATGTGCTTATCATTGATGGTAACCCCCTGGAGGCGATAGACCTCCTGGACTTCATCCACCAGGTACTTGGCAAGTTCCTTCTCTCCCAGAACACGCAGGATATCGTGGGGATTGCGTGAACCGTCCATCAGGGGATCACCGGCAATAACCTGATCACCTTCCTGCACGCTGATGTGCTTGCCTTTGGGGATGAGATATTCCATGGGCTCCCCGATTTCAGGCGTAACCACCACCTTGCGCTTGCCTTTGGTGTCTTTGCCGTAGCTTACCACCCCGTCAATCTCACTGAGGATAGCGAATTCCTTCGGCTTCCGGGCTTCAAAGAGCTCGGCAACCCGCGGCAGACCCCCGGTGATATCCTTGGTCTTGGTGGTTTCCCGTGGAATTTTAGCGAGAATATCGCCGGGTGAAACCTCCACATCTTCGGCCACGGTAATATTGGAACCAACCGGAAGCATGTAGCGCGCCACCATCCCATTGGGTAGCTTCACGGACTTTCCCTCTTCATCCTTGAGAATGATACGCGGGCGCTTATCGGAAGCCTTGGATTCGATAATAACCTTACGCGAAAGCCCGGTAACATCATCGACCTTTTCATCCATGGTGAGGCCGGCCACGATGTCACCGTAGTGGACACGCCCGCCCACTTCAGTAAGAACCGGCATGGTGTACGGATCCCACTCTGCCAGCTGGGTCCCGGCTTTCACCTCTTCACCAGGTCCGACGAGTAACTTGGTACCATAGAGGAGCTCATGGCGCTCGCGCTCGCGTCCGGTCTCATCCACGATCACAATCTGCCCGTTACGGTTGGTTACGATGTGGTTGCCATCGCGGTTGAGAACAGACTTCAGGTTGTCGAACTGGAGAACCCCGTCGTACCGGGCTTCGAGTGAGGTCTGCTCAGCGCTTCGGGATGCAGCGCCACCGATGTGGAAGGTACGCATGGTGAGCTGGGTACCCGGTTCGCCGATGGACTGGGCCGCGATCACCCCGACAGCTTCACCGAGGTTGACCATGTGCCCGCGGGCGAGGTCGCGCCCGTAGCAGGAGGCGCAGATTCCCTGACGACTCTTGCATGTAAGCACGGAGCGGATCTTAACGCGCTCGATACCTGCATCCTCAATCTTCTTCACCAGGTCTTCGGTTATCTCCTGGTTCGCTTCCACAATCACGTGCCCGTCTACCGGATCACATACATCTTCGAGTGCAGTACGCCCCAGTATCCTGTCCCCGAGCGATTGGATCACTTCACCGGAATCGATAAGGGAGGAGACCATGACTCCATCCAGAGTCTGGCAGTCCTGCTCGGTGATAATCGCATCCTGCGCCACATCCACAAGACGCCGGGTGAGATACCCGGAGTTCGCGGTCTTGAGGGCTGTATCCGCAAGGCCTTTACGCGCCCCGTGGGAGGAGATAAAGTACTGAAGCACGGTCAGACCTTCACGGAAGTTTGCCGTGATCGGGGTTTCGATAATCTCACCGGATGGCTTGGCCATAAGTCCGCGCATACCTGCAAGTTGACGGATCTGCTGGGCACTGCCTCGCGCACCCGAATCGGCCATCATGTGGATGGCATTGAACGACGGGGCTTCAACCACTTCACCGTCTTCAGATTCAAAACGGTCGGTGGAAAGATCGCTCAGCATGGTGGTGGCAATGTCCTCGGTGCATTTAGCCCAGATATCCACCACTTTATTGTAGCGCTCGCCGTCAGTAATCAGACCATCGGTGTACTGGCTCTGGATCTCCTTGACCTCTTCAAGAGCCGCATCGATATAACCCTGCTTAGACTCCGGCACCACCATATCATCGAGACCGATGGAGATTCCGGCGATGGTGGAAAAGCGATACCCGGTCTGCTTGAGTTTATCCGCCAGAATAACCGTCTGCTTATTACCGGCGAGACGGAAACTGGCATCGATAAGTTCAGCAATCTGTTTCTTGGTCATGACGCGGTTGACCTGGTCGAACGGAATGACCTCGGGCACAATTTCACGCAGGAGCACACGCCCGACCGCAGTATCTATAAGCTCGGGAGCCGCGCCCTCCACCGGACTCATGCGCACCTTGATCCCGGCCTGAAGCTCTACCTCACCAGCATCGTAGGCAATGCGCACCTCGTCCGGGGAGCTGAAGATCTTACCTGAACCCTTGATAAACGGGCGGATACGCGTCATGTAGTAGAGCCCCAACACCATATCCTGCGATGGTACAATAATCGGCTTACCGTTCGCGGGCGAAAGGATGTTGTTGGTCGACATCATGAGCACGCGCGCTTCGATCTGACTTTCAATGGAAAGAGGCAGATGAACCGCCATCTGGTCTCCATCGAAGTCGGCGTTGAATGCGGTACACACCAGAGGATGGAGCTGAATCGCCTTGCCCTCGATGAGAACCGGCTCAAAGGCCTGAATCCCCAGGCGGTGCAGGGTCGGGGCACGGTTCAGCATAACAGGATGCTCACGGATGACATCCTCAAGCACATCCCAGACCTCGGACTTTTCCTTTTCCACCAGTTTTTTGGCGCTCTTGATGGTAGTGCAGAGCCCGAGCTCTTCGAGTTTATTGTAGATAAAGGGTTTGAAGAGTTCCAGCGCCATCTTTTTGGGCAGGCCACACTGGTGCAGTTTCAGTTCCGGCCCGGCCACAATAACGCTACGTCCGGAGTAATCCACGCGCTTCCCGAGGAGATTCTGGCGGAACCTCCCTCCCTTGCCCTTAAGCATATCGGAGAGTGATTTCAGGGGGCGCTTGTTAGGCCCGGTGATGGCACGTCCACGTCTGCCGTTGTCGAACAGGGCATCAACCGCTTCCTGCAACATGCGTTTTTCGTTGCGGATAATCACCTCAGGCGCATGCAGATCCATAAGGCGCTTGAGACGGTTGTTACGGTTGATCACACGGCGGTACAGATCATTCAGGTCAGAGGTGGCAAAGCGCCCGCCATCCAGGGGAACCAGGGGACGCAATTCCGGCGGCAGCACCGGTAATGTCTCCAGAATCATCCATTCCGGGCGGTTGTTGCTGCGCAGAAAGGCGTTGACCACCTTCAGGCGTTTAGCCACCTTTTTCTTTTTCGCCTCGCTCGTGGATTCGCGCATTTCCACGCGCAATTCCTGAGCGATCTCCTCCAGATCCAGGGCCGCGAGAAGCTCGCGGATCGCCTCGGCGCCCATCCCGGCAGAAAACTGCCCGGAATACTCCGCCATCAGCTCGTGGTACTTGTCCTCCGGCAGGATCTGCCCCACTTCGAGCTCGGTATCCGCACTGTCGAGGACGATATACGCCTCAAAATACAGCACCTTCTCCAGCTCCTTGAGGGTCATGTCCAGAAGGGTACCGATTCGTGACGGCAGCGACTTCAGGAACCAGATATGCGCAACCGGGCACGCCAGATCGATGTGGGCGAGACGCTCACGCCGTACCTTGCTGGGGATAACCTCAACCCCGCATTTTTCACATACGATCCCGCGGTGTTTCATGCGCTTGTACTTACCGCAGTTGCATTCGTAGTCCTTTACCGGGCCGAAGATTTTGGCGCAGAACAGACCGTCACGCTCCGGCTTGAAGGTGCGGTAGTTAATGGTCTCCGGCTTCTTCACCTCACCAAAGGAGCGTTCACGAATCGTCTCGGGCGATGAAAGCGAGAGACGAATGGTATCAAAACTCAACGGATCCTTGGGACGCTCAAACAGGTTAATACTATCTTCCAAAACTCATCTCCTTAAGGGATGGCAGTATCAGTCTTTTTCGTCTTCAAGCAGGTCCACATCCAGACACAGTGCCTGAAGCTCCTTCAACAGCACGTTGAATGATTCCGGCAAGCCGGCTTCAAGGGTATGCCGCCCTTTGACAATGGCTTCATACATGCGGGTTCTGCCAGCGACATCATCAGATTTGACCGTGAGGAACTCCTGCAGGGCATG
The DNA here is from genome assembly GCA_049975505.1 of Desulfuromonadaceae bacterium. GTDB lineage: Bacteria > Desulfobacterota > Desulfuromonadia > Desulfuromonadales > Desulfuromonadaceae > JAIVHC01. The sequence goes on along the minus strand of JBNGCY010000027.1, from coordinate 23,446 downwards.
GGATGCACCATAGGCTTCCATGGCCCACACTTCCATCTCACCCAGACGCTGCCCGCCGAACTGCGCCTTACCCCCGAGAGGCTGCTGGGTTACCAGGCTGTAAGGACCGATGCTACGCGCGTGGATCTTGTCATCAACCAGGTGATGGAGTTTGAGCATGTACATGATCCCCACGGTTACTTTTTCCTTGAACGCATCTCCGGTTCTTCCATCGTACAGGGTCATCTGGCCGGAGGTGTCAAAGCCTGCCTTTTTGATCTGCGCTTTTACATCCTCTTCACTGACCCCTTCGAACACCGGCGTGGCCATGGGAACTCCATGGGAAAGCCGCTGGGCAAGTTTTTTGACATCCTTTTCCGAAAGGTTGTCGATGAAGGGGTTCAACTCGGCGTCGTCGTACACATCCTTGATCTTGGCACGCAGCTCATCAACTTTGGCACGCCGATCCAGCTCCGCCTGAATCTGATTGCCCAGGCCACGTGCCGCGAGACCGAGATGAATTTCGAGGATCTGCCCGATATTCATACGTGACGGAACCCCGAGAGGGTTGAGAACGATTTCAACCGGGGTGCCATCCTCGGTATAGGGCATATCCTCTTCGGGCAGTATGCGTGAAAGCACACCCTTGTTACCGTGACGTCCGGCCATTTTATCCCCGACGGAAAGCTTGCGCTTGATGGCCACATAGACCTTGACCATCTTTATCACTCCGGGGGGGAGATCGTCGCCACGCTTGATACGCTCAATCTTCTCGGCAAATTTCGCTTTGATTACCGCATCGTGTTCCTTGAGGTGCGCAAGCAGATCCGCCACCGCCGCTTCGGCTTCCTCTTCATTCTGCAAAGAGATCTCGTTCCAACTCTCCATAGGAAGCTCTCGGAGTTTCTCTGCATCAATGGGCTCCTCTTTGGGGAGCACAATGGCACCTTTTTTATTCGCCACCGATGCCGCAGGACGCTTACCTTCGAGGATATCGATGAGTTTATTGCGCGCCGATTCACGCACAATGCGAATCTCATCCTCCTCATCCTTGCGCAGCTTTTCAATCTCCTGCTGCTCGATTTTCTCGGTACGCGCGTCCTTGTCGGACCCCTTACGCGAAAACACCCGTGCTCCGATAACCACACCTTCAACCCCAGGAGGCACGCGCAGAGAGGTATCGCGCACGTCTCCGGCTTTCTCTCCGAAAATGGCGCGCAGGAGCTTTTCTTCGGGCGAGAGTTGGGTTTCTCCTTTCGGGGTTATCTTACCCACGAGGATATCCCCCTGCTTCACCTCGGCACCAATGCGGATAATCCCGCTTTCATCCAGATCCTTAAGGGCATCATCACCGAGGTTGGGGATGTCGTCGGTAATCTCCTCCTTGCCCAGTTTGGTATCACGCGCTACACATTCAAACTCTTCGATATGCACCGACGTATAGCGATCGTCTTTTACCAGGCGCTCAGAAATAAGGATGGAGTCCTCAAAATTATACCCTTCCCAGGGCATGAATGCGACCAGAACGTTCTGGCCCAGCCCCAGCTCTCCGAACTGCGTCGACGGTCCGTCAGCGATAATATCGCCGCGCTTCACGCGATCACCAACCTCAACCACCGGCTTCTGATTCAGACAGGTGTTCTGATTTGAACGCACAAATTTGGTCAGGTTGTAGATATCCACACCGGTTCCAGTAACTCCACTCTGCCCTTCACTCACCCGCACTACAATGCGCGAGGCATCGACAGAATCCACCACACCATCGTGCTGCACCACAACCGCGGCACCGGAATCGTGGGCGACCTTGCGCTCCATTCCGGTTCCTACCAGCGGGGCATCGGCACGCAGCAGGGGTACTGCCTGGCGCTGCATGTTTGAGCCCATGAGGGCGCGGTTGGCGTCGTCATTTTCCAGAAACGGAATAAGCGCCGCTGCAACTGATACCAGCTGCTTGGGCGAAACATCCATCAACTGCACTTCCTCACGCTTGAGCATGAGAAATTCACCGTTCTGGCGGACGTTGATTACATCGTTGACAAAGCGCCCTTCTTCATCCAGCACCGCATTGGCCTGGGCAATGGTGTTGCCCTCCTCTTCGAGGGCGGAGAAATAGCGCACCTCATCGGTAACCCGTCCATCTTCTACAATGCGGTACGGTGTCTCGACAAAACCGTGCTCATTGATGCGTGCATAGGTGGAGAGTGAGGCAATCAGGCCGATATTTGGGCCCTCCGGCGTTTCGATGGGGCACACACGTCCGTAGTGGGTCGGATGCACGTCACGGACTTCAAAGCCGGCACGCTCACGGGTAAGACCTCCGGGCCCCAGAGCTGAGAGACGGCGCTTATGCGTTATCTCCGAGAGGGGATTGGTCTGATCCATAAACTGCGACAGCTGGGAAGAGCCGAAAAACTCCTTAACCACCGCGGAAACCGGCTTGGAGTTAATCAGATCGTGAGGCATGAGGCTGTCAACTTCCTGCAGACTCATCCGCTCCTTGATGGCGCGTTCCATACGCACCAGCCCGACGCGGTAGTGATTTTCGAGCAGTTCGCCCACAACCCTCACGCGCCGGTTCCCCAGATGGTCGATATCGTCAATGGAACCGCGTCCATTGCGCAACTCGATCAGGTAGCGCACAACCTCAAGAATATCCTCCTTGGAAAGAGTGCGTTCCTCCAGAGGTTTATCGAGCCCGAGCTTGTAGTTGAGCTTCAAACGTCCGACGATGGAAAGATCGTAGCGCTCTTCACTGAAAAACAGATTCTCGAACAGGGCGTTGGCACTCTTCACCGTAGGCGGATCCCCGGGGCGCAGACGCCGGTAGATTTCAATGATCGCGTCTTCAGGATTGGTTATCGAATCCTGAGCCAGGGTGTCGCGCAGATATGATCCCACATAGAGGTGGTCAATAAAGAGCAGTTCCACCGATTTCACGCCCTTTTCGCGCAGCATCTCCAGAGCGGATTCAGTCAGTTCCTGATTGCACTCCAGCAGAATCTCCCCGCTCTCTTCATCGACCACATCTGTGGCCAGATAACGCCCTACCACCTCTTCCTGGGTGACGGGAATAGTTTTCAGACCGGCGTCGGCAATCTTTTTAAGTGCAGCTTTGGTGAATTTGCGATTCGGCCGGACAATGACATTGCCTTCAGCATCCTTGACCTCGAGTACCGCGCGCTGACCGGCGAGCAGATCCAGATTGACCTCTTTGGAAAACCCGTCCTCACCGATTTCAACCACCTCGGTGTCGTAGTAATAGCGCAGCAGTTCTTCAGCGCTGTAGCCCAGAGCCTGGAGGAGTACAGTAGCCGGAAGCTTGCGTCTGCGGTCTATACGTACGTAGAGCAGGTCTTTGTGATCGAAGTCGAAGTCAAGCCATGAACCACGATATGGAATAACCCGCGCGCTGTAGAGGAACTTGCCACTTGAGTGGGTTTTCCCTCTATCGTGGTCGTAAAATACTCCCGGAGAGCGATGCAACTGACTTACGATTACCCGCTCGGTGCCATTGATGACAAAGGTGCCGTTCTCTGTCATCAGCGGGATCTCGCCGAAGTAGACTTCCTGCTCCTTGATATCACGAATGGACTGAACATCTGTATCTTTGTCCACATCCCATGATACAAGACGAACACGCACCTTGACAGGCGCTGCATAGGTCATGCCACGCTGATGACACTCATCAACATCGTATTTGGGAGCTTCCAGTACGTAGGATACATATTCTAGCGAGCAGGTCTCATTGAAATCTTTAATCGGGAACACGGAGCGGAAAACCGCTTCAAGACCGATGAGCTGGCGCTGGTCAGCAGGGACATCTTCCTGCATGAAGCGTTTATAGGAATTCTTCTGGATATCAATGAGATTCGGCATCTCAATGACGCTCTTCACATCAGAAAAACGCTTACGCAACAGCTGGTTATTCGTAATCGAATAAGCCATGATCACTCCTTAGGAAAAGAACGAAGAACAGCCAAGGCCGCATTGCGACCTTGGCTTTTTAACAGAGAATATATGAAATTGTTCTCTATTTGAGTTCGACAGAAGCTCCGGCTTCTTCAAGTTGCTTTTTGATATCTTCAGCTTCCTCTTTAGAGGCGCCTTCTTTTACAGTGTTAGGCGCGCCGTCAACCATCTCCTTGGCTTCTTTGAGGCCAAGGCCGGTAATAGCACGAACCACCTTGATAACATTGATCTTCTTGTCACCGGCACCGGCAAGAACAACATCAAATTCGGTCTGCTCTTCGGCAGCAGCAGCACCACCTTCGGCAGGTGCTCCGGCAGCAACTGCAACAGGGGCAGCTGCGGATACGCCAAATTTGTCTTCCAGTTCTTTTACCAGTTCTGCCAGTTCGAGAACGGTCATGTTCTCGATAAACTCGATTACCTGCTCTTTTGTGATATCAGCCATTGCTTATCTCCATTATGTGAAAAAATTTGTTATAACTGCTACGCTTTTAAGCGTTTTTCTGTTCCTGAATCGCGCCAAGAACCTGTACCAGTGACCGCGGTACTGCCGCAAGGACGCCAACGAAGTTGGATACCGGTGCATTGATGGATCCGAGCATCTTGCCCAACAGAACTTCACGACTGGGCAGCTTGGACAGCGCTTCGATCTCTTCAACACTCAGCAGATTGCCATCCAGGGCACCACTTTTGAGTTCAAAAACCTTGCTGTCTTTGGCGAACTCGAACAGCACTTTAGCAGGCTCAACCGGATCCTCAAGAGCCAAAGCCAGAGCGGTAGGCCCGGTAAGTTGTTCCTGCAGGCATTCGAAATCGGTGCCTTTGCATGCCAGCGAGAGCAGGGTATTCTTAACCACACGGTACTCAACCCCGGCATTACGCAGTTTGGTACGCAGTTCATTGGACTGTTCAACCGATATGCCTCTGTAGTTGGCCAGAAATGCGGCTTTGGACTCTTTAAGCTTCGCACTCAGTTCGGCTACGAGTTGTTCCTTTGAATTTTTATCAGCCATTCACCTCTCCTCCTTTCCTAGAATTTCTCATCCCCTCGATAGGACTGGGAGACACGAAATGGCTCCATTCAGTCTCGGCAGGTGCTTATTCAGCATTAAACTCCACATGGTGGATGTACCTGCTGTCTACGACGAGGAATGTTCTGCTCGTAATAGCAGATGACGATCCTGCTCCCGGCCAGGTTGCCGGAGCAGGGATTTATTTAAGGATTTATTTAACCAGGGCCTGCACCTCGGGCACATCGATCTGAACACCGGGACCCATAGTACTTGAGACACTGATCTTACGCAGATAGGTTCCTTTTGCAGTAGAAGGTTTAGCTTTGATAAGTGCATCCATCAGTGCAACTATATTGCCCTGCAGACTCTCCACATCGAAAGACACCTTACCTACCGGAGCGTGAATTATGCCGGCTTTTTCGGCACGATATTCAACCTTACCCGATTTTGCCTCGCTTACCGACCGCCCGACATCGAAAGTAACCGTACCCACTTTGGGATTGGGCATCAGACCACGAGGACCAAGCAGGCGCCCGATCTTGCCGACAACACCCATCATATCCGGGGTCGCAATGGCCGTATCAAACTCAAACCAGCCATTCTGAATCTTCTCCACAAGGTCGTCTCCGCCGACATAGTCAGCACCGGCCGCTTCAGCCTCCTGTGCCTTCTCTCCTTTGGCAAACACCAGAACCCGCACGCTTTTGCCGAGTCCGTTGGGCAGCACTACCGCACCACGCACCATCTGATCGGCTTTGCGGGGATCCACGCCGAGGCGCACAGTCAGATCCACAGTCTCATCAAAGTTGGCGTAAGACGCCTCCTTAACCAGTTCCAGGGCATCACTCAAGGAGTATTTTTGCGATCTGTCGACCTTGCTTTTAGCAGTTACCTGTTTTTTACCTATAGCCATCAGCTCTCACTCCAACTTTATTCGACATCGAGACCCATGCTGCGCGCCGTACCTTCTACAGTGCGCACTGCGGCCTCTTCGTCGTAGCAATTGAGGTCGGGCATTTTGATGCGAGCGATCTCACGCACCTGCTCGCCGGTTACCTTACCCACCTTCTCTTTATGCGGAACACCGGACCCCTTGCCAATATTTGCCGCTTTTTTCAGCAGCACTGCCGCGGGGGGTGTTTTGGTTATAAATGAAAATGAACGGTCAGCATAAACGGTAATCACAACCGGAATTATCATGCCGTCTTCGCCCTGTGTCTGGGCGTTGAAGGCCTTACAGAATTCCATTATATTAACACCATGCTGGCCCAGTGCCGGCCCAACGGGAGGGGAGGGATTCGCCTTCCCGGCCGGAATCTGCAGTTTGATCTGCCCTGCTACTTTTTTGGCCATCAGTTACTCCTTAATTTTTCACCCAGCCTAGCTGGTCTTTTCAACCTGTATAAAATCCAACTCAACAGGGGTCACGCGGCCAAAAATACTTACCATGACCTTCAACTTACCCTTGTCTGGTTTGACATCTTCCACTATACCGGTGAAATTGAGAAACGGGCCATCAATGACCCGCACCGTCTCACCCATCTCGTATTCGACCTTGGGACGGGGGCGCTCCGCACCCTCTTCCATCCGGGCGGTAATCTTTTCCACTTCGGCATCAGGAATCGGCGGAGGGTTGGTACCCCCTCCCACAAAGCCGGTGACCTTGGCCGTATCCTTGACCACATGCCAGGTCTCGTTGTTCAGTTCCATCTGCACGAGAATATAACCGGGGAAAAATTTGCGCGTGGATGTCTTGCGCTCCCCGTTCTTCAGCTCTACGACCGTTTCAGAAGGTACCAGGATATCTCCGAACTGATCCTCCATGCCCAGCATGCGAATCCGCTCTTCAAGGTTTAACTTGACCTTGTTTTCAAACCCTGAGTACGTATGTACTCCATACCATTTCATTATCAGCTCACCACTTTCTATCGACTCAGCACTGTTTTAATAATGGTCGAGAGAATTGTGTCTACACCCCAGAGATAGACTGCCACCATGAACACAAAAACTATAACCACAAGTGTCGATGCGTATGTATCCTTCTTAGTAGGCCAGGTGACCTTGCTCAGCTCACCTTTGACATTGCCCAGAAATCCGGTGACTTTTCCCACTGTTTGCCCTCTCTGATTTTATGGCATAAAACTGGCAGGCCAGGAGGGATTCGAACCCCCAACACCCGGTTTTGGAGACCGGTGCTCTAGCCATTAGAGCTACTGGCCTGCAGTAATCAATGCGCTATTTGGTTTCGCGGTGCAGCGTGTGGCGCCGATCAAAGCGACAATATTTCTTGAACTCAAGACGATCGGGAAGATTGCGCTTGTTTTTGGTTGTTGTGTAGTTGCGTTGCTTACACTCTGTGCACGCCAGCGTTATAATGTCAGCCATTTTATCTCTCCACTGGCTTTTGCTTCCGCCAGTTTTCAGCCAGAATTACTCAATAATTTCGCTTACAACACCAGCGCCTACGGTACGGCCGCCTTCACGAATCGCAAAGCGCAGCTCTTTATCCATGGCGATGGGGGTAATCAGCTCTACTGTCATGGCGATGTTGTCGCCGGGCATTACCATCTCTACTCCTTCGGGCAGTTCTACAATCCCGGTCACGTCGGTGGTGCGGAAGTAGAACTGGGGACGATAGCCTTTGAAGAACGGGGTATGACGCCCACCTTCTTCTTTGGTGAGAATGTAGGCTTCGGCCTTGAATTTGGTGTGCGGGGTAATGCTGCCGGGGGCGGCAAGTACCTGACCACGCTCGATCTCTTCACGCTTGATGCCGCGCAGGAGGATCCCGACGTTGTCGCCGGCCTGACCCTGGTCGAGCATCTTGCGGAACATCTCTACGCCGGTTACCGTGGTCTTGCGGGTGTCTTTCATCCCGACGATTTCTACTTCTTCGCCGACTTTTACTACGCCGCTTTCCACGCGCCCGGTGGCGACGGTGCCGCGCCCGGAGATGGAGAATACGTCTTCGACAGGCATGAGGAACGGCTGGTCGATGGCGCGCTCGGGCTCGGGCAGATAGGTGTCTACCTGCTCCATGAGCTCGAGGATGCATTTCTCGTCGTCATCGCCGGTGGCGCATTCGAGGGCCTTGAGGGCACTGCCTGCCACTACGGGGATGTCGTCGCCGGGAAAGTCGTAGGAGCTCAAAAGCTCGCGCACTTCGAGTTCTACGAGCTCCATGAGCTCTTCGTCGTCTACCATGTCGGCTTTGTTGAGGAATACCACGATGGCGGGTACACCTACCTGACGGGCGAGCAGGATGTGCTCACGGGTCTGCGGCATGGGACCGTCGGCGGCGGATACAACGAGGATAGCGCCGTCCATCTGCGCGGCCCCGGTGATCATGTTCTTTACGTAGTCGGCGTGACCGGGGCAGTCTACGTGGGCGTAGTGCCGGTTGGCGGTCTCGTATTCAACGTGGGCGGTGGCGATGGTGATGCCGCGCTCGCGCTCTTCGGGCGCGTTGTCGATCTGATCAAAGGCGCGGGCTTCACCCCAGCCCTGGCCTGCCATTACCTTGGTGATGGCGGCGGTGAGGGTGGTCTTGCCATGGTCAACGTGCCCGATGGTTCCTATGTTGACGTGCGGCTTGCTTCTCTCAAATTTCTCTTTGGACATAACGTACTCCCCTTTTGTTCTTTTTCTGGAAAATTTTTATAACCCTGATCGGGCACCGAGCCCTTCGTAACAGCCCATCAAAATCTACCTGGATTTTTCTGACAACACAAAAAAGACAGATGGAGCCCACAACCGGACTTGAACCGGTGACCTCTTCCTTACCAAGGAAGTGCTCTACCTGCTGAGCTATGTGGGCAGTTTTTCCATCTACGCTGTACAAAAAATGGAGCGGGAAACGGGACTCGAACCCGCGACCCTCAGCTTGGAAGGCTGATGCTCTAAGCCAACTGAGCTACTCCCGCTCTAAACGAAACGCTTTCCCTGGGTTAGCCCGCTGCCTGTTCCGCAGTCAACGCTTATCGCTCCTGCAGTAACCGACACCGTATTCACCCGAAGTGAAATTTTGGTGGAGGGGGGAGGATTCGAACCTCCGAAGTCTACGACGACAGATTTACAGTCTGTTCCCTTTGGCCACTCGGGAACCCCTCCAAAGGACTTTCAGAAAGGCTTGCGCCTGATTTTATCTAATGGAGCTGGCGAGAGGAATTGAACCCCCAACCTACTGATTACAAGTCAGTTGCTCTACCTATTGAGCTACGCCAGCGCAGAGTTGCAATGTGTACCTCATTCCGCCACCGGATGCAACCCATTTTTTCCGCGCGTACGGAACCGCGCAAGAACGGTGTGGGTTATAATTGAATTGCCCTCGGGTGTCAACCGTTTTCCGGCCTTTTTTTACGCCAGCGATAATTTTCCCCAGAGCTATTTTCGTTGCCGCACCGCTTCAAACAACGCAACCCCCGCCGCCACCGAGACATTAAGTGACTCAACCCGCCCCGGCATAGGGATCTTCAGGGTGGCATCACAGGCCTTGAGCACCCCGGGGCGAATACCACGCCCCTCGCTCCCGACCACCAGCGCGATATCGCCGCTGAGATCAGTGGCATAAATCGAATTGGCATCCTCGAGAGCGAGCCCGTATACCCACACTCCCGCATCTTTAAGTGTGCTAAGAGCGCGGGCGATATTGGTTACCTGGCACAGGGGTATAGCCTCCAGAGTGCCGGCGGCGGCCTTTTCCACCACGGGAGTGATACTGCAGCTCCGATCTCTGGCATACACAATTGCGCAACACCCCGCAGCGGCGGCAGAGCGGATCAGGGCTCCGAAGTTGTGCGGATCCGTCACTTCGTCAAGCACCAGAAACAGGCGTTTCCCTGGGGATGTTTTTTCCAGCACCCGGCCCAGTTCCGCGCGGGGCACAGGGGCGGCATATGCAGCAATCCCCTGGTGCTTATCAGTGCCGCAAATCCGGGTCAATTCAGAGCGGTCCAGCTCCTCAAGGGGAAATCCCCGTTTGAGCAGGGTGTCGACCAGCTTCTCAATCCGCTCACTGCGCCGTCCGCGCGCCACCAGTCCTGTGCGAATCGCGGAGCCGGACTCCAGGGCGCTGTTAAGGGCATTGATGCCACAGATGATCCGCTCTTCAGACAAGGCCCGATCCCATCTCTGCAACAATGGCGCGTGCAGCACCGACCGGATCATCGGCCTTTGCGATAGGACGTCCCACCACAAGGTAATCTGCCCCTGCGGCTATGGCAGCCGCCGGGGTGACAATGCGCTGCTGGTCGTCCGCCGCAGCAAAAGCCGGGCGCACTCCCGGCGTCACCACCACAAAGTCATTGCCACACGCAGACCGTATCAGATTCAGCTCCTGCGCTGAAGCAACCACGCCGGAGAGCCCGGCCTCTTTGCTCAACAACGCCAGACGTTCAACCATCTCGGTTACCGGTCTTTCTATCCCCACAGCATGCAGATCATCCGCAGATGACGATGTCAGAATAGTCACGCCCAGGGTTATGGGCAGCGGCCATCCTTCAAGCGCGGCTGCATTGCGTATGCGTTCCTGCATAGTGCTCATCATCCGGAAACCGCCCAGGGCGTGGACATTAAACATCTTAACCCCCAGACGTGCGGCCTCCAGCGCCGCTGCCGCCACAGTGTTGGGGATGTCGTGGTATTTAAGATCCAGGAACACCTCCTGGCCGGTGGCACGAATCAGGCGTACCACATCCGGACCGCAGCGGGTAAACAACTGCTTGCCCACCTTAAACATCCCGACTTCATCTTTAAGGGTTTCCACCCAGTGTGCTGCAGCCTCGAGCGTGTCTACATCAAGGGCGAATATAAGTCGTTCTTTTACATTCAATGCCATTCTCCTGCCGGATAAATCCTGTCTGGAAACAACCCCGACCAGAATCCTGATCTGGGCTGTTTGTAACTATTCACCGCCACTACCGCGGTATGGCCTTGTGGTGCCCATGGAAAGGGCGTCTGTCGCCACGGACGGCCCCAATCCCAAATAGTCGTGTCCCTTGGAATGGGTGCCACAAGGCCTTACTGAACAGTTATGTTTATTTTTCATTCAAGCAGCTTACGCGCCCGCGTAGTAAACTCCTGCACGCGGCGCACCATCTCATCTCCGGCGCCGGTACCGAGAACCCGGCGCGCAATGGAGCACTCCATATAAACCACTTCGGTAAGGGCCTCCACCAGCAGGCGCTCCTGTTCGGAAAGTTCGAGCCCGAGCAGGTTGTTGGCAAGCGCATCCACATCCAGAGTGCCACTGTGGTTAATCCGCACCCCGCGGAATACATATATGTGCGGATGCGGCAATTCACGTATGAAATGGTTTACCTCATCAAGCATTTCGGCGCAGTGAGGCGACACCTCATCATACAGTAAAGCAAACATCTCGTTGAACAACGCCAGAATGGTTTCCAACTCTGCAGAAAGAGGCTGAGACTGTTTCTCGGCTTCAACAACCTCAAGCATCCCCTTGTCCACCAGTTGATACAGCACCCTGAGAGCATCGTATTCAGACATGCCACTGTTCGCAATCTGCCGGCGTACCGTGCATTCGGTTCGGTAAAGATCGCGCATCATGTGCTTTTCTTCTGCATCCAACCCGTGGGGAGCACGCCCGGAATAGCCGAGAAGCGCATCGGGTGAACGCAGACGCCGCCAGTACAGGGCTTTCTCATCCACGCGCCGCAGCCCTTCCATGATCAGGTTCTGAGTGCTCATGGAGAGGCGCACAATGTTGTCCTGCTCCGGATCCTTGGGAATAAAATAACAGGCACCACTGCTGCTGGCAAAAAGACCGTACACGATGGATTCCACCTGCTGACGGGTGGCAAGCCACAAATCCCTGGCCGCGACGAGCTGAAGCTTGACCAGTATCTGGCTGAGATTGATTCCGGCACTCAAGCCCGAGCGTGCCGCCTGAAGGTCCTTACGCTCCAGCTTGCCCATTTCGCACAGCACCTCTCCCAGATCATCTTCGAGGCGGTCACTTGTGGCAAAGATTATCTCCCCATCCTTGAAAAACAGACGCCTGAACCCATCTTCAAGATCGAGGTGCAGAATCCCGGTTTTGCGGAACATATTGAAAAATGACAACACATCCGGAATCCCGATATCTCCGAGGCTCACATGAAACACGGGCGGGTTGTCTTCGCCACTCAGCAGAACATGGCCGCTCGACCAGGACTCGACCTGCATTCTGCGACTCTCAAGCCCGGCTACCACCCGGCGCGGCAGAGCGACCCGGCCGCTATCATCCACTTCAACCCGATACATAACCTATTGTTTATCCTGCATGGCATCCTTAACCCACTGCACGAGCCACTCCCCCGCTTCGGCAATGGGGATCATCTGCTTTTCTCCCCCCTTGCGCCACGACACTTCGAAAGCATCCTCTTTAAGGCCGCGCGCGCCCACGGTAACGCGCAGAGGGATTCCGATCAGATCCGCATCCTTGAACTTGCTCCCCGGGCGCTCATCCCGGTCATCGAGGAGCACCTCAATGCCGTTATCCTGCAGATAAGCATAGAGCTCTTCCCCGGCCTGCGTTACCTCCTCATCCTTGGGATTGAGCAGGGTGATCAGCACCTGAAACGGTGCAATGGGCATAGGGAAGATGATGCCGTTTTTATCGTGGTTCTGCTCGATAGCTGCCGCCACGCTGCGCCCGATGCCGATGCCGTAGCATCCCATCACCAGCGGCTCCTCCTTCCCTTCCGCATTGAGTACTGTAGCCCCGAGGGCTTCGGAATACTTGGTCCCGAGCTTGAACACATGCCCCACCTCAATACCGCGCCAGCTCTGGAGGGTGCCATTACAGCGGGGACATCCATCGCCCGCTTCCGCCTGGCGCAGATCGGCAAACTCACTTACTTCAAAATCACGCCCATAATTGACCCCGCGGTAGTGGGTATCCGCTTTATTAGCGCCTGCAACCGCATCCGCCATCAGGGCCACTTCGTTATCCGCCAGAATCCTGAGCTTCAGACCAACCGGTCCGGCAAAACCGCGCGGTGCCCCTGTGAGGTTTTCCACCGTGGCGTCATCGACCAGCTTCACCTCGTTGCACCCGAGCTTACGGCACAGCTTGATCTCATTGAGTTCGCGATCCCCGCGCAGGAGTACAGCGACCTGCTCGCCGCTGTCGCTCTCCAAAAGCAGGGTTTTGAGCATCTGCTTCGGTTCAATGCCCAGGAACTGCGCCACTTCAGCAACGCTCTTCTGCTCCGGCGTATTCACCGCCTCAAGTTCTTGCGCAGGCTCGGGACGCTGCCCTTCGAGAACACGCAGCTGCGCCTTCTCCACATTGGCGGCGTAGTTGCAGGTATCGCAGGAGACAATGGCATCCTCGCCCGAATCGGCGAGGACCATGAATTCATGCGAGGATGAACCGCCGATATTGCCGGTATCCGCCTCCACCGCGCGGAAGTTCAGACCGCAACGACGGAAAATATTCTGATATGCGGTATACATCTTCTCGTAGGCGCCATCGGCAGCAGAAGAATCGAGATCAAAGGAATACGCATCCTTCATGATAAATTCACGTCCGCGCATCAGACCGAAACGGGGGCGGATCTCATCGCGGAACTTGCCCTGGATCTGATATAGATTGAGGGGGAGCTGACGGTACGACTTCACCGTATTGCGCACCACATCGGTGATCACCTCTTCATGGGTGGGGCCGAGGCAGAACTGTGCATCCTTGCGATCCTTCAGGCGCAGCAGTTCGCGCCCGTACTGTTCCCAGCGTCCACTCTCCTCCCACAATTCCGCCGGGATCACCATGGGCATCAGCAGTTCGAGGCACCCGGCGCGATCCATCTCCTCACGTACGATCTGCTCCACCTTACGCACACTGCGCAGCCCCAGGGGCATATAGGTATAGATTCCGGCGGCGACCTTCCGGATCATGCCGGAGCGCAGCATGAGCTGATGGCTGATTATTTCCGCATCCGCAGGGGTTTCCTTGAGGGTCGGCATTAGATACTGAGTTAAACGCATGATTGAATTATCCCTGAAGCTAGATTAAAAAACTGGTAGAATGTTTGTAAGAAAGGCTAAAGCTAGCCTTTTTTGGCGTAAATTGCAATATATGTAGGGGCAACCCCCCTGTGGTTGCCCTGGTCGCACATAGCATCCTTTTCTAAGATAAAACTGGCAGGCACAGGGACCTGCCCCTACAACGCCCTTATCGCTTTAGCCTCCTGGCAGCAACACTTAAGGCTGTGGCACGAAGGGGAGAGAGAACACCGGACAATAACACTTTTCATTCAAGGATCGCCCCATGAAGGAAACCCTGACCCTCAACACTCTGGTGCAGCACATTCTTGCCGGCACACCCATCATTGCGATCAGCACCAGCAACGAACATCGCAGCATTCGCCTGATTCAGACCGCCATTGAGCGTGGAATCAAGGAGATAGACAATGTGCAACAGTGGAACTGCCTGCAGGGCTCGGATGCCCCTGAAGCAAGTGCGGTTGAGGTCTTAACGATGGCAACCCAGGGGGCGGAATCTGGAGTACACGCCTTTATGGATATGCACTGGTTCTGGCACGACAACGCCAGAATCCAGCGCCTCCTCCTCGACTTCTCCCAGCAGCGTGGTCAGAGCGGACGCAAATGCCTGATCTTCCTCGGGCGCGACCTCGAAGTGCCGGAGGCGTTACAGAATCACGTCGTGCAGCTCTCGCATCCCCTTCCCAATGCGGGGGAAATTGCCGCATTTCTGGAGAAACTCCGCCCCAGCGATCCGTTTCTGGATAAGCTCCTCAGCGAGCCTGACGCCCTCGAACACATGGTGCGCGCCGCCCTCGGTCTGGATATGATCCGCCTCGAACGTGCCCTGCGCCTCGCGCGTGTAACACGCAGCGGACAGCTGGGTGAAGTGGTGTCCGCATTACACTTGGACAAAAAGCGCGCCGTGCAGCAATCAGGGGTGCTCGAGTTTGTGGATAACGACCTCCAGGAATCCCAGGTCGGGGGGATGGACAACCTCAAACACTGGATGGAAAAACGCGAGCAGGCTTTCGGGGCCGCCCAACTTGCGGCGGGGGAAAATCTCCCCAGCGGGGTGCTCCTCATGGGGATCAGCGGGTGCGGCAAGAGCCTGTTTGTGAAGGCGATCGCCTCGCGCTGGAAGCTCCCCCTTCTGCGCCTGGATATGGCCACCGTATATGCGGGCACCTACGGCTCGCCCGAGCACAGCCTCAATCAGGCGTGTGAACTCGCTGAAGCTATGTCGCCGTGTGTGCTGTGGATCGATGAGCTGGAATCGGGGATCTCGAATCAGGGGTTCAAATCCGGCGGCGGCGCATCTTCACGCGTCCTCGGATATTTCCTCACCTGGATGCAGGAGAAAAGTGCGCCGGTGTTTGTCGCCGCTACCGCCAACGCCATTGAGATGCTCCCCGCCGAGGTGTTGCGCAAAGGGCGCTTCGATGAAATATTCTACATCGCCCTCCCCGCTCTCGAAGAGCGTAAGGCGATCTTCTCCATCCATCTGCAGCGGCAGGGTTTTGAACCGGCAGAGTTTGATCCCGAAACCCTTGCGCATTCAAGCAAGGGGTTTTCCGGTGCCGAGATCGAACAGGCCGTGGCAAGCGCGAAGTTCGAGGCTCTGGCGCGCAAACGCCCCATGACCCAGAAGGATATCATGGAGGCCCTGGGGCAGACGGTACCCATCTCGGTCACCATGGCAGAGCAGATCAAGAAAATCGAGGCGTGGGCGTTCAAGCGCGCCGTGCCTGCAAGCGATGCGAACGCCTAATCGCCCTGCGCGCGCAATGCCTCATCCAACTTCAGCGCTTCCGCCACCAGCGCATCCGCAAGCTCGGCCTGGGGCACAGAGCGCAATTTCTCCCCGTGGCGAAACAGCAGCCCCATATCCTTGCCGCCGGCAATGCCCAGATCCGCCTCGCGCGCCTCACCGGGGCCGTTGACCACGCATCCCATCACCGCGATGGTCAGCGCGCTCTGCAGTCCGCTCAGGCGCTCCTCCACCTCTTCTGCCACTCCGATCAGGTCGATCTGGCAGCGTCCGCACGTGGGGCAGCTGATAAACACCGGGCCGCGCTCGCGCAGCCCCAGAGCCTTCAGGATCTCCCAGCCCACGCGCACCTCCTCCAGCGGATCACCGGTAAGAGAAACCCGCAAGGTATCCCCGATGCCGTCCACCAGCAGCGCTCCAAGGCCGGCGGCACTCTTTATGGTGCCACTCCAGGTGGTGCCCGCCTCGGTTATCCCGATATGCAGGGGATAATCCACCTGCTGCGCCAGCATCCGGTACGCCTCCACGGTGCGCCGCACATCCGACGCCTTCAGGCTCACCTTCAGATTGGGGTAGTTTAGTTCCTCCAGAATACGGATATGCCCCAGGGCACTCTCCACCATGGCTGCAGGGGTGGCATGCCCGTGGCGCTGCAGCAGTTCCGCTTCCAGCGAGCCACCGTTGACCCCGATGCGGATCGGCACCTGCCGTTCTCTGCACGCGTTCACCACCTCCGCCACCTTCCAGCGCGCCCCGATATTCCCGGGATTGATGCGCAGACAGTCCACCCCCGCCTCCAGGGCGTACAGAGCGAGACGGTAGTCGAAGTGGATATCCGCCACCAGCGGAATGGGACAGCCGCGTACCAGCTCGGGCAACGCCTGCGCCGCATCCATGTCGGGCACGGCACAGCGCACGATTTCGCACCCGGCACTCGCCAGCGCCAGAATCTGCGCCCGCGTGGCTTCCACATCGCGGGTATCGGTGTTGCACATGGACTGCACCGATACCGGGGCACCGCCACCAACGCTGACATTGCCCACCTGCAGGGTACGGGTGGTGTAGTTTTGCTCAGGGGGTAGAATCATGGGATATACTCATAGCTTGTTGAATGTTGCGCGACCTATTTCCCTCCCCTTCCGATAGGGGATGGCCAGGGTGGGGATAATGCCCGGCAGGGCATCCTTGCTCAGACAGCTCCCCCATCCCAACCTTCCCCCATCAAGGGGGAATGAGCAACTCCTGTATTGGTGCAACATATAAAGCCACACCCGCAAGGAGCGGTCAAGCGTCAAGACAGTGCCGCGCACCATCCTTATTGACACCCCCGCACGAAGGCGCTAACGTGCAGCGGCAACTATTTAAAGATAAACTCAGCATCAAACCACCACAGAAAGATTTTACCTACACCATGGCATCCACGCATAAAAAAGGGGGCAAGCGCCCCGCACACAAAAACGCTCCTGCCCCACCCTATGAAACCACGATCGAATATCTCAACGCAGATGGTATTGGCGTAGTGCGCGAGCACGGCAAGGAACTCTGGGTGCCCGGCACCCTTCCGGGTGAACTGGTTAAGGTAAACATTCAGCACGAAGGGCAACGCCGCCGTGTAGGTGAACTGATCAAAGTGATGCGGCGCAGCCCGCAGCGCACCACCCCGGCGTGTCCTGTAGCTGATACCTGCCCAGGCTGTCCCCTGATCCACATGGGCTACTACCATCAGGCGCAGTTCAAACAGGAGCAGGTCCAGAACGCCCTGCAACTGTATCCCGAACTCAAAGATATCCCAGTCTCAAAGGTGCGCCGCGCACCGAATCCCCTCGGATATCGCACCACCGCGAAGCTCGCCCTCGCCAAGGTGGGAGGCAAGGCGATTGTGGGGCTGTACAAGCGCGGCACGCATGAGGTTGTGGATATCGGCGACTGCCCCCAACACCACCCTCTCATCAACACCATCGCCCAGGCGCTGCGCGAGGAGATCGAAAAGCAGGACCTGCATGTGTACAACGCCATAAAAAAGCGCGGCCTGCTCCGCTATCTCGCGGTACGGGTCAGCCCCGAATTCAACAAGGCGCTGGTTACCCTGGTCACGAGTGAGCGCAACTACCGCGAGATTACCCACCTGGCTAAGTGGCTGCGCAAGAAGGTGCCCCAGATTATTGGGGTGCATCAGAACATCAACCCCTCTGCCGGGAATGTGATCTTCGGCCCCAATACTGTGAAGGTCCTCGGTGCCGGGGATCTTATCGACCGGATCGGCGAGGTTTCTCTGCGCCTATCTCCGAGTTCCTTCTTTCAGGTGAATCACGAGCAGGCACGCTTCATCTACACCACTATTGCCCAGTGGGCGAACCTGAAGCCGGGGATGCGCGCTCTGGATATCTACTGCGGCGTGGGTGGAATTGCCATGCACCTGGCGCGCAGCGGTGCTCAGGTAACCGGGGTTGAGATCAACCCGGAAGCGATCTTCAACGCCAAAGCCGCCGCCGAACTGAACCATCTGCCCAACTGCACTTTTATCGCCGCCGATGCCAAGGATGCGATGGTGGAACTCGCTGCCGGCGCGCGCCCCACGGATATTGCGGTGATCAACCCGCCCCGCAGCGGGTGCGATGCGGCGGTACTCGATGCCCTCCTCAGCATTCAGCCGCGGCAGATTGTGTATGTATCCTGCAATCCCAACAGCCTCGCGCGCGATCTGCACCATCTGCATAAAAATGGCTATACTATCGACACGGTACAGCCGGTGGATATGTTTCCCCAGACGCCGCATGTGGAAACCCTGGTGCGCCTGGTACGAAACACATCGGCCTGAAAGAAAAAGGGAGATAAATCATGAAAACCATAGACTGTCGCGGGATGCAGTGCCCCAAACCGGTTCTGGAGACACGCAAATATCTGCTCAACAACCCCGGTGTTGGTGCCATTGTCCTGGTGGGAGATGAAATCGCCCAGGCCAACGTCACCCGCCTCGCCACCAAGGAAGGATACGAAGTCAGCAGTGAAACCGCAGATGATCATATCCGCCTCATCCTCACTCTGCAGGAGGGGCTGGAGTGCCAGGTTCCGGCGGCGGAGGCCCAGAGCCCCGCAGCGGATACCAGCAGCATAAAAAAGAGCCCCCACATTGTGTATATCTCCAGCAACTGCATGGGCAGCGGCAGCGACGAACTCGGCGAAGTGCTGATGCGCAACTTCATCTTTACCCTCAGCGAAGTGACCCCGTTGCCGCACAAAATCCTCTTCGTCAACAGCGGGGTCAAGCTCTCCTGCAGCGGGTCTCAGGTACTCGAAGCACTCCAGAAATTGGAACAGCAAGGGGTACAGATCTTCTCCTGCGGTCTGTGCCTCGAATTCTTCGACCTCAAGGAGCAACTAAAGGTGGGGGCTATCTCCAACATGCTCGAAACCATTGAGGCGATGACGGAAGCGGATAAAATCATCCAGCCCTGATGTGCTATGAAAGAGCTTGAAGCAACAAGGCAGAACTGATATATAACCTGCGCAATACAACTTAATGGGAGTAGTTAGTAGCCTGGTGGCGCTCACGGTCTTCAAAACCGATGGGGGGCGCATCCCGTCCCCGGTGGGTTCGATTCCCATCTGCTCCCGCCATTAACCATCCAGCTAAGTTTTTTGCAGTCCACAATTCCTCCTTAAGCCCGCGAATTTAGCGGGTTTTTTTGTACCTATTACCCTTATACGTCTATCAACGTCCGTTGACATCCGCAATATTTAGGGGTAACTTCAGGGGTAACTCAGACCCTACTGGGGTAACTTTCTGTGGGGTAACACAATATAGAACAACTACCCCACATTCAGCGGAGGTTGTGGCCATGAGCAAACTCACCAACACAGCGGTAAAGAATGCCAAACCCAAAGAGAAGCAGTACAAACTTTTTGACGGGCAGGGCCTGTTCCTCATTGTAAAGCCCAATGGTGCTAAGTGGTGGCGTTTCAAGTATCGCTATGTAGGTAGATACAAAGAGATCAGCATGGGGGTTTACCCTAATGTATCCCTTGCCACCGCACGTAAGAAGGCACAGGAAGCCAGAGAATTACTTGCTCAAGACATTGACCCTTCTGCACACAGGAAAGCTGCAAGAGAGGAAAAGCTTGCGCTTGCAAGCAACAGCTTTGAAGCCGTGGCGCGTGAATGGATCGGCAAACAGAAAAACCGCCTATCAAAAGCAAGCATTGAAACAATTACCCGCCACCTTGAAAACAATGTGTTCCCCTGGATAGGTAAGCGCCCCATTACGGAAGTGACCGCCCCCGAGCTACTAAGCGCCCTGAGAAAGATGGAAGAAAGGGGCATACTTGAGACCGCACACCGTGTACGTGCTACATGTGGTCAAGTGTTCCGCTATGCAATAGCATCAGGCAAGGCTGAAAGAGATGTGGCTGCAGATTTACGTGGTGCACTGGAGCCAGTGAAGCAAAGACACCTTGCAGCAGTCACCGATCCCAAAGAGGTGGCAGAACTACTCCGCGCCATTGATTCACTATCCGGAAGCATGGAGGTACGCTGCGCCATGCGCCTGGCACCGTTGGTATTTGTTCGCCCTGGTGAGCTGCGCAATGCTGAATGGTCAGAGATCGACTTTGAAAATAAACAATGGAACATCCCCGCCGAAAAAATGAAGATGAAGCAACCCCACATTGTGCCGCTATCCGACCAGGCTATAAACATTCTGCAGGAGATTCATCCCCTGACCAGCCGGAGCCGCTATGTTTTCCCCTCTGCCCGATCTGCTGCCCGCCCCCTGTCAGATATGGCCCTACTCGCTGCCATGGCAAGAATGGGATATAAAGAGCGCATGACCCCGCACGGGTTCCGCGCCATGGCAAGAACTCTGCTCGATGAGGTGTTGCAGCAGCGTGTTGATTGGATAGAGCACCAACTAGCTCACGCGGTAAAAGACCCCAACGGCAGAGCATACAACCGCACCACCCACCTTGAAGGCCGTAGAAAGATGATGCAGGTATGGGCTGATTATCTGGATGGATTGAAGCAGGGGGCGCAAGTGATACCTTTTAAAGCCAAGGCATAGCCAAGCCAGAG
>JBNGCY010000027.1:0-2561 GCA_049975505.1 Desulfuromonadaceae bacterium | reverse complement strand
TGAAGCAGGGGGCGCAAGTGATACCTTTTAAAGCCAAGGCATAGCCAAGCCAGAGGAAATAGCTTACAGAGGCGCACAGTGCGCCATAAAAGCAGCCCCCGGAAGTGGTGGAGCACAACCGGGGGCCTAACCACAACCCTTGAACGGAAAGGAAAAAGGATCATGGCTGGAGCAAGACTATCTAAGCGGGAGACTTTAAGCAAGAGCGACATGGAGACCGCAGACCTTCTGCGGAATGAATCAGCGAAGGCGCGTGAAAGACTGCCATACACAACGCGAGATTGCCGGTCCAGCGTTGAAGTTTTCGACGACAGTATGTACCCCAAACTATGCCGGGGTGACATTGCCTATCTGGATGATGCAAGACGGGTGTACTGTGACGGAGTGTATGCCTTCCATCACCAGGGGAGGCCCCATATAAAGCGCATACAACTTATGATGGACGGAAGGTATTATTTTAGTGCAGACAGCGATGCAGGAGCGGACGGACAATATGTGCAGCCCCGCGAGATAGATGTTGCGGGTCGTGTGGTTTTTGCATGGCAGCGAATGGATGCGAGATAGTGCGGGCTATTGAGTAGCCCCCCAATGCAAGAGAGGATCAGAACCATGGCTAAAAAGGGTGCAACCAGTAACGACAGTGTATCTGCGGAACGTGTAACCGCAAGTGAGGCCAAACTGTTAAGCATATACCGAGAGTTGCCGAGCGACTTACGGTCTAGCTTTATACGCGCTGGCGAGAACTATACTGCTTTGGCGCAATCCGATGACTACGGTATCCCGCACGAAGAAATAGTAAGACGGGATATGGCAGAATGGCGCGAGGGTAGAGGGAGGCTATGCGGCGAATGAGGCAGCGCAGTTCATGAACCAACCAGCACCCGCCTAGCCTGACGAGGCGAAAAGCCGGAACCCTTCACCGGCCTGGCGGGTTATTTTTATTGAGGGGTGTGCCTTTGAAGGGAGGCGTTATGGGGAGATATAAAGCTCACAAATTTCTTAGAAAGAAGAACTTTCAAGATGACCCAGACCTGGATTCCCCAGCAATGCGACTCATACTTTTTAATTCAGCTGTGCGCTCAGGCACTGCGCCCCCCAAATACATCCTCGAATGGCTAGCTAATTCTTTTGAAAAATACATAGAGCGTGAAGGAGAATCAGACTTAGGCGATCTGCTTAAACTTGGAGGCCAACCCTTTAAGGAAATGACAAGTCAGTACGAAGCGGCGAAGGATGTCCACCTGCTTATTCAGCTTGGACTCAGTAAAAATTTTGCAGCTGAAAGAGTGATTGAAAAGGCTGATGCAAGACTTTACCCAGACATGGAATCGCCAGAATCAACCAGAACAATAAAGAATTGGTACGACACCACATTTTTTGACAAGACAGAAAGCCTCTATAAAGTAGAGGAAAAATCATATGGATTATTGGGCCGCTTTTCCCCCTTCAAAAAGTATGAACCAGCTAAAATAAGAAACCTTCTAGAATCTTTCCCCCCTGCTAGCCGGAGCAAAATAATTTCCCAAGTAGAGAGAAAACGCAAAAACTGGAAAAAATAACCTGTCCTGGCTTTCCAACTTTCTTTTTACTGATGCGCCATCCTGTAACCACGTCCAACGACGTGGTTTTTTTATTCTCTACAGACAACAGGAGGCTACATGGAAAACAAGGACAGACTGCTTCGCCTTACCCAAATCATCGGTCAAGCAGAAGTAACGCCGGAACAGGCAGAGATAAACCGCAAGCAAGGCAAGGGGCCGCGTCGCCCCCGGCCTGGCATAGACCCAATAATTCCTATAAGTAAATCTGCATGGTGGAAGGGGGTTCAAGATGGGCGCTACCCAAAACCGCTGAAACTGAGCGGGCGAACAACCGCCTGGCGAGAAAGCGACATCATGGGGTTGTTGGATAGCGGTGCAGCATAAGGACCTGATGTCGTAAGGGAGGACAGGATGAAAAAAACAAAGGCGACACTCGCAAGCATCGCCCCCGTTTCAGTAAAACCAATTCAAGATAAACATACCACAGAACAGTCACTTACACAATTTGCAGATTCACCTCCGCCCATGAATCCGGAGTTATGCAAGCAACTTGATCAATACAGAATTGACCTTCTGTTTTATATGGACCACCGGATTGTTTCTTCCATGGTGGACTGCATTGATTCCCTGCTTAACGAAAGCGAACGAATGAGAAAGGGGGTGGCCTAGTGGCAGAGAGTGGTTTCGCAGACGCAATGGCCAGCGCGGGGATTGCATCCCCGCCTGATAACATTGAGCAAGTCGAATCGGCCCTTTCCTTCATTTCGTCCGAAGAAAGGGATACTTGGATTCAGATCGGCATGGCTGTCAAATCGGGGCTTGGTGACGCAGGTTTTGATTTGTGGGATAGCTGGAGCCAGAACGCGGAATCTTACAACCAGCGCGATGCTGAAAGCGCCTGGCGTTCGTTTGACACGGACGGCGGCATTACTGTCAAAACTCTTTTCCATCAGGCAAAAGAAAACGGTTGGAGCTGGACAGGGCCAAGCCGTAGTCCTGAAGAGATCGCCCGCCAGGAGG
>JBNGCY010000026.1:0-31324 GCA_049975505.1 Desulfuromonadaceae bacterium | reverse complement strand
GCATCACAGGATTTTGGCTGTTTTTGGGGGCTTAAGTGTTAAACTTGGGTTAGTAAGCGACGAAAAGATGCTCTGCAGTGCAATATTATGTAGTTCAGGTCAAACAGACTTATGAAGTTTCTGCTTTTTATGTTGCAGGTGGCTATCAGCGTCGGTACCAGCGCGCCAGGATTTTAGAGGGGATGTGGAGATAGTAGCCGAGAATCATTATCTGGTTGCACAGGGTGGTGAACAGGCAGCCGCGTTTCTGCCAGCGCCGGGCCGAGGTTATTACCTCATCGGAGATCACCGAGATGTTACCGCCACTGCGTTTGAACTTCCGCACAAAGGCGAAATCCTCCATGATCTCCATTGCGGGGAACATCCCCAGGCGCATGAATTCAGAACGCTGCACAAACAGTGCCTGATCTCCGTAGGGGAGGGCAAACACGCGGCTGCGTACATTAGCCCACCAGCAGATCCATTTCATCACCTGCGTATCTGTATTAACCTTCAGATTAAATGCTCCCAGAATCAGAGGTTCTGCTGCCAGGGCAGTGCGTATATGTCTGTCGAAATGGTGGGGCAGAAGGGTATCGGCGTGGAGGAAGAGGAGGATGTCGCCTCGGGCGTGTTCAGCGCCGATGTTCATCTGCCATGCCCGCCCTTTGGGTCCGCTGAGGATGTGGAGGGTCATTCCGTTGTTCTGGAGTTCAGCGGTACATTGACGCGCTCGTGCCATGGTGGCGTCACTGCTGCCGCCGTCCATTACAATAATTTCAGTTGCATCGGGTGCTGCGCATCGCTGTGCAGTTGTTCGCAATACCTGCGCGATATGGTTCTCTTCATTCAGGGTCGGAATGATTATCGAAATCAGAGGAGGCACTGAAGCGTAAATGTCTGCGTGCATATGTGAATTTCAGGGGAGCAGAAATGTGCCCCGGATCAATTCCAGATCTGCCGGGGTATCGATATCCCTTAAGGTATGGAGATATTCAATGCTCAAATTCTGTTGCTTCGCCCGTTGAGTTGTCTGAGCCAGAACCCTGTCACTGCCCCACTCTATCCCCTCAAACAGTTGCGGTATCGTCTGGTTTAACCCGAGGAGGTAGTACCCACCATCTTCTGCCGGGCCGAGTACCAGGTCCGCACTGCGCAGATATTTCAACGCCTGGATCACGGTGGCACCTTCGATGTCCGGGCAGTCGGTGCCGAGGATAACGGCACGATTATACCCGGAGTTAAAAATATACTTAAAGGCGTTGACCATTTTTTCGCCTAAATCGCTACCCTGCTGCGGGTGATATTTAAAGGAGGCTCCGAGCCATTGCTGCATATGCTCATTGCTGCTGCCATTGAAAAAAACAAACATATCCGCAATTTCTATGTCATGCAATGGTTGCAGTGTTGACATAGTGTGTTCGGCCATGCGTTTGTGCAGATCAGCAGCGCCATTTTCACCCAGAGTTTCAATCAGGCGGGTCTTTACCTTGCCTGCTTCAGGATAGCGCGTCATAACAATTACGGCACAGCGTGCGGCAGAGATTTCCTGGTCTTGAGAATCCATAGGCAACTAACTCCTTGCAATCGTTTGTATATAATCAAAGCATGTAAAACCAGTGTACGCGTATGCGGGTTTTTTTAGATGACGTCTTCGACGCAATGCTAAACTGCTACATGTACCAGGACAGGATTCAGGATGGACTTTAATGTTTCCGGTGAAATGGATACCAGCAGGCCGCGTCTGCCTGCGTTGATGTATATCTGCTCCAGTTCCATAATACTTGCTTCGGCATAGAGAGGCAGTTCTTTGCGTGTGGCAAAAGGGGACGTGCCTCCGACCATGTAGCCGGTGTGACGCTGTGCCACTTCGGGCTTGCAGGGAGAAATGGCTTTGCATCCGATAGTGCGTGCGAGTTCTTTGGTAGAGACGCTCTGATCCCCATGCATCAGGATAATGCAGGGTGAGCCGTGCTCATCCTCCATAACCAGGGTTTTGATCACCTGATGTTCATCCACACCCAGTTCTGTGGATGAGCACGCTGTGCCCCCTTTATGGGTATACTTGTACTCGTGGACGCTGAAGGCGGCTCCATGCTGTTGAAGCAGACGGGTTACCGGAGATGATGGGGACTTTTTTGGCATAATTCTTCCACAGGTGTTGCAATGTTTATTCTAATTTAAAGCCAGGAAGCCACCAGCAGCCCCAGGCTGAGGACGATAGTAATCACGCTTGCGATAAAGAGACCGTTTATCAGGGGAGCCAGGGTGCGTCGTACCTGGATGGATATGGGGAATATCGCCCCCAGTGCCGCACCGCTCAGGGCACCTCCGAGGTGAGCGGCATTGTCTGCCCCCACCAATAGACCAAAAATAAATGCAAACAGCGCCCACTTTAACATGAAATCGCGCTGGGCGTGGGCAAAGTGGCCTCCGATGCGGTGGAAATAGGTTACGGAAAAACCGATGAGACCGAACAACGCCCCGGATGCCCCGACAACAATTATGCCCGGATGCCAGAATAACCCCAGCACTGTCGCCGCCAGGGCAGTGAACAGATACAGAAAGGTGAACCCGGCGGTGCCGATTTCGCGCTCCAGTTGAGGACCAACCTGGTACAAAACCATCATATTAAACGCCAGATGTATCAGCCCGCCGTGGGTAAAGGCGTAGGTGACGCAGCGCCACCATTGTCCATGCTCGATAACCAAAGGCCACCACTGGGCCCCCAGCTCAACCAGAGTTCTACTATCTGGTGTTAAGATGCTGCTCATCCCATGTCCGCTCATGGCACCACGCAGAACAAGAATGGAGAAGAGACCAAGGTTCACATACAGCAGAATCATGCTTGCAGAGATGTCAAAGGGGTTGTTGCCCTTGCGGATCTGTCCGGCGCGGTGTTGCCAGCGAATGATACGCCACTGCCACTTGGTGCCGTTCATTCCTATCGAATCAAAAAGTTTTTTCCAGTCCAAAGTATGTCTCCCTGGGGGGTGGTCAATTTATTTTAGAGCTATAGCGAAAAAGGAACTATTGCAGAAAAGGCTTAGCGGGGCAAGGGTGATATGTACCATAAAATGTCATTCGAGGTACGCAGCGCCGAAAATTTATCCTCCCCAACCTTGATATAGGTTGAGGTATGATGCAGAATTGATGTAGCAGATGAAAACAGAGTACACTGTTCAATTCAGTTTTTTATGAGGAGGGTAGTCAATATGGCAATTGAATCATTGAATCCGGCAACAGGCGAACTGATTAAAACCTATACTGAGTGGTCGGATGAGCAGGTGGCGCAGACCATCGATGCCGTTCACCAGACCTATCTTGAGTGGAGCACCACATCTTTTGCCGAGCGTAAGGAACCGATGCTTAAAGCTGCGACGGTGTTGCGCACACGTAAAGATGAGTTTGCCCTGATGATGGCACGCGAGATGGGCAAGCCCATCAGCGAAGGGGCAGGGGAGATAGAAAAATGCGCCCTAGTGTGTGAATACTATGCCGAGAATGCCGAGCAGATGCTCGCGGACGAACCCCTGGAGAGTGATGCAGGCAAGTCATATGTGGCATTCCGCCCCCAGGGGATTGTGCTGGCGGTGATGCCGTGGAATTTCCCCTTCTGGCAGGTGTTCCGTTTTGCTGCTCCGGCTTTGATGGCCGGCAATGCCGGAGTGCTCAAGCATGCATCCAATGTCCCCGCGTGTGCCCTTGCCATTGAAGAGGTGTTTGCCGAGGCGGGTTTCCCCGAAAATCTGTTCCGCACCCTTATGATCGGGTCATCCAAAGTGGATAAAGTGATTGAAAATCCCCTTGTGGTGGCGACCACCCTCACCGGGAGTGAAATTGCCGGAAGCAAGGTCGCGCAGAAATCGGGTGAGATGCTGAAAAAATCGGTGATGGAACTGGGTGGTAGTGACCCCTTTGTAGTGCTCGAAGATGCCGATGTGGAAGAGGCTGCAACTGTAGGGGTAAAAGCCAGATGTATAAACTCCGGTCAGAGTTGTATCGCCGCCAAGCGTTTTATTGTGGTTGATTCGGTCTACGACGCATTTCTGGAAAAATTCAAGTCCGGCATGAAGGAACTGAAGGTGGGAGATCCCACTGAAGCTGAAACGCAGATCGGTCCACAGGCGCGCGAAGATCTGATGCTCGAATTGCATGAACAGGTGCAGGCGAGTGTAAAACGCGGCGCCAGGATTGAGCTCGGCGGAGAACCCTGCGGAAAGGGGGCGTTTTATCCGCCCACTATTCTGGCCGGAGTGAAAAAAGGGATGCCGGCATATACGGAGGAGTTTTTCGGCCCGGTGGCGATCTTTATCCGGGTAAAGGATGAAGCCGAAGCCCTGAAAGTGGCGAACGATACCCCGTTTGGCCTGGGCGGGAGTGTATGGACTGCGGATTCCGCCCGGGGAGAAGCTTTTGCGGCCCGGATCCGCGCCGGAGCGGTTTTTGTAAACGGCATGGTAAAAAGTGATCCGCGCCTGCCATTTGGCGGGGTGGGGATATCCGGTTTCGGACGCGAATTGTCCCACTACGGTATCAAGGAATTTGTGAATATTCAGACCGTGTGGATCAAGTAAGGCCGCAACGCCGTTAAAATAAACATATTTTTGAGCTGAAACGCAAAAAAGCTGCCCCGAGGTATCGCCGGGGGCAGCTTTTTGCTTAAGTTCCGTTGGATTAATTCAATCTGCCAGTAGAGTGGTGTTATCCCTCAACTTGTTCACTATCTTCTGCACTTCATCAGGGGTGTAAGCTTCCCTCGTTTCTGAGTACCCCCATACCGTACCGGGCCAGCATGGGTCTTTATGGTAACGCGCAACAATATGAATATGCAGTTGCCTTACCACATTGCCGATGGTTGCGGCGTTGATTTTGTCCGGGCGAAATTCATGCCGGACAAATCTGCTGAGTTCCCCGATCTGATGCATAACACTGTGCAGTTGCTCCGCCTCAAGGTCTATCAGTTCCGATTCTTTTGTATGCGGAACCAGAATAAACCAGGGATGAAAAAGGCGGTTGTTGAATAACAGCAACTCACAATCATGGGTATGCCCCATTTCGATACAGTCCGCGGCCAGCCTCGTATCAAGGCTGAAACCTCTTTGTTCTATACACATATGTTTTATTCTTTATTAAACAGCCCCTTGAGTTTACTCGAAGCCTCTTCGGCCTTTTGTTTGATAAGGGCGTCGCTCCCTTCAGGCAGACTGGTGTCCTGGATAAGTTTTTTTGTCGCTTTGTCCATCCCGGCTCCGGCTTTCTGCTGTATCTGCTCCGACAGGTTTTTCTTCAGAGTGTCTACATTGATTGATTTGCCTTCCAGCAGACCGGAAAGCGAAGAGGAGAGGGCTCCGGAATTATTGATAGATGCATTAAGAATAGCATTTACCAATTCTTTAATCACCGCCTCCATTGGCAGACCGTCAGATGATTTGCCTATGCCTTTAAGTTGAATTGAGGGGATAGTGACGCTGGTATTGGTGAGGACATTGTTCATTGCACTTATTTTGGCGTTGACTTTGATATTGTTCAACACCACCCGTTCGATAATAAACTCTTTGGCGACTTTTGCGTCTGTACCGTCCTGAGCGGCAGGTTTTTCAGGTTTCGAGGCATCTGCGGATGTTTTGGCCTTCATGCTGTCCATAAGAGTCTTAACATTCGAGGTGCGATCCTTCTGCTCGATATTCAGGGTCAGGTCGGAGAAACTGATTTCCGGAATAATAATAGTGTCCTTTGTCAGTGATTTCAGATTTACCGCCAGGGTTCCTTTGCCCAAGTGCATGAGCTGCTGCGCTTCAAATCCTTCAGGATTCGCAATCGCCAGGTTCTGCATGGAAGTTCGACCTTCCAGCAGAGCAATGTCAATGCTGTCGAGGGATGTGGTGACGCCCAGAGCTTCTGTGCCACCGTATTCAATGGCTTTTTTGGCGATGGAGTCGATGTAGTACACCCCGACACCTAGGGCGATACCCAAAAGCACAACTATACCTATGACAACTTTAAAAATGAATTTCACAACAGCCTCCCTGTAAAGTGAGATAAAAATTATTCCGCCCCTTTGGTCAGGCACAGGCCTAGGCGAGCCTGAGTTCGACGGGCACCAGCGTCTTAACTGGATAAAAGAGGCCAATTAAAGAGTTATGTAACATATGTCGGATTTTATACTATCTTAACTCTGCAGTGTTCAGATGCAAGTCAAAAGCAGTACCATCGAATTTATGCCCTGTTATTGCTTTTATGCGTATTGGTGAGGTATATTTGCGCAGCAAACGGATATAATATGCAATTCTTTTATACGTATATGGCTTGCGTCTAAAGTTAAGTTCTGACGAATAACGTATATATATGTACCCAATGCAAGGAGATTATTTACATGATTACGGCGATCAGCCCGATTGACGGGCGATATGCAGACAAAGTGACAGAGCTGCAGGGGTGTTTTTCTGAATATGCCCTGATGCGCAACCGGGTGCGGGTGGAGATTGACTGGCTTATCCGCATCAGTGCGTGTGCTGATATTCCCGAGTGCCGTCCTCTAGGCGCTTCTGAAGTTGAATCTCTGCGCAATATCGTGGAGAACTTTACCCCGGAACAGGCGCAGAAGATCAAAGATATAGAAGCCGTAACCAATCATGACGTCAAAGCGGTGGAGTACTATATAAAAGATCAGATTAAAGGCAGTTCCATTGCTGATGTGTCAGAATTTATCCACTTTGCATGCACTTCCGAGGATATCAACAACCTTTCACATGCTCTTATGCTCAAAGACGGGCTGAAGGTTGTCACCGCCAAGCACCGCGAAATCATCGAGCGCCTCAGCACCCAGGCCCATGAATTTAAAAGTGCATCCATGCTTGCGCGCACTCATGGTCAGACCGCTTCACCTACAACGGTAGGCAAAGAACTGGCGGTGTTTGTGGCGCGCCTGCGGCGGCAGTTGTGTAAGATTGAAGAGGTGGAACTGTTTGGTAAGCTCAATGGCGCGGTGGGAAACTTCAATGCCCACACCGCAGCCTATCCCGATGTGGACTGGATAGAACTGACCCGAAGCCTGATAGAAGATGACCTGGGCCTGAAGCAGAACCTGTTCACCACCCAGATTGAGCCCCATGACTATATGGCGGAACTGTTTGACGCCATTTCACGCTGGAATACGGTACTCATCGATCTGAACCGGGATATGTGGAGTTATATCTCCATGGGGTATTTCGGCCAGAAGACGGTAAAAGGTGAGATCGGCTCCTCCACCATGCCGCACAAGGTCAACCCCATTGATTTTGAAAACTCCGAAGGTAACTGCGGCCTGGCCAACGCAATCTTTCAGCACCTGTCCTCCAAACTTCCCGTTTCACGCCTGCAGCGCGATCTGACCGATTCCACCGTGTTGCGTAATATGGGGGTCGGTTTTGGCTACAGTCTTATTGCGTATCAGTCGATTCTAAAAGGATTGGGTAAACTGAAATTGAATCAGGATGTGCTGCGCCGGGATCTGGATCAGGCCTGGGAGGTGCTGGCTGAGCCGATTCAGACCGTGATGCGTAAAGCCGGGATTGAAAATCCGTATGAAAAACTCAAGGATCTCACCCGTGGACAGCAGATTACCCCCGAAATTATAAGCGAATTTATACAAAGCCTGGATCTGCCTCTGCAGGACAGGGAATATCTGCGCAAACTTACTCCTGGTACCTACGTGGGTATTGCCGAACAGATTGTTGACAGACTCGAAAGCATGTGATTTTGCATTCTTTTCTCCTGAAATAGCATTGGGGTAGTTAGCGCCTTTTCCCTTGACACCAAAGGGGTTACTGTATACGCTGCATTTTATGCATACAGCATTCGCCCCTGAATGCAGATGTACATGGACATTTTATATATACTATTGATATTTTTTGCCTTTTTTGCTGGAGAAATATTGGTAGTTTTGTTGCTGGGCCGCTCAATGCAGGAAACTGATAAAGAGTTCTGACGATTGGCCCTTTGGTAATGGTGGTTTAACACAGTTAAGGAGAGAACATGTCAAAGATTGTCTGGACAGAAATTGACGAAGCACCTGCGTTGGCAACCTATTCGTTGTTGCCTATTGTTAGAGGATTCACTAATGACGCTGGCATCGAAATTGAAACAAGTGATATTTCACTTGCCGGCCGTGTTCTGGCAAACTTCCCCGAGAAGCTGACCGAAGATCAGAAAGTGCCGGATAATCTGGCCAAACTCGGAGAGTGGACTCAGAGCCCTGAAGCCAACATTATCAAGCTCCCCAATATCAGTGCCTCTGTGCCTCAGCTGCAGGCGTGCATCAAGGAATTGCAGGAAAAGGGCTACGATATTCCCAGCTACCCTGAAGAGCCCAAAAATGATGAAGAAAAGGTTCTGCAGGAGCGCTACGCCAAGTGTCTTGGTTCTGCGGTAAACCCGGTTCTGCGTGAAGGCAATTCTGATCGTCGTGCAGCTGCAGCGGTTAAAAAGAATGCTCAGAAGCACCCCCACAAAATGATGAAGCCCTGGCCTGAGCAGTCTCAGTGCCGTGTTGCGCACATGGAAGCGGGTGACTTTTACGGTACTGAGAAGTCCATAACCATGGACAAGGCCGATACCGTTAAATTTGAGTTTGTTGATGCCAATGGCAACGCCAAAGTTCTCAAAGAAGGGTTGCAGCTACAAGAAGGGGAGGTTTTTGACTCCTCGGTTATGAGGGTAGCTGAACTGCGTAAATTTTATGAGCAGATTAACGCTGAAGCCAAAGAAAAAGGCGTTCTTCTCTCGCTTCACCTCAAGGCGACCATGATGAAGGTTTCGGATCCTGTCATGTTCGGGCATGCAGTATCTGTCTACTTTGCCGATGCACTGGATAAGTACAAGGATGAACTCAAGGAGATCGGTGCGAGTGTAAACTACGGTCTCGGCGATGTTCTTTCCAAGCTTGATCGTCTCCCGGCTGATAAGAAGGCGCAGATAGAGGCGGACATCAATGCCTGCTACGAAAAGAACGCCTCTCTGGCTATGGTGGATTCCAGCCGTGGCATTACCAACCTGCATGCACCCAACGATATTATCGTTGATGCTTCCATGCCCAATGTAGTACGTGACGGTGGCAAGATGTGGAACCGTGACGATGCCCTGCAGGATACCATCGCCATGGTGCCGGATCGCTGTTACGCCACTATGTATCGTGAGATCATCGAAGACTGCAAGCGCAACGGCCAGTTTGATCCTGCCACTATGGGTAGCGTGTCCAACGTCGGCCTCATGGCACAGAAAGCTGAAGAGTACGGCTCACACGACAAAACCTTTATCGCCCCTGCCGCCGGTTCCATCCGCATGGTAAATTCTGCGGGCGAGGTTCTGATGGAGCAGAAGGTTGAAGAGGGCGATATCTTCCGTGCGTGTCAGGCTAAAGATATCCCCATCAAGGACTGGATTAAGCTTGCGGTAAATCGCGCCAAGGATTCCGGCGAGCCTGCAGTGTTCTGGCTGGATGAAAACCGCGCCCACGATGCCGAAATCATCAAGAAAGTTAACAAGTACCTGCCTGAGTTCGATACAGCGGGTCTGGATATCCGCATTCTCGATCCGGTTGCAGCGATGAAGTTCTCTGTAGAGCGTATTCGCCGCGGCGAGAACACCATCTCAGTTACCGGCAACGTCCTGCGTGACTACCTCACCGATCTGTTCCCCATCCTGGAACTTGGAACCAGTGCTAAGATGCTCTCCATCGTTCCTTTGATCAAGGGCGGCGGATTGTTCGAGACCGGTGCCGGAGGCTCTGCGCCCAAGCACGTACAGCAGTTCCTCAAGGAAGGCCATCTGCGTTGGGATTCTCTTGGTGAGTTCTGCGCCCTGGTTCCTTCACTGCAGCATCTCTCCAAGGTGTTCAAGAATGAGAAAGCCGCACTTCTGGCTGAGACTCTGGATCAGGCGATCGAGAAATTTCTCGACAATGAGAAGAATCCTTCGCGTAAAGTCAACGAGATCGACAACCGCGGCAGCCACTTCTATCTTGCTATGTATTGGGCGGAGGCTCTGGCCAATCAGGATAAGGATCTAGCTCTGAAAGAGAAGTTTGCAAAGGTTGCCAAAGAGTTGCAGGATAACGAAGATAAGATCAATAAAGAGCTTCTCGCAGCTCAGGGTTCTCCGGTGGATATCGGTGGATACTTCAAGCCCGATCTGGAGAAAACCACTGCACAGATGCGCCCAAGTAAAACCCTGAACGCGATTATTGATGCGCTGTAATTTTACGATGTAATTACAGAACATATGATGACCGCCTAAGGTTATCGAAGCACAAAAAAGCCCGCCATTCGGCGGGTTTTTTTGTGCTTCAGCTGTTTCAGATTTCTTGCCATGAAAAAGGCGTGCCCATTCAGGACACGCCTTTTGATTGCTTGCTCTGGATTGATTTTAACAGTTGCTCAAATTGTAAAATACCTTGCGCCCGTTGTACCGGGCCACATTGTCAAGGTCATCTTCAATGCGCAGGAGTTGATTGTATTTGCAGATGCGATCGGTGCGGCATAAAGACCCGGTCTTTATCTGTCCTGCATTGGTGGCTACGGCCAGATCTGCGATGGTGGAATCTTCTGTTTCTCCGCTGCGATGTGAAATTATGGCTGTATAGCCGGCACGTTTTGCCATCTCAATCGCTTCCAGGGTTTCGGTCAGGGTGCCGATCTGGTTGACCTTTACCAGGATGGAGTTGGCTATCCCTTTTGCGATCCCCTCCGCCAGAATTCTGGTGTTGGTGACAAACAGATCATCGCCCACAATCTGGATTTTATCCCCGAGTTTCTCGGTCATGAGTTTCCAGCCGTCCCAGTCATTTTCCGCCATGCCGTCTTCAATGGAGATGATAGGGTAACGTTCGACCAGATCAGCATAGAACTCCACCATGTCCTGAGCACTTTTTTTTGCCTGTGCTTCATTGGCCATAATGTAGGTTCCATCTTCGTAGATCTCAGATGCGGCAACATCCAGGGCAAGAAGGATCTCGTCACCGGCCTTGTAACCGGCACTCTCAATCGCTTCCATAATCACCTGAAGAGCCTCTTCATTGCTCTTCAGATTCGGGGCGAAGCCGCCTTCGTCACCTACGGCGGTGTTGTACCCTTTGTTTTTCAGTACTTTTTTCAAAGCGTGGAAGATTTCAGCCCCCATCTGCAAAGCCTGCTTGAATGTGGAAGCACCCACAGGCATAATCATGAATTCCTGGATATCCACATTGTTGTCGGCATGGGCGCCACCATTGAGAATATTCATCATAGGTACCGGCAGCTCTTTGGCGTTGGGACCACCGATGTACTGAAATAAAGCCAGGCCCGATTCATCCGCAGCCGCACGTGCACACGCAAGCGAAACTCCGAGCATGGCATTGGCGCCGAGGTTGGATTTGGTTTCGGTGCCGTCGAGTTCGATGAGCTTGGCATCGATGCCGGCCTGGTCGGTTATCTCCCAGCCGATCAGGGCATCGGCAATGGTGCGGTTTACATTGTCGACTGCCTGGGTTACACCTTTACCCAGGTAGCGGTTCATGTCGCCATCGCGCAGTTCCAGAGCTTCGCGTTCTCCGGTGGAGGCCCCGCTGGGTACCGCTGCACGTCCGATGGCACCACTTTCAAGATATATGTCGACTTCAACGGTGGGGTTACCGCGGGAATCGAGAATTTCGCGTGCATAAATTTCAGAAATACCGCTCATGTTACCTCCTTGTATGGATAATGTCAGGAAAAGGGAAAACCGTGTTTCTGTTCCCGTGAATATGTAGTATAGTTCGCGCTGTATTTTATAGCACAGTCTCGAGGGATTTACGTAAATTTTCGTGTATTTATTCTGCCTCGTGGATGTGAAGGTTGTCACTGTAGGCTTTGGCAACATACCGGAAAGGATTCTAATTGGGTAACACGCACAAATCAACCTATACCCTGGAGGACCCCGCCCTTTTTGCTTCACTTGCGGGGACACATAACTGCAATCTGAAGCAGATTGAGGCGATCCTGGGGCTGAAACTGGCTACCCGTGGCGATGAAATAACTATTCTTGCATCCGACCCCTATGTCATGGAGCTGGCCCGGTTATTCCTGGATCAGTTATGTCATCTGATTCGCAGAGGTTATCCTCTCTATGCTCCGGATATCGAATATGCTCTGAATATCCTGCGCACTGATTCATCCACTGACCTGACGGATATTTTTTTCGATACCATTCTTATTTCCGCGCGTAACAAATACATTGCTCCCAAAACCCTGGCGCAGAAACAGTAC
This sequence comes from Desulfuromonadaceae bacterium, assembly GCA_049975505.1. Taxonomy (GTDB): domain Bacteria; phylum Desulfobacterota; class Desulfuromonadia; order Desulfuromonadales; family Desulfuromonadaceae; genus JAIVHC01. The sequence goes on along the minus strand of JBNGCY010000026.1, from coordinate 19,085 downwards.
ATTGATGCCATTCGTGCTCTGGATGTGGTGTTCGGAGTCGGGCCGGCCGGCACCGGAAAAACCTATCTGGCCATGGCACTGGCCGTAGCGGCGTGGCAGCAGAAGCAGGTGCGCCGTATTCTCCTGGTGCGGCCTGCGGTTGAGGCGGGGGAAAAGCTGGGTTTTCTTCCCGGAGATATTGCCGAGAAAGTCAATCCATATCTTCAGCCCCTCTATGATGCTCTGTTTGATATGCTCGAGGTGAAGAAAGCTCAGGCGTTGATTGATGAAGGGCTCATAGAGGTTGCTCCCCTGGCGTTTATGCGCGGACGCACCCTTAACGATGCATTTATTATCCTGGATGAAGCCCAGAACACCACCACGGAACAGATGAAGATGTTTCTGACCCGTATCGGATTCGGGAGTAAGGCGGTAATTACCGGAGACACCACCCAGATTGATCTGCCTGCAGGCAAGCGTTCAGGATTGTTGCAGGCGCTGGAGATTCTCCATGACATCGAGGGTGTGGGAATCAACAGGTTTACCGATATAGATGTGGTGCGCCATCCGATTGTACAGCGAATCGTGCGGGCGTATTCCGCTCTGGATTAAAAACCATGTCCAATAAAACCAGCACTACTGCACAAACACACAACTCTCAGCAGAAATCAGGTGGAAAACGCAGGCAAAAGCTTGAAACGGAAGTTGTTCAGCGTCACCAGCGCTACGCCATGCTTTTTCTGCTCGCTTTGCTTCTTACCCTTATTATTGTGCCTACGGGCGGATTTGTGCCGGTGCATTTTGCTGCCGGAGATGTTGCAACACGCGATATTAAAGCGCCGCGTGATTTTCTGATTCCGGTGCCGGAACTTACCGAGGAGAAACGTCAGCAGGCAGCAAACGCCGTGGTGCCGGTATATGATTATGACCGGCGCCCCAGCCGCGCACTCGCGCAGGGAATAAGCCGGGTGCTGGATATTTATGCCCCAGATTCAAGTGAAGGGGAACAGATGTGTTCTCCGATAGAGCAGACTCAGCATCAGGAGACAGTCAAGGAACTTCTGGGTGTGGAACTCAGCGCCGCGCAACATCAGGCCATGCTGCAGCTCAGCGCAGATCCGGAATTTATCGCGCGCTTTCGCTCAGCCGCCACGCAGATTCTCTCCGGTTATATTGTCGAAAGTACCGACCTGTTCTTTTCCAACTGGCGAGGGGCTATCAAACTTAAAAATCTCGCCTCCGGTGAGGAGGAACTGGTTACAGATATTCAGTCAATCCGCAGCCGGGCCGGGACAGTGGCAGCTTTAGAGTCTGAACTCGATGTTCCTGAAGAACTCAGCGCAGAGCTGGATATCCTGCTGGATCTGATCCATCAGCTGTTGCGCCCCAATCTTACTTTCAATCAGAGCGAGACTGAAAAACGGCGTCAGGAGAGCGCAGCCGCTGTGTCACCGGTGCTGTCGCAGGTAAAGCGTGGCGAGATGATCGTGCGCGAGGGTGAACGTGTCAGCGCCGAACAGGCCCGCATATTGCGCATCATGCAGGGGGGCCCCGCAGATATTTTGAAGACCGTACGTACTGCCGCAGGGCTGTGGCTCGCAATTGTGCTGTTGTTTTATACCATGCACAAGTTCGCACGTGCCAATATTCGTAAGTATCGGCCTGATTTGCGAGATCTCCTTTTTCTTGCCACAGTGTTCGTGTCAGCGTTTGCTCTGGCTAAAGTGGGAATATTTATTGCGTCTGCTATGCAGAGTGCGTTCCCGTATATTGATTCGGTATGCTATTACTATGCCCTGCCGTTTGCCGCTGCCGCGATGCTGGTGAGGATTGTGCTCAATTCTGAAACAGCCCTGGTGTTTTCAGTTTTGTTTGCGCTTCTGATCGGCCTGCTTTTCGGGGATAACATTTTTATCTCCATCTACGTTCTTATCGGAAGTCTGGTGGCGGCGCACGGTGTCAAATACTGTATGTCGCGCAGCAGTCTCTTCCGTGCCGGACTGATCTTGTCGGTAGTGAATATGGCTGCGGTGGGGGCCATTCATGCAGTGGCTGCCCAGCCGTACGACTCTCAGTTTTTGTACCGGATAGGATTTGCATTTTGCGGCGGATTTGTCAGTGCGCTGCTGGTAAATGGTACCATCCCTCTGGCCGAAGCGGTGTTTAAGTACACCACTGATTTCAAGCTCATGGAACTGGCCAATATGAATACCCCGATTCTGCGCGAGCTTATGATTCAGGCCCCGGGAACCTATCATCACTCCATTATGGTGGGCCTGCTGGTGGAGAATGCCGCTGAATCGATAGGAGCCAATCCTCTTCTGGCCCGGGTGGCGGCATACTACCACGATATCGGCAAAATCAGAAAGCCGCTCTATTTTGCAGAGAATCTGAAAAATCAGGGCAATAAACATGACAAGCTCGCTCCCTCCATGAGTGCCCTCATTCTAATTTCCCATGTCAAGGACGGGGTGGAACTGGCGCGTGAAAACAAACTGGGAAGCGTGCTGATCGATATCATCCGCCAGCATCACGGCACATCTCTGATCAAGTTTTTTTACGATAAAGCGCAGCAACAGTCCAAAGGTGAAGCAGTCAACGAGCAGGATTACCGCTATCCGGGGCCAAAACCGCAAAGCAGAGAGGCGGCCCTTATCATGCTTGCCGATGCGGTCGAAGCAGCGGGACGAACCCTCTCCAACCCCACGTCGGCACGTATTCAGGGGATGGTGCAGAAAATAATCAATAAAATATTTATTGATGGGCAGTTGAATGAATGTGATCTGACGCTGAAGGATCTGCATAAGATAGCCAAGAGCTTTAATCGCATCTTGGTGGGTATTTTTCATCAGCGCGTGGAATATCCTGAACCGGCATACAAAGAGCGCGCCCGCGAAGAGAAGAAAAGCGCGGCAGCAGAACAAAAAGGGCAATCAAGTGGAGATCTACATCGAGAACCAGCAGCAGAACCAGCAGTTCAACCCGGAGAGGTTACAACAGATAGCATCGAGGATCTTAAACGCCTTGGGATGTCCTGAGGATGCGGAACTGTCTGTTTTAATCGTGGATGATCCCGCGATACAAAGGATCAACCGCGACTATCTTGAGCGCGACCGTCCTACCAATGTAATTTCCTTTTCCCAGCAGGAAGGGGATATACCTGATTTTGCTGAGACAGGAATGCTGTTGGGCGATGTGGTTATTTCCGCTGATACCGCCTGGCGCGATGCCCGGGAGGCCGGCATTGATATGTTTGCGGAAATGGTGTTTCTCCTCCTGCATGGGATTTTGCATCTGCTGGGATACGATCACGAGCGTGGCAGCACAGAAGAAGCTGAACTTATGGAGGAAAAGGAGAGGGAGATCTATGCCCTGCTGCAGGCAGAAGGGTTGATATGAGACAGATAGTATCGGACACAAGCTATATGGATTGGGGTATGTAACAATGGACGAACATGAATCGGGTGACAGGCGTAACTCTTTCTGGCGCAGGATCTTTGGCTTCAGACGCAAAAAGGTCAGTGCCGAGGATGAACTACATGAGCTGATAGAGCTCTCTGAACGCCAGGGGCTGATCAATGCCGAAGAAGGGGAAATGTTCAGTTCTATCATCGAGTTCGGAGATACGATTGTACGTGAAGAGATGATTCCACGCACCGAGATGCACTGCTGTTCGGTGGATGCCACTCTGAGTGAGATGATTGAGGTGATAATAAGATACGGGCATTCACGGATTCCGGTATATGAAAATTCCGTGGACCAGATAGTGGGCCTGGTATATGCCAAGGATCTTCTTAAATACTGGGGCAAATCGGATGATGAAGTAAGTCTGCGCGAGCTGATGCGTACCCCCTACTTCGTTCCGGAAACCAAACGGATTGAAGAGCTGTTGCGCGAATTCAGAAGCAAGCAGATCCATCTTGCGATAGCCATCGACGAATACGGCGGCACCTCCGGGCTGATAACCCTGGAGGATTTGATCGAGGAAATTATCGGTGACATCAAGGATGAATATGACGCGGAGGAAAATCTGCTTGTAGAAGAAGCGGACGGCAGCGTGGTGGTGGATGCTAGATTGAATCTGTGCGAGCTTGAAGACCACTATGATATGGACGAAATACCCAGGGCTCAGTTTGATTCCGTAGGGGGGTTGCTTCTGCACGAACTGGGACGCCTGCCCAAAGTGGGGGAATCCATCACCTGTTGTGGATTGAATTTTGAAGTGCTCAACAGCGATAAACGTGCGATTCACAGCGTAAGGGTGAGCAGGATAGACAATGCATGCGAAGAGGGTTCAGCTGCTGAAGATATCTAAGGCGGATCTAGCGGCGGCCTGTGCCGGTTTTCTTACGGCGCTTGCGTTTATCTGGCCCTATTCGATCTGGGCGGCAGCGCTTGGATGGATGAGTCTGGTACCGTTGGTGCTGGTTTTGCACACCTGCCCGTGGCGGCGGGGTTTTATAGCCGGAATATGTTTTTTTGCCCCGGTTCTGTACTGGCTTAATTATGTCATGGTCGATTTTGGTGCTCTGCACCCATCCCTTTCGCTGGGGCTCTATCTGCTGCTCTGTGCGTATCTGGCCATGTTCTGGGGCGCCGCCTGCTGGTGTTCAAACCGCATTATTTACCGCGTCGGCATGCCGTTATGTCTGGTTTTCCCCCTGACATGGATCGCATGTGAGTTTCTGCGCGGCAAACTCCTTACCGGGTTTCCGTGGGGTAATATCGCCTATTCTCAGGCATCGCTCCCTCTTCTGGTTCAGAGCGTTGATCTGGGTGGGATCTGGGTGCCGATGTTCGTGCTTCTCCTGGTAAATTGCGCCATCGCCATGCTCTGGCGCGTTTGGAGACAAAGAACCCCGGGCGCTGGAGTCAGCAGCGCAGAGGTGTGGCTGAGTGTGGGGGCGGCTGGTTGTCTGTTTGTCGCCAATGCTGCATACGGCTACCAGGTGCATGCCCATTTCACCCGGAACGACAGCTCTGAAGAATATAACGCCACCCCCTCATCTGAGCATTCTGGAAAGATTCTGAAAGTGGCCCTGATTCAGGCCAATATTGATCAACACCAGAAATGGCTCAGAGATCAGCGTCTGCGTACGTTGAATCTCTATACAGAGATGAGTCGCACTCAGGCGGATGTGGATCTGATTGTATGGCCTGAAAGCGCAACCCCTTTTTACTACGCAAAAGGCTCACATTATGCTGACCGGGTAGATGCTGTTGCCCGTGACTTGGGGGTTTACCTGTTGTTCGGCAGTCCGGCGCGCGAGGATTCAGAGCGGGGGTATTCCTATCTGAACAGCGCTTATCTGCTGAACGCCAGAGCACAGCCCGTAGCGCGCACTGACAAGGTTCACCTGGTACCCTTCGGCGAGTATGTGCCCTTAAATTCTGTGCTCAGCTTTGTGGATAAAATGGCGACCGGAGTTGGGGATTTTCGCCCCGGCACCCTCAAGCTCCTGCCCCTGGGCGGACGCGGGATCGGAGTTCTTATCTGCTATGAAGCCATATTCCCCCGCCTTGCGCGTACGCAGGTTGAGATGGGGGCACAGCTGCTGTTTAATCTCACCAATGACGCCTGGTTCGGGAATACCCCAGCTCCCCATCAGCATCTGCAGATGGCACGTTTCCGCGCGATGGAAAACCGGCGCTGGCTGGCGCGCTGCGCCAACACCGGGGTTTCAGCTCTGATTGATCCTTTGGGAAGGATGCATGCTCCGACGCAGGTATTCAAGGCAGGAGTGGTGAGTGGCGAAGTTGAATTCAGGGAGGATTTAACCCTGTATACCCGCTGTGGCGATGTGCTGGCATGGATAGCACTTGCCCTTGTGGCAGGATGGCTGTGGCAGGGACGAAAAAAAAGACTGTAAGCGCGTGAGCAGGTGTGGCACTATACTCAACTTTGCCCCTTTGATCGGCATGTAACCGTCAGATAAAGCCCTGTAGCGGCCTTGCAGGGGCGGTGAATAGTTTGCTCGACATAATTAAGACGGTGCGCCTGTTTGTAATCCGGGCCGCTGAGCATTTGAATACAGGAGGTATTGCCGGATGTTTCGGGAAGAAAAAGACCAGCTCAATCAGCTTGCTGTAAAGCTCGACGAGCTGAGGAGGTATCTTTGACCTTGACAACAAGCGTGAGGAGATCGAAGAACTTGAGGCGGAAATAGCTGAACCGGATTTCTGGAATCAGCAGGAACATGCGCAAAAACGCCTTAAAGAGAGGAACAAACTTCAACGCGTGATCGAGTCCTGGGATCAGGCCTATCAGAACTATGAGGATGCCCAGGTACTTGTTGAACTGGGGGAGGAGGGCGAAGATGAAAGTGTGCGTCCGGAAGCGGCCGCTCTGTTGCAAAAAGCACAGGAGCAGGTAGCCAGGATCGAGTTTGCCCGCATGCTCTCCGGTCCCCATGATGACAGCAATGCTATTTTCAGCATCAACGCCGGAGCCGGCGGCACTGAAGCGCAGGATTGGGCTGAAATGCTGTTGCGCATGTATCTGCGTTTTTGTGAGCACAAGGGATTCAAAACCGAAATTACCGACTACCAGAGTGGCGATGATGCCGGGCTTAAAAGCGTGACTTTTACCGTGGAGGGTGACTACGCCTATGGCTGGTTACGTTCGGAGATGGGAATCCACCGCCTGGTGCGGATTTCCCCCTTTGATGCCGCTTCCAAGCGGCATACCTCATTTTGTTCTGTATTTGTGTTCCCCGATCTGGACGACAGTATTGAGATTGAGATCAACGAAAATGATCTCAAAATCGATACCTATCGCGCCAGTGGAGCGGGAGGGCAGCACGTCAACAAGACCGACTCGGCTATTAGGATTACCCATATTCCTACCGGAATTGTAGTTTCATGTCAGAATCAGCGCTCCCAACTCAACAACAAAGCTGAAGCGATGCGTCAACTTAAGGGGCGTCTGTATGAAATGGAAGAGCAGAAAAAGCAGGAAGAGGCCAATGCCCTGTCCGGAGAGAAAAAAGAGATCGGCTGGGGCAGTCAGATACGCTCTTATGTTCTTCACCCGTACCGTATGGTCAAAGATCATCGTACCGGTTATGAGGTCGGCAATACCGATGCCGTTCTGGACGGAGATATTGAAGGATTTATCGAACACTATCTCATGGCTGACTGACACGAGTATACAGATGATGCCGGTTTAAAGAGCTATATAGCAGGGAGGCTGAGATAAACTGTGGCTTTCACGCTTTTATTCCTGTCAGGGGCTGTGTAAATTAACGCCGCTTCGGAGTGGTTCACACCCGGGATGAGATTGGAAAGGAAAAACAGAGAACGATGCACACAGCAGATGAAAACGAACTGGTTGTCCAGCGTAAAAACAAGGTCGTATCGCTGCGAGAGCAGGGTATTGACCCATACAGTAATAATTTTCGTGTAGAGCATCTCGCTGAAGATGTCCAGCGCGACAACCCGGATCCCGGAGCAGGCTCAGATACCGCGGAGAAATTTTACACTGTGGCGGGGCGCATTGTGGCGCGTCGCAGTTTCGGTAAAGCCGCGTTCGTCCAACTTCAGGATCGAAGTGGACGATTGCAGTTGTATGTAGCCAAAAAAGAGCTCGGCGAAGAGATGTTCGAGGTGTTTGATAACCTCGATATCGGTGACATTATCGGTGTCAGTGGGGCAGCATTTTTTACCAAAACCGGCGAATTGTCGCTGCGGGTGAAGGATTTGCAGCTTCTGACCAAATCACTCCAGCCCCTGCCGGAAAAATGGCACGGCCTCAAGGATGTGGAGACCCGCTATCGCCAGCGCTATCTTGACCTGATCGTGAATCCGGAGGTCAGGGATGTGTTTGTAAAGCGCAGTCGGATTATCAGCCTGATGCGTACATTTATGCAGGAACGCGGCTATCTGGAGGTGGAAACCCCCATGATGCAGCCGGTCGCCGGAGGCGCAACCGCAAAGCCGTTTGTTACCCACCACAATACCTTGAAAATGGACCTGTTTCTGCGTATCGCTCCGGAATTGTATCTCAAACGCCTGGTAGTAGGCGGGCTTGAGCGGGTATTTGAGATCAATCGTAATTTTCGCAACGAGGGTATCTCCATCCAGCACAATCCCGAATTCACGATGATGGAGTTTTATCAGGCATATGCCAACTACCATGATCTGATGGATATGACAGAAGAGATGATATGTCATATCGCGCGCGAGGTATGCGGAACTGAGCGCATCAGCTACGGGGGACGTGAGGTCAATCTGACTGCGCCGTGGGAGCGTCTGACGGTGCGCGAAGCTATAGTGAAATACGGCGACATCAGTGCAGAAGATCTCGAAGATCACTCTAAGGCATTGGCGTATGCGCACAGCCTCGGGCTTGAGTTTGATGCATCCATAGGGCACGGCAAACTCCTGACGGAAATATTTGATGAAGTTGCAGAGCCCAGACTATGGAATCCCACCTTCATTACCGAGTATCCCACTGAGGTGTCGCCCCTGTCGCGGCGCAATGACGATAACCCCGATGTGGTGGATCGTTTTGAACTCTTTGTGGTCGGGCGTGAGTTGGCCAACGCCTTTTCAGAGCTCAATGACCCCGAAGATCAGAGAGGACGTTTTGAGAGCCAGCTTCTTGAAAAAGAAGCCGGCGATGAAGAAGCGCATGCCATGGACGAAGATTATCTGCGTGCTTTGGAGTACGGCCTGCCACCAACAGCCGGAGAGGGAATCGGCATTGACCGTCTGGTGATGCTGCTTACCGATTCAGCCTCCATCAGGGATGTGATTCTCTTCCCGCAACTGCGGCGCGAAACCCACTGAAAAAGATCCAGATACGCGCCCGTATGATACTAAAGTAAAGACCGATGCTTTCGCATGCAAAAAGTATCAAAACTGGATGGCACATGCACATACAGGAAAGTCGGAAATAGATGCGATATGAGTGGCTTATTGGCCTGCGCTATCTGAAAGCCAAACGCAAGCAGACCTTTATTTCGGTTATCAGTTTTATTTCGGTGGCCGGCGTGGCTCTGGGGGTTGCCGCTCTGATTCTTGTGCTTGCGATTATGACCGGTTTTCACGACGGAGTGCGCCAGCAGATTCTCGGCAATGTGCCACACATCCTGGTGCAGAGCCGCGATGCCCAGTTCTCCGACTGGGAGGAGAGTCTGGAAAGAATCCGTGCGATATCCCCTGCGGTGCAGGAGGCTGAACCTTTTGTGAGTAAAGAGGTCATGCTGCTCGCCGGGGATAATGTCGCGGCGGCAAATATCAAGGGGGTACGAAAGAGCAATCGCATTCTGGAGCTCGAATACGATATTGGGTCCCGGCCACACCCTGCCGGGGTTAAAAGCGCTCTTTTTGACATGCCGGAGACGACTCCGGGGATAGTTATTGCGGCGGATACCGCTGCGGCTCTGGGAGTTATGGTCGGGGACCGGATTCAGGTTATCCCTCCGGATTTTTCTTTGACACCCTATGGGATTATCCCCAAAATACGCCCTTTCCGCGTTGTGGGGATAGCACAACATAAAGGGGGATTCCTTGACGCCTACTATGCGTACATCTCTTTGAAGCAGGCGCAGGACTTTGTGGGCGAGCCGGGGCAGATCAGCGGGATTGAGATTGAACTGAAACATTTTGATCAGACCCCGGAGGTTGCGCAGATTCTGCGCGCCGAGTTAGGTTATCCACTTTCCGTGCGCTCGTGGCAGGATATGTTCGGTTCGTTTCTGGCGGCGCTGAAGCTGGAAAAACTCGGCCTCTTTATCATTCTCGGGATTATTGTGGTGGTTGCCGCGTTCAATATCGGCACCACTCTGATCATGGTGGTTATGGATAAGCATAAAGATATAGCTATCTTACGCTCTATGGGGGCAACTTCATCGAGTATAATGCACATATTTATGATTCAGGGAGTGATGATCGGTACCGCGGGCACCGCGATAGGCAGCGCCCTGGGGCTTACTCTGGCTCTGAACATAGATGCGATCATCAGCTGGATAGAACAAAAGCTCAATATAACCATATTTGATACCGCGGTATACGGAATGGATCACTTTCCCTCTCAGGTAGTGGCTTCCGACGTGATAACTGTCGTAATAACCGCATTTGTTATTTGTGTGTTGGCGACTATCTATCCCGCTCGGAGAGCGGCACGTAACGATCCGGCTGAATCACTGCGTTGTGAGTAGGAGAATTCCGTAATATGACCCACGCGTGTGAATTGCTTAAGGTGAAAGGGCTGGAAAAGCATTTCAGCGCCAGTGGCAAGGATGTGCATGTGCTGCGCGGTCTTGATTTTACCGTGCTGCGCGGTGAGCGGGTGGCAGTGGTAGGTGAATCGGGTTCGGGCAAGACCACCCTGATGCACATCATGGGTACCCTGGATCGCCCCACCTCAGGGACATGTCTATTCAATGGCGAGGATTTGTTCACATATAAATCTGCGGATCTGGATCGCTTTCGTAACCGTTTCATGGGGTTTGTGTTTCAGTTTCATCAACTTCTGGGTGAGTTTAATGCCCTCGAAAACGTGATGATGCCAGCCCTCATTAATGGATGGAAGCGCAGTGAAGCGCGCACCCAGGCGCGAATATTGCTTGAACAGGTGGGCTTAGGCGAGCGAGCGGCTCACAAGCCGGGGCAGCTCTCCGGTGGAGAGCAGCAGCGCGTTGCTATAGCGCGCGCACTGATCTTGCGTCCGCAGCTTCTGATTGCGGATGAACCCACGGGCAATCTTGATTCGGTTACTTCGGCAGGTATTTATGCCCTGCTGGAGAGTCTGCATGCTCAGTATGACCTGAGTATGGTGATAGTTACGCATAACATGGAACTGGCTGCGCGAATGGATCGGATTCTGCGGTTAAAAGACGGAGTGCTCGAAAACATGTAGAGCATCAGGAAATCTGCATTGCGGAAGAGAAATACAGGTCTGCAGCGAAGCGGATTTATGGTTTACGGATACAAAGGCATTTTTTACAATGCCGGGGTTTTTCGCCAGGTAAAAAACAGAGCCGCGCTGTTCCGCAGTGCGCCGGGATATAAATAACCGAAGAGCGCAAGCGTTATGCACGTTCCCGCGTAGTTTAAGAGTACGTGTATTCAGGAGACGTTATTTGATGCAAAAACGCATTGTATTTTTGTTTGTTGTTCTTTTTTTTGCCACCACTGATCTGGCTGCGGAATCACTGACATTTGATGACGTGCGCATAGAAGGGGTGAAGCGCATTGATGATGCCGTAGTTGAAGAGGCCGTACGTGTAACACCGGGAAAAGCGGTGAGCAGAGAGGCCATTGATTCAGATCTGCGCTCAATTTACTCTCTTGGATATTTCAGGGATGTAGAAGCACGCAAAGAGGAGAGGAACGGACTAAACACCCTGGTCTACATCGTGGATGAACGTCCCCTGGTGCGAAAAATTCGCATTCAGGGTAATGAAGAGCTCAAAAGTTCTCAAATCCGGGGAGTAATGACTCTGCGGATTCCCGGGATCCTGCGTGCGCGTGATCTGAAGGAGAGCGAAAACGCTATCCGCGCTCTGTACAAAGAAGAGGGTTTTTATGCAGTAGAGGTCTCAAGCCGTGTGGATGTTAACAGTGCCAACGAAGCCACGGTTTACTTCGATATTAATGAAGGTGCAAAAGTCACCATTGACGACATCGAATTTGAGGGCAACACGGTTTTTTCAGATCGTAAGCTGCGCAGTTTTATCCAGACCAAGGAGTGGTGGATTTTTTCCTGGATCACCAGCGGGGGGAAATACAATGAGGAAATGCTACAGAATGATCTGATGATTATCAAGGATCAGTACTTCAATGTCGGGCATGTGCGGGTTGAGGTAAAACAGCCGCATATCGTCCTGTCCGATGACCGCACCGAGATGGATATCTTCATCGAGATAGACGAAGGCCCGCAGTATACGGTTGGATCTGTGGATATCAAAGGTGATCTCCTCCTGGAAAAAGAAAAGATGCTCGCTCAGCTCGATTTCACCCCAGGAGAGGTGTTCAGCCGCGAAAAAATGCGCAAAAATATGGACAAGCTTGACCGCTTCTATTCGGATCGCGGATATGCCTATGTCAATGTTACTCCCCAGACCCTGATCGATGATGATAAAAGCGAAGTGAACCTGACCTTCAATATTGAGCAGGGTATTCAGGTAGAGATCGGGCGTATCAATATCAGTGGAAACACCAAAACCAGAGACAAGGTGATCAGGCGTGAAATGACCCTGGTCGAAGGGGATTTATTCAGCTCCAGTCGTTTGGAGACCAGTAAAAAGCGGATAAATAACCTGGGTTTTTTCAGTGAAGTTAATGTCGATTCTGTCCCACGCGAGGAAGATGAGTCCATCATGGACGTGGATGTGGACGTGAAGGAGCAGCCCACCGGTACCTTCAGCGTCGGTTTCGGCTACTCATCCACGGATGGATTTATCGGTCAGGGCTCCGTGAGCCAGGATAACTTTCTGGGCAAGGCCCTGCAGTTGAATCTGGCAGGTTCCTTGGGTGGTGACTATACCAACTACCGTATCGGCCTGTTCGATCCCTATTTTATGGATAAGAATCTCGCCCTCGGCTTTGATGCATACCGGACTGATCGCGAATGGGATGAGTATACGGTGGAGTCCACCGGCGGGAACCTGAAGCTGGGTCTGCCTCTATCATATGAAACCCGCCTGTTCTTCGTGTATAAACTCGAACAACAGGAGATCTATGACGTTAATCCATGGTCATCCAGATATATTCGCGATCAGGAAGGGGAATCGGTAATATCTTCCCTGTATGCGTCCATTTCGCGCAATACCACCGACTACCGCCCGGACCCGAGCAGGGGATATATGTCGGAGTTCTCTGTTGAGTTTGCGGGTATCGGCGGAACGGAAAAATTTGTCAAAACCATCGTGGATCACCGCCATTTCTTCCCCATTAAATGGGGGATTGTGTTCTCACCCCACGCTCAGATCGGTTATGTAACCGGGTATGGTGATAAAGATGTTCCTCTGGATGAGCGCTTTTTCCTTGGAGGCATCAACACTATCCGTGGTTTTGAGACAAGAGAAGTAGGACCAAGAGAACCAACTGAGTACCCAAAAATTGATGAAAATGGCGAATATGTTACAGATGAAAGCGGTAATATAGTTCGAGTTCCATCCACCACTGAATTTGACTACATCGGCGGGGAGAAGGTGGCGTATGCGAACTTCGAACTGATCTTCCCGATCCTGAAAGAGGCACAACTCAAGGGGCTGGTATTCTTCGACGTCGGCAATGCCTGGGATGAAGATGAGGAGTATTTCTCGGACATGCGCTACAGTGCGGGGGTGGGAATCCGCTGGCAGAGTCCGTTGGGGCCCCTGCGTCTCGAGTGGGGGTACAACCTCGATCCCGAAGAGTATGAGGACGACTCGGTGTTTGACTTCTCTATCGGAAAGTTCTTTTAATAATCAATGAGTATGTAGAGCCCGGTGTCGGCAAAACCGGCAGTACGCGGACACCGGATAATTTCAGAACAGCATTAAAAGGAGATTTGTTTATGAAGCGTTTGAGCATAATTGTTCTGGCACTGGTACTGGGGGCAACAACGGTTTCAGCTGCAGATATTAAACTCGGATATGTGAATCTGCAGAAGGCTCTGAGTGAATCCGCTGCGGGCCAGGCGGCCAAGACCAAAATGGAAGGTGAAATTGCGGATATCGAAGATCAGGTAAAACAGCGTCAGGAAGACCTGCAGGCGTTACAGGATTCACTGAAAAAACAGATGGGCATGCTTTCCGATGAAGCCAAAGAGGAAAAGCAGATTGAGTTTGAACAGCGTGTACGTGACTATCAGCGCTATGTGAAAGACAAGCAGGACGAAATGAAGGCACGCGAAGAGCGCTATACCCAGCAGATTCTGCGTGATCTGGGACAGATGGTGGTAACCCTGAGTGAAGAGGAAGGCGTCAGCATGATGATGGAAATGAGCCAGCTGGTCTACGCTGCGCCGGAACTCGATTACACCGACAAGCTCATTGAGATGTACGACAAGGAATACAAGGCCAACCACTAACGGAAAAAGACGATGGCAACTATAGCAGAGCTCGCACAGCTCATAGGCGCCGATGTTGTTGGTGATCCGGATCTGGAAATTAACGCCCTTGCTCCGCTGGATACAGCGGGGCCGGGCGAAATTTCTTTTCTGGCGAACAAACGCTACGCCAAAGCTGTGCACACCACATCGGCAGCGGCACTTATCAGCGATCGCCCTCTGGAGCGCACGGATATCACTTACCTGGTATGCCCGAACCCTTATCTGGCCTTTGCCAGGGTACTGACCTATCTGCATGCACCTGAAACAGAGCCCTGCGGGGTTTCGCCCCAGGCCGTTGTGGCCGAAAGTGCGGTGATCGAAAAGCAGGTCAGTATATTCCCGGGGGCGGTGATTGGAGAGCGTGTCCATATCGGCGCGGGTACGGTCGTGCATCCGAATGTGGTAGTGTATGCCGACGTCCGCATCGGGTCTGGTTGCGTTATTCATGCGGGAGCTCTCGTGCGTGAAGGTTCAATCCTCGGTGATCGGGTTATTCTGCAGCCGGGGGCGGTAATAGGCTCAGACGGCTTTGGCTTTGCCCCTGACGGAGAAAAATACTACAAGATTCCGCAGCTTGGTCATGTCGTGCTCGAAGACGATGTGGAGATCGGTGCCAATACCTGTGTTGATCGTGGAACCATGGGGGAAACCGTTATTGAACAGGGGACTAAACTCGATAACCTGGTACAGATCGGACACAATGTCAGGGTGGGAGCCAATACCGTGATGGCGGCCCAGGTTGGAATTGCAGGCAGTTGTAAAGTGGGACGCCACTGCACTTTCGGGGGGCAGAGCGCTATGGCCGGTCACATTCAGGCAGGGGATAACCTGACCGTGGGAGCACGTGGAGCCCTGGCCGGGAACACCGAAGGGAATCAGATTGTCTCCGGAGCGCCTGCCTTTGCACATCGCGAATGGCTTAAGGCCTCAATGTCCTTTCCGCATCTGCCACATATGCGGCGCGAACTCACGGAATTACGTCAGAGAATCGAACAGCTTGAGGCTGAACTAGCGAAAGAATAAAGCCATGTATATGAATGCAACCGAAGTAATGCAGCGCCTGCCGCATCGATATCCCTTCCTTCTTGTGGACGGAGTGGAGTCGTACGCCCCTGGTGAATGTATTGTCGGAGTGAAAAATGTCACTATCAACGAGCCTTTTTTCCAGGGGCACTTCCCCGGCTATCCGGTGATGCCCGGAGTTCTCATCATTGAGGCCATGGCCCAGGTGGGGGGGTTGTTTGCCACCATGGATGACGGCATAGGTGAAGACAAGGTTACCTACTTCACCGGGATTGACAAAGCCCGTTTCCGCAGGCCGGTGCGGCCTGGAGATGTCCTGAAGATGACCATGACCCTGATGCGCCAGCGCCGTGGCATCTATCAGTTTTCCGGCAAGGCTCATGTCGGGGATGTGCTGGTCGCTGAAGCCGAGTTGAAGGCAACCTTTGCGGATCGGGAGGGATAGCCAGTGGCAGAAGTGCATGCAAGTGCCATTATTGAAGACGGGGCCCGGCTTGCGGATAACGTAAGTGTGGGCGCATACAGCATCATCCGCTCCGGCGTGAGTATCGGAAGTGGAACCGTGGTGGGACCGCACGTGGTTATTGAAGGCAATACCACCATCGGCTGTGACAATGAAATCTTTCAGTTCGCCTCCATAGGCGCCATCCCTCAGGATCTGAAATTTCACGGGGAAACGAGTTACCTGAGCATCGGCGATCGCAATAAAATCCGTGAATTTACCACCATCCATCTCGGCACTGAAGATGGTGGGGGTAAAACCGTGATCGGCAATGATAACCTGTTCATGGCGTATACCCACGTAGCGCACGACTGTATTGTCGGAAATCATGTGATTCTTGCCAATGCAGCCACCCTTGCCGGGCATGTGAAAGTGGATGACTTCGCCATCCTCGGCGGGATGTCCGCGGTGCACCAGTTCACCCGAATCGGCAGCCATGTGATGGCCAGCGGAGGATCGATGATTGCCCAGGACGTGGTTCCGTATGTGATTGTCCAGGGTGACAGAGCCAAAACCGTAGGGCTGAACCTTGTGGGGTTGAAAAGGCGGGGTTTTGCAAAAGAGGAGCTGAGTGCATTGAAAAAAGCGTACAAGTTGCTCTTCCGCTCCGGAATGATGCAGGAGGAAGCCCTTAAGGAGATAGAGTCATGGGAGGATATCCCGGCTCCGGTACAAACGCTGGTGGACTTTGTGCGTCAGAGTGAGCGTGGCATAGCCCGCGCATAATGTTGTATCTCAGGGAGAAGAGTCGTGGATAAATCGCATACCCGCATCCTTGTGGTGGCCGGAGAGGCATCCGGAGATATCCTGGGGGCGAATATGATCCGCGCGGCGCACAAGCTGGATGCGCACCTGAATTTTTACGGTGTCGCAGGTCCGCGCATGCAGAAGGCCGGATGTACGCTGTTACGCCCCACTTCGGATCTGGCGGTAATGGGACTGGCTGAAGTGGTCCGCCATCTCCCGCGAATCTGGGGTGTGTATCGTGACATCAGACGCGCATTAAAAAGCGAAGATCAACGTCCGGATGTTGTGGTTCTCATTGATTCCCCGGATTTCAATCTGCGTATCGCAAAACTGGCGCGCAAGGCCGGCATCCCGGTGCTTTACTACGTCAGCCCTCAGGTATGGGCATGGCGCCGCAAAAGGGTGAAAACCATAGCCCGCGACGTGGACAAGCTTGCCGCAATTCTCCCGTTTGAGCCGGAATATTATGCAGGTCTGGATATTGATGTACGCTACGTAGGACATCCGCTCCTGGATGAAGCTGTAGTTGAAACCCCAGCGTCTGAGTTTCGAGCTGACCATGGCCTGGCTGAAGCCAGACCTGTTATCGGCCTTTTACCCGGAAGCCGACGTAACGAGATTCACTACACCCTCGAGACCATGCTCGAAGCAGCGCAGCTGCTTAAGCAGCGTTACCCTGACGCGGGTTTTCTTCTCCCGGTGGCAGCAGGCCTTGAGCGTGACCTGCTCACGAAGCCATTGGCTGCCAGCGGACTCCAGGTGAAACTGGTTGATGACAGCATTTATGCCAGCGTGGCTGCGTGCGATGTGGTTATTGCGGTCTCAGGCACCGTGACTCTGCAGACCGCCCTGGTTCAGACGCCAATGGTGATCGTGTACAAAGGTTCCGCACTTACCTACGCTATCGGTAAACATCTGGTTTCGGTGCCCCATTTCGGACTGCCGAACATAGTTGCGGGGCGCAGGGTTATTCAGGAACTCCTGCAGCATGAAGCAAGCCCGGAAGCCATTGCGGCGGAGACAGGACGTATTCTGGATGACGCCGCATACCGTGAGTCCATGCTTGCGGATCTGGTCGAAATCCGCACACGCATGGGAACCCCCGGATGTGCGGAGCGAGTGGCACAAATGGTGGTGGAACTGAGCCGGAAAGGTGATTTTGAAAAGAGATAATTTGCTTGTATATAAACGTCTGCTTGGATATTCACGCCCCTATGTGACCCGCATTATCGTTGCCATGCTTGCTTCTATCGGGGTGGCGGCCAGTGATGTGGCGGTGGCCAAGTTGATACAACCCCTCGTGGATCATGTGCTGGCGCCCGGCGGCGATGCTTTGATTAATTACGTTCCTTTCATTGTGATGGGGATCGCCCTCCTTAAAGGGGGGTCGCGTTATGTCCAGGAGTATTTTATCAAGACCGCAGGCCAGCTGGTAGTGCAGGATCTGCGTAATGATCTGTACAAACATACCCTGCGTCTCTCCATGGGGTTTTACTCCAAAGTCCAGTCGGGAACTGTGGTGTCTCGTATCATTAACGATGTGGCCACCCTGCAGAAGTCGGCTGCGGATGAACTTGTGGCCGTGGTGCGTGAAGGACTAACCCTGCTCGGCCTGGCGGGATTGCTTTTCTACAACGATTGGCGTCTTGCTCTGGTCGCATTTATTGTCCTCCCCGTAGCCATAGTGCCCGCCACCCATATCGGACGCCGCATAAAACGCTATGTGCATAAGAGTCTGTCGAATATCGGCAATCTCACCGGGATTCTGCAAGAAGCCTTTGGCGGGATAAAAGTGGTGAAGGCCTTTGGTACTGAAGAGGAGGAAAAAAGACGCTTTGAGGCGGAAAACCACAACTACTATCGGCGTATTGCCAAAGTAATCCGCTATGATTCCGCCAGTGCTCCGGTAATTGAGCTTCTTTCCTCCATGGGTGCTGCCGGGGTGTTGTGGTACGGTCTCAATCGGGTTATGCAGGGGCATATAACTGAAGGGGAGCTGCTGTCGTTTGTAACCGCCATGGGGATGATGTACGGTCCGCTCAAGCGTCTGGTTAAGACCAATAACGTTATCCAGAAGGCAATTGGCGCGGCAGAGAGGGTATTTGACATGATGGATACCCCTGTAGATCTTGATGATGTTCCAGATGCGCCCGATCTCGGCAAGGTAAAGGGACACGTGGTGTTTGACCACGTGGATTTCGGATACGAACCTCAGGAACTGGTTCTCCATGACTTCAATCTCGAGGTAAAGCCGGGAACCACCGTTGCGCTGGTAGGGGCCAGTGGGGCAGGTAAATCCACAGTTATCGGGCTCCTTGCGCGTTTTTATGATCCACTGCGGGGACGTATAACCATCGATGGGCAGGATATCGCCAGCGTAAGCCAGAAAAGCCTGAAACAACAGATTGCTCTGGTGGATCAGGAGATTTTTCTCTTTCACGATACAATCGCCAATAATATCCGCTATGCCCGTCCGGATGCGTCTGACGCCGAGGTTGTCATGGCCGCGAAACAGGCTTTTGCGGATGATTTTATAACTCAGATGCCGCAGGGATTTGACACGGTTATCGGCGATCGGGGAGTACGTCTTTCCGGAGGGCAGCGCCAACGCATCTGTATTGCGCGTGCTATTCTGCGGGATGCTTCGATCCTTCTGCTTGATGAGGCCACCAGTGCCCTGGATACTCAGAGCGAGGCGGTAGTGCAGAATGCGCTGGAAAACCTGATGCATGGACGTACCACATTTGTGATCGCCCATCGTCTTTCCACTGTGATGCATGCGGATGAAAT
>JBNGCY010000025.1:0-31452 GCA_049975505.1 Desulfuromonadaceae bacterium | reverse complement strand
AGCGTATTGATCACCACACCGATAGCGGCAACTACCATCACCGTGACCCCGGCAACAGGACGGGGATCAACAAAGCGGCCAAATGCCTCCCACACAATCCCGCCCAGGGCAACAAGGAGGATAACGGCACTGATAAGAGACGCCATTACCGTGGCCTTGCGTAATCCGTAGGTCCGGCGCAGTGTTGTGCTCTTTGCGGCAAGAACACTGGCGCCCCAGGCAAGGATCAGACTCAGGACATCGCTGAGGTTATGCCCCGCATCCGCAAGCAGGGCCATGGAATCCGCAATGGTGCCGTACACTACCTCGATAACAACAAAGGCGATGTTCAACCCGATGCCGAGGGCAAACGCTCTGTTATAGTTTTCTATCTGGTGACTATGATCGTGTGCCATTTTACCCCCGGAACCGGCGGTCTTAAAAACAAGGGCGCATTAAAATCGCCCCTATTACTTTCCATACAACTAAATCTGATTGCGTGCTTACTTCAGCGCCACAATCTTTTCCAGGCTTGCCTGAAGAACCCTGAGTTTTTCCTCGGCGGCGGCAAGTTTGCCCCGGTCTTTTTCGAGCACCTGCGGAGGTGCATTGGCGACAAATTTTTCATTCGCCAATTTTTTGCTGAACATATCCACATCCTTCTGCACCTTTTTGATCTCCTTATTGAGACGTTTCTCCTCCTCCTCAATATTGATGAGACCGGCCAGAGGAAGAAGAATCTCCACCTCTCCGGCCACCTGTTTGGCAACCTGCGGTGGCTGCTCCAGTTTCAGCGCGCAGGTTAAATCTTCGACCCGCGCCAGGGCTTTGATGTAGTCTGCGGCAGCGTGCATCACATCGCACACAGCCTGGTTTTTGCAGTCAAGCAGCGCGGTTATCTTCTTGCCCGGCGCCACATCCATTTCGCCCCGGATATTACGGATAGCGCGGATTACATCCATCACCTGCTCCATGGTTTTAACCGCTTCGGCATCATCGAGAAGGCCGTTACCATGGGGATAGGAGCTGAGCATGATGGATGGAACCGGACGCTCTCCCGGGATGTTCTGCCAGATCTCCTCGGTGATGAATGGAGTTATGGGATGGAGGAGGCGCAGCAGACGTTCGAGCACCGTGTAGAGTACGCCCTGGGCGCTGTGGCGCGCATCGTTGTCTTCCCCATACAGGGCGCCTTTGATCAGTTCTATATACCAGTCGCAGAATTCATGCCAGGTAAAGGTGTACAGAACACCGGCGGCATCGTTAAAGCGATATTCCTCCAGCGCAGCGTTGGCTTCATTTTCAACCGCGGCAAGACGGGTGAGAATCCAGCGGTCGGCGAGACTGAGTTTACGCTCTTCCCAGTTTGACCTGTCTTTGGGTGTGAAGCCTTCAAGATTCATGAGGGCAAAGCGGCTCGCATTCCAGAGTTTGTTGCAGAAATTACGGTATCCGCCGATGCGTTCGGTGGAAAGCTTGATATCGCGGCCCTGGGCGGCAAAAGCTGCAAGGGTAAGACGGAAGGCGTCGGTGCCGAATTCTTCAATCACTGTAAGGGGGTCAATGACGTTGCCCTTGCTTTTGCTCATCTTCTGCCCGTAGGCGTCGCGCACCAGGGCATGGATATAGACGTCTCTGAACGGGGCCTTGCCCATAAACTTCAGCCCCATCATCATCATGCGCGCGACCCAGAAAAAGAGAATATCAAAACCGGTCACCAAGCAGGAAGTGGGATAGAATTTCTTCAGCGCATCCGTCTTTTCCGGCCAGCCCATGGTGGAAAACGGCCACAGCGCTGAAGAAAACCAGGTGTCCAGCACGTCGGTTTCCTGGCGCAGACTGGTGCTCCCACACTTGCTGCACGAAGTGGCATCTTCGCGGGACACGGTAATCTCCCCACACTCTTCACAGTACCACGCCGGAATGCGATGTCCCCACCAGATCTGGCGGCTGATGCACCAGTCCTGGATGTTGTACATCCACTCGTAGTAGGTTTTCTCCCAGTGTTTGGGGACGATGCGGGTCTCCCCCTCTTCCACCGCCGTTATCGCTTCTTTGGCCAGGGGTTTTACGTCCACGTACCACTGCAGGCTCATGTAGGGTTCAATAACGGTTTTGCAGCGGTAGCACTCCCCCACGGCGTTAAGGTGCTCTTCAGTTTTTTCCAGCAGACCCAGAGCATCCAGATCAGCCACAACCCTGTCACGCGCCGTATAGCGATCAAGCCCCTGATATTCCCCGCCGTTCTCGTTGATATTCGCCGATTCATCCAGGATGTTGATAAACTCCAGATTATGGCGTTTGCCCATCTCAAAGTCGTTGAAATCGTGCGCCGGGGTTATCTTCACCGCCCCGCTGCCGAACTCCTTATCCACATATTCATCCGCGATGATGGGGATTTCGCGCCCGGTGAGTGGAAGCTCCACTACTTTCCCCACCAGAGCAGCGTAGCGCTCATCTTCAGGATGCACAGCCACCGCAGTATCCCCCAGCATTGTTTCAGGACGCGTAGTCGCAACCACGAGCACCTCATCGCTCCCCTTTACCGGATAGCGCAGATGCCACAGGTTGCCTTTTTTCTCATCGTGCTCCACCTCAAGATCGGAGAGGGCGGTATGACAGCGCGGGCACCAGTTGATGAGGCGGTTGTCGCGGTAGATAAGGCCGTCTTCGTACAGACTCACGAACACTTCGCGCACTGCACGGCTCAAGCCTTCATCCATGGTAAAACGCTCGCGTTCCCAGTCGCACGAGGCGCCGAGACGCTTGAGCTGGTTGATGATCTTGCCGCCTGAATCCTCACGCCACTGCCACACGCGCTCCACAAAGGCTTCGCGTCCGATAGCGTGGCGATCCTGTCCTTCTTCACTGAGCTGTTTTTCCACCACATTCTGGGTCGCGATGCCGGCATGATCGGTACCGGGCATCCACAGCACTTCATAACCGCACATCCGTTTCCAGCGCACCAGAATATCCTGCAGGGTATTATTGAGTGCATGCCCCATATGCAGCACCCCGGTTACGTTGGGTGGCGGGATTACGATGGAATATGCAGGTTTATCCGAATTTTCATCGGCATGAAAGTAGCCGTTGCGTTCCCATTGCTGGTACCATTTCTGTTCAAATTCCTGGGGCTCATAGCCTTTTGCCAACTCATCTGACATGGTGAAAATCTCTTCCTTGATATATGCGCTCAAGATCAATGTTTATAAGATATGTTCTGGGATATGTTCTGGATACGATGTGAAAAAGGGCATGCAGCAGAACAAGCTCTCAGATTGAGCGCAGGTATTGAATAACAGTGGTTTTGCGGCAGGTTAAAGTAAAAAGGCCAGGAAAGGACAGCGTGACAACCCTTTCCTGGCATTAGTTATGGATAAGCGCTTCTGCTCAGCTGCCGGTGTCGGCGTGTCTCTTTATCTTTTCCATCTCTTCGCGGATCATGCTTTCCGCCAGATCGGGGACAACCTCCCAGACCACTTTTTCCATTACAGGTGTGGCGAGGCGTTCAATAACGCTACCCGCAACGCGCTCTACAATACGCTCTAATTCTGCATCGCTCAGATATGCCGCGCGCGCTTCGACCCGTGACTTGGTAGCGGCGTATTTCCCTTCCGCGACTATATCCTCTTCCTGAAGTTCAATTACCCCCTGAGCGATATCAGGCTTTTCTTCCGTGGTTGTCGCAGTGGCGCCTGTTTTCGGAGGGGCAAATTCGTCCAGGCTCGGCAAGTCCGGCTCTGTTTCGGTTTTGTCCTCGGGGACGGAAAAGGAAAAATCCGCACTCTGCTCTGAAGATGCGGTAAACGGATCCGTTGCAGGTTCCTCTGCGGAAAAGGAGCTCTTCTTCTCTACAGGTTCTACAGGGGTGAAACTGAAATCGGCGTCGGGAGCTTCGGGGGTATAATCCATTTTCCGGCCGACAGGTTCTGTTGTCCCGGATTTTTCCGCCTCGGAAGATTCCTCCTGGCGTAACGACGCAGCTTCTTCAGGGGCGGCAAGGTCTTCAAAGCTGAAATCCTCGCGCCCTCCGCTGCCAAAATCCGTCGACGTCGATTCCTGAGGATGTATATCCTCAATGGATGGGTGTTCAGAAGGCTGTTGCAGTGACGCTGCTGGCGATGGTTCCTGTGGCGGCACAGGGGGCTCAATACCTGCACCTGCACCTGCATCGGTCTCCGGCGCAAACTCGTCCCGGCGCCCACTGCCGAAGTCGGTGGCGGCAGCCTGCTCAAATGCGCCCAGCATACTCTCTGCCGGGCTTTTGCTCGGGGCACTGTGCCATTGTTCATCTTCCTGAGGGATATGAGCCAGGGTCTCTTCCACTTTATCCACCAGCGCCTGTGAAGTGAAAGGCTTGGTAATCCACCCCGCGGCTCCGACCTGTGCGGCACGCTCTTCGTCGAAGGGTTCAAAGGTCCCGGCTAAAAGCAAAACCGGCACCCCGGCAAGATCCGGAGTACTTTTAATCTGTTCACACAGTTGATACCCATCCATCCCAGGCATGAATACATCGGCAAGGATAAGGTCAGGACGCTGTTTCTGTGCTGCCTGCAGGGCCTCGTTGCCATTACCGGTCAGGTCCAGTTCGTAGTCTTTATCCGCAAAGGTTATTTCTACAACCTTCTGAATCGTAACACTGTCATCTGCGAGCAACAGCCGTTTTCCCATCTAAACCTCCTGAAATCATCCTTGTTCAACGCTGTAAGCACAGCAGTCAGAAAAGAACCATACCGCATTTACATACCGCATTTACATACCGCATTTACACACCCTTGAATGCACTACTACTCGATCATAAAGGGTACAATGAGTCTGGCCTTGCCCTGTTCATCCAGAATATGCACCTGCCACTGGCCCTTCCATGCAGGAAGAATCTTCTTGGAAGACCAGGTTCTCCAGTTCGAGGAAGAAACAGCCAGGCGCACCCGCGCCATTTCCTTACCTTCGTAATACCATACATGGGTTATCCAGGTATCATCCTGGGCATCGACCACGCGGGTAAAACAAAACAGCTGATCTACCGGGCTGGTTACCGTATTCAGTGAATCCACCGGATTGCGGTTATCGATACCGCTGGTAATGGCCGCGTCAGCTATATCAAGGGCATGCAGACTGCACGGAAGCATAACCAAAGCGAACAACCATATATATATACACTTTTTCATTCTATCAACCTCTGCCTGAAATGGAGTCTGCCTGCCGCAGGCAGGAACCTTCACACGTTTTTTTGCCGGTATGCACGTGTGTCGACGCTGGAGCAGGAATCTGTGCAAGAAAACTCGATCCAATACTAGCACGCAAGGCGAAGTTTTGCAGCACGGTTGCATTAATATCCGCAAAAGTTGCGCGCACACCCAGATTATTTCCCTCCTTGATTCGGGGCGAATACGCCAGCAGAGGAACATACTCGCGTGTGTGATCAGTACCCGGCATGGTGGGATCACAGCCATGATCGGCACTTATGATGAGAAGATCACTTTCCTGCATACAGGGGAGAAAGCTCGCGAGCCAGGCGTCAAATTCCTGCAGACCGGCGGCAAAACCTGCAGCATCACGGCGATGGCCGTACTCCATATCAAAATCGATCAGATTGGTGAACACCAGTCCGCACTTCAGCCCCTTGAGGTGTTCCCGGGTAGCCTGCATCCCTTCCGCATTGCAGGTCGTGCTGATGTGGGAATCGATCCCGCGTCCGCAGAAAATATCGTAAATTTTCCCCACCGCATGCACTTCGATGTGATTCTGCTGCAGGATGTCGAGCATCGTGGGCTGCGGCGGCGGCATGGAAAAGTCACGCCGTCTGCTGGTGCGGACAAAACCATCCCGCGCGTTACCAGTAAACGGGCGCGCAATAACGCGCCCCACGCGGTAGGCATCAAGTTCATCACGCATCTGCGCACAGATGGCGTACAGACGCTCAAGAGGGACAATATCCTCATGCGCGGCTATCTGAAACACCGAATCCGTACTGGTGTAAACAATCGGACGCCCGCTGGCCACATGCTGCGCACCTAGATCCTGGATGATCTGCGTACCGCTGGCGGGGATATTACCCAGGGCTTCAACCCCGGCAATACGGGTGAAGATACGCATGATCTCCGGAGGAAACCCTTGAGCATACACGCGAAACGGCTCCGGCATAATCACGCCGGCAATCTCCCAGTGTCCGGAGGTACTGTCCTTGGCTGCAGAACGCTCTGCCATTCGGCCCCACGCCGCCAGGGGCGCTGGATTGGGCGCAACTCCTGTGAGCGGAACGATGTTCCCCAGGCCCATCCGTTCCAGGGTGGGAAGCTGTAATCCCCCTGTGGCCTGGGCGGTATGCCCCAGGGTGTTGGCCCCGGCATCTCCGTATTCTGCCGCATCGGGCAGGGCGCCACATCCGGTTCCGTCCAGAACCATCAATACAATTCTATCAAATTCGAACACCTGCTTTATCTACTTTCTGTCATGCAGCCATTCCTGCACAATATCAACTCCGGCACTGGTGCCGATGCGATGCGCCCCCGCGCGATGCAAGGCATTCAGCTGCTCCAGGGTGCGAATTCCACCTGCAGCCTTTATCCCTGTATTCGCTCCGACACATTCGTACAACAACTCAACATCTGCAAGTGTTGCCCCGCTACTTCCGGTGCCGGTGGAGGTTTTAACGTAATCGGCGCCAGCTGTGGCAACACAGAGCGCGGTCCGGCGCTTTTGTTCCGCATTAAGATTGCAGCACTCTATAATAACCTTCAGAGTGGCTGATCTGCATACCTCTTTCACCTGGCGGATTTCCCTTTCGATATCGGCATAGCGAGCATCCTGAATCCATCCCTGTTGTACCACCATATCGATCTCGTGCGCGCCGTTTTTCAGAGCCTGATGTGCAGCATAGACCTTGGTAGCGCTGCACTCAAACCCGGAAGGAAACCCCACCACCGTACACACATGCACTTCGCTGCCACGCAACATCTCTGCAGCCCGGGCGACATACACCGGCGGAATACACACCGCCGCGAAGCCGTACTCAACCGCCTCTTCACATACCTGCACAACCTGCGCATCTGTGGTTGTGGGTTTAAGCAGGGTATGCTCAATAATTAGGCTCGGAGGAAAATCAGACATGGCGTTATTCAGGTGCGATAGTCCGCATTGATCTTTACGTATTCATAGGTAAGATCCGAGGTGTAGTAGTCTCCTTCCCCATCTCCAAGGTGGAGATCAAGGGTGACGCAGAACTCTTTTTTGCGCAAGACCTCAGTAGCAAGCGCTTCCTGCTCCGGGCCGGTACTCAGTCCCTCGCTCACCACCTGAACCCCATCGAACCAGATATCCACTTTATCCGCATCCACATCGGCGTCTGAATACCCCACAGCCGCGATAATCCGCCCCCAGTTGGCATCTTCGCCGAAAAAGGCGGCCTTCACCAGATTCGAGGTTGCAACACTGCGCGCAGCCTCTTTGGCATCGAGGGGATTACGCGCCCCCCGCACATGGATGTGAACCACCTTGGTGGCACCTTCACCATCGCGGACTATCATTTTAGCGAGATCAAGAAGAACAGCATTGAGTTGATCCTGAAAATCCCGGGCAGCAGGGCTGTCCGGAAGGATTTCCTCATCCTGCGCCTGACCGTTGGCCATAATCAGCACCATATCGTTGGTGGAGGTGTCTCCATCGACAGTGATGGAATTAAAGGAGCGCTCCACCGCTTTTTTGAGGCTGATACGCAGCAGGTCAGCCCCGATCCGGGCATCGGTGACCACAAACCCGAGCATGGTAGCCATATTGGGATGGATCATCCCCGCCCCTTTGGCGATGCCGAAAAGGGCTCCACTCTGGCCCGGAGCCTGGAGGCGGGCACGGGAGATTTTATGGAACAGATCTGTGGTCATGATCGCCTTTGCCACTTCTTCCGCCGCATCCGCACTACGGTTCTGTACCAGCTGAGGTATCACCGCATTCAGACGTTCTCCCGGCAGTTGCACCCCGATAACCCCGGTGGATGATACCGCCACCAGGTTTTCATCGATCCCGAGTTCTGTCGCCAGCGTAAAGGCGTTGCGGCGCGCGGTCTCCAGCCCTTGAGCCCCCGTACACGCATTGGCGTTGCCGCTGTTGACCAGGATCGCCTGACATTTCCCGCCCTCTATGCGCGCACGCGTCACCTGCAGAGGTGCAGCCACCACCTTATTGCGGGTAAACACTCCGGCACAGGCTGCAGGCACATCGGAATAGATAAGGCCGCAATCGGGATGCTCAGTCTGTTTTATCCCTGCGGTGGCCACCGCAAAACTGAACCCTTTTATGTATATATTAGAATCTGTCATCTATGTATTCCTGTTTTGGGAAAAATTTACGGCAGTACTGCAAGGGCATATGACACCCATTCCAAGGGACACGACTGTTTGGGATTGGGCCGTCCATGGCCGTTCGACTGTCGCCGTCCATGGGTGTCACATCACCTTACTGCTACATTTACGTGGTACTTTAGCGTCCACAGCACTTCTTGTATTTCTTACCACTCCCGCACGGACACGGATCATTGCGCCCCACCTTTTCCCCGTTGCGCACTACCGTCTGCTGTTTCTGCGGTTCATCACTGCGATTCGTCACCACCTTGCGCTGCTTCTGTTCCGCCTCCATCTGTTCCACATCGCGCTCCTGCACAAGCTGAACCACAAAGAGTTTCTGAATCGCCTCCTGACGGATACGCCCCATCACCTCCATAAACAGGTCAAATGCTTCACGCTTATACTCCTGCTTGGGGTTTTTCTGTCCGTAGCCTCGCAACCCGATCCCCTCTTTGAGGTGGTCGATGGAAAGAAGGTGATCCTTCCATTTGCTGTCTATCACCTGCAGAAGCAGCACCTTCATAAGATATTCCAGCACCTTGGGGGTAAGCTCTTCTTCACGCTCTTCAAGACGCTTGAACACCTGCTGTTTCAGATCCTGTTCCAGTTCCGCCTGGGTGGTGCGTTCATCCTCGCCGGGCAGGCGCGGCCAGAAGTGGAACTGATTGTGGAAATCATCCGCGAGCGAAGACAGGTTCCATTCCTGCACTGGAGATTTTTCCGGGCAGAAGGTTGCCACGATATCCTCCACCATCTCTTCAATCATGGCATTCCAGACGTCACGGATATCCTCCCCGCCGAGCACTTCGCGGCGCTGGGTGTAGATCACCTCGCGCTGGCGGTTCATAACATCGTCATATTCAATGAGGTGTTTACGCACCTCAAAGTTCTGTCCCTCCACCTTTTTCTGCGCATTCTCGATCGCGCGCGAGATGATGCCGTGCTCAATGGGCTCGTTTTCCGGGATCTTGAGCTTTTCCATTACATAGGATACCCGCTGACTGCCGAAGATACGCAGCAGATCATCTTCGAGGCTTAAGTAAAAACGGCTGCATCCCGGATCACCCTGACGCCCGGCACGTCCGCGCAGCTGATTGTCAATACGCCGCGATTCGTGGCGTTCCGTCCCCAGGATATACAGACCTCCGGCTTCGAGCACCTCTTCGCGCTCGGCATTGCACTGGGCGGTATACTCCTGCAGCAGGCGGGAGAATTGTTCCGGATCATCACTCCCCCCCATGGCGGCTTCTGCCATCATCTCCGCATTCCCACCGAGAACGATGTCGGTACCGCGCCCGGCCATATTGGTGGCAATGGTAACCGCACCAGCGCGTCCGGCCTGAGCTACGATCTCCGCTTCCTTGGCATGGTGTTTCGCATTCAACACATTGTGCTTTACGCCGCGTTTTTTAAGGCGCTCAGACAGGCGCTCGGAATTTTCGATGGAGATCGTTCCCACCAGTACCGGCTGCCGTCGCTGGTGACATTCGACAATGTCCTCGATGACCGCGTTGAATTTTTCATCTTCAGTCTTGTAGATGACATCGGCAAAATCCTTGCGCTGATTGGGGCGATTGGTGGGAATCACCACGACATCGAGCTTGTAGATCTCCGCGAACTCCTGCGCTTCGGTATCTGCGGTACCGGTCATCCCCGCGAGCTTGTCATACATGCGGAAATAGTTCTGGAAGGTGATAGTGGCCAGGGTCTGGTTCTCTTTTTCCACCTTGACCCCCTCTTTGGCTTCCACCGCCTGATGGAGACCGTCACTCCAGCGCCGTCCCGGCATGAGTCGCCCGGTGAACTCGTCCACGATGCACACTTCACCATCCTTGACCACGTAGTCCACCTCTTTCTTGAACAGCGCATGCGCCTTGAGAGCCTGGTTGACGTGGTGGAGCAGTTCGATATGACGCGGATCGTAGAGATTCTCAACCCCGAGGATTTTTTCCACTTTGGCCACCCCCTCTTCAGTAAGAGTGGCACTTTTAGCCTTTTCATCCACGGTATAGTCGCCGGTGAACTCTTTTTCTGTCTGCCCCACCTTGCCCGCATTTTTATGTTCAATGATTTCACCACGCTGCAGACGCGGGATCACATTGTTGGCCTGGGTATACAGATCGCTGGAAACATCGCTGGGACCGGAAATGATCAGAGGGGTACGCGCCTCGTCAATCAGGATGGAGTCCACCTCATCCACAATGGCAAAATTCAGATCGCGCTGCACGTAATCATCCAGATCAAATTTCATGTTGTCGCGCAGATAGTCAAAACCAAACTCGTTGTTGGTGCCATAGGTGATATCACACTGATACGCGTTCTTACGTTCTTCATCCGAGATGCCGTGGACTATACACCCCACACTCAACCCGAGGAAATTGTACAGTTTTCCCATCCATTCGGAGTCACGTTTTGCCAGATAGTCGTTGACCGTAACCACATGCACCCCTTTACCGGGCAGGGCATTGAGGTATGTTGCCAGAGTAGCGACCAGGGTTTTACCCTCACCGGTTTTCATCTCCGCAATCTTGCCCTGATGCAGAACCATTCCGCCGATCAGCTGAACATCAAAGTGGCGCATCTCAAGGACGCGCCACGCAGCCTCGCGCACCACGGCAAATGCCTCGGGCAGCAGATCGTCAAGCGATTCCCCCTGTTCCAGGCGCTCGCGGAACTCTGCAGTTTTTCCCTGCAGAGCGGCATCATCCAGCTGTTTTGTTTCCTCTTCGAGGGCGTTTATTTTATCAACCACCACCTGCATGCGCTTCAATTCGCGCTCGTTTTTGGTGCCGAAAATCTTTTTTGCAATGGAACGGATCATGGTTTACTCCGTGTAATATGTAATTCTGATAGGCGGGCAAGCACCCGAAATGTGTGAATATTTCTACTTTTTACCCCAACAGCTCCAAGCGGGGAAAATAGCGTCTGAACGTACCATAATCAGGCAGATGCGACAAGGTCTATAACAACGCTATAAACTACGGCATTATGCAGGTGGAGAGTGTGGCAGGAGTAGAGAAAAAATGTTCAATAGGGCATTTACAGGAATAGATTTCTGTGCAGGCGAAATGGAAGCGGGGGCGTGGATCAGGTTTAGTGCCACGCCCCCGCTTTTGCAGAATGGAGGAAAAAATTATTCAGCGTAACTATTCAGCCACTACCGGTGAGGGCTTGTGGTACCCATGGCCCCAATCTCAAACAGTCGTGTCCCTTGGAATGGGTGCCACAAGGCCTTACTGAACAGTTATTGTTCAGCTTTCTATATCTTCAAGTTTCAGTTCATTGATAGCGAGTTCGCGCAATTTGAATTTCTGGATTTTCCCGCTGGCCGTCATGGGGTATTCATCCACAAATTTTATGTAGTGGGGGATTTTGTAGTTGGCGATCTGCCCGCGACAAAAATCTTTAATATCCTCTTCAGTAATATCGGCTCCATCTTTAAGCTTGATCGCCGCCATTACCTGCTCTCCGTATTTGCGATCCGGCACCCCGTAAACCTGTACATCGGCAATGGCCGGGTTGGTATAAAGGAATTCCTCTATCTCGCGCGGATAGATATTTTCGCCGCCTCGAATAATCATGTTCTTGATGCGGCCGGTAATTTTGCAGTAGCCGTTCTCATCCATGATCGCCAGATCGCCGGTATGGAGCCAATTGTCACTGTCGATGGCCTTGGCGGTGGCGTCCTCCATCTTGTAATACCCTTTCATCACATGATAACCACGGGTACAGAGTTCGCCCTGTTTGCCGGGAGGAAGGGTGGCGCCGGTCTCGATATCAACGATTTTCACTTCCACATGGGGTAATGCACGCCCCACCGTGGATACTCGCAGCTCAATGGGGTCATCGGTGCGGGTCTGGGTGATGACCGGGGATGATTCAGTCTGTCCGTAGGCGATGGTGATCTCGTCGCAGTGCATATCGCGGATAACCCGTTTCATCACCTCGATAGGGCACGGAGACCCGGCCATGATGCCGGTGCGCAGAGTGCTGAGATCGTAGTGTTCAAATGCGGGGTGATCAAGCTCGGCGATAAACATGGTAGGAACCCCGTGCAGGGCGGTGCATTTCTCTGTCTCCACTGCCTGGAGGACCTTCTCCGGCACAAAGGTCTCCACAGGTACCATCGTAGTTCCATGGGTTACACATGCCATGACCCCGAGAACACAGCCGAAACAATGAAAGAACGGCACCGGGATGCACAGACGATCCTTCTCGGTGAAACGCATGCATTCGCCGATATTGAAGCCGTTGTTGACGATGTTGTAGTGAGTAAGCATCACCCCTTTGGGAAAGCCGGTAGTCCCGGAGGTGTACTGCATATTGATGACGTCGTTGACATCCAGGCTTTGTTTGAGGGCGGTAAATTCCGCATCGGACACCTTTGTACCCATCGCTTCAATATCCTCGAAGTTGAGCATCCCGGACGGGGTGTCTGTACCGATAAATACCGCATTGCGCAAATACGGAAGTTTTTCGCTCTTTACCACGCCGTTTTCAGCTCTATCCAGCGCAGGAGCCACATGACGGAACGTCTCCACATAGTCAGTATCCTTGAACCCTGAAACCAGAAACAACGCACACGCATCAGACTGATTCAGGACATATTCAAGTTCGGATGCTTTATAGCTGGTGTTCACCGTCACCAGCACCGCCCCCATTTTGGCACTGGCAAACTGCAGAATAACCCATTCGGGCACATTGGTGGCCCAGATGGCGATATGCTCCCCTTTTTTTATCCCCATCCCGAGCAGTCCACGCGCGACCCGGTCGCACAGAGCATTGAATTCAGCGTAGGAATAACGCAGTCCAAGTTCCGGATATACAAGACAGTCGTTCTCGGGAAAACGCTCTGCCATCTGTTCCAGAATGCCGCCGACGGTAGTATCCAACAAACCTGACATGGTAATAATCTCCTTTTAAATATGCTTATAATCAACCCATGTTTGGTACTACCAAACATGGGTTAAATATAGATAACAACCTGATTTTAAAACGATTTTTGAATATCACACCAGGTTGAGTAGAGTCAAACCAAAACTGATATTGAGGGGAACATACTACAGCTTCATCTCTGAGATTTTGCCATCAGAATGCGGCGACATGCATTTACCAGCGCTGAAGAGATATTGCGACTTTTAGAGAGTCTGCGCAGCTCTTTTTCCCCCAGAGTGGGAAGAAACCTGATCGCCTGATTCAGGGGGGTGCGTGGATGCATAGTGAGGGCAAGGCGGATACTGTAGTTTTTAAGCCATTCGCGATTGAGCAGGATAATGCGAATCAGTTCCTCGTGGGAACTGCGATTCTGGCAGACAATTAAAACCTCTTTTTCAGTAATGCGCGGATTCTTCAATACCGCTCCACTAACCTGTTTATTGCTGTCCTTTAACAGCAGAGTGCGCCATTCCTTATCTCCACTCATCGCAAGCTTGATTTTATCTCCGACACTTAACTCCTGTACCATCTGATACTTAGTAAGCGCGCCCAAATCTTCAGCGGCAGCGTCCATCTCCGGGTCAAATACATGATCGGAGTCAACCTCTTCTGAATTATCCACTTCTTTTTCTGCCGGCACTTCTACGGCATCCGGCCGGAGCATGAGGTCATTCAGACGTGTTTCTATAATACTGCGCATCTCTGCAGTTGTCTGTCTGTTGTCGGCTGCAGCACGCAATTCCCCTGCATTGAGGCTGAACGGACATTTTGGATCAAAGAAAAACGAAAGAATTTCGTAAGAGCAGGTGGAAAAAAGTTTTTCCCACACAGATTGAGGAATGGAACGATTCGGACGCAGAATAATCAGAGTGGGCAGATCGAAACGCCGCCCCCGGAGAATAAATTCCAGTATATGCAGATCAATATCAGGGCTGCGCAATATCGGCTTCAATGCCATGACGCTGCTGCGCTCAACCCCTTCAAGACACAATTTCTTCACCTGCTCATCCTGAGAACGGATATAAAAAAGATACCAGAGCATGATCTGGTCATGTATGGATAGAGGTAGTTGCCCCGCAATTGCGCGGTGCTTTTCCTCATTACCCGTCTCTGGAGAAATGAGGCGGGCAACCTCATCGGAAATATGCAGGTGCCCGCCATCATAGAGTGAATTGTTATCTTTTTGTGCCACTTAAGGAACCCTTATTCCTCTGCGTTGCGTTCAGCAAGAATTTTAGCCGTCAGATTGGAAGGCACCTCTTCATAGTGGGAAAACTCCATGGTGAAGAGGCCTCTATCTGAAGTCATGGAGCGCAATTCAGGCGCATAGCGCAACACCTCCGCCATGGGAACCTGGGCTTTGAGGGCCTGGCTACCCGCCTGGGGTTCCACCCCGAGGACGCGTCCGCGTCTGGAGTTGATATCTCCGATCACATCGCCCACGCAGTCATCGGGCATGATAACTTCCATCTCCATAATGGGTTCGAGCAGAACCGGCTTCGCCTGCTCCATCCCCTTTTTAAACGCCATGGAGCCGGCAATCTTGAACGCCATCTCCGAAGAATCCACAGAATGGTGCGAACCATCAAACAGAGTGGCTTTCACATCCACTACCGGAAAACCGCCAAGAACCCCCGACTGCATGGCTTCCTGAATGCCCTTGCTCACTGCAGGAATATACTGGCGCGGCACCACCCCGCCGACAATTTTATCCACAAATTCGTATCCGCCACCGGACTCCAGCGGTTCGAGTTCTATCCATACATCTCCGTACTGACCGCGTCCGCCGGACTGTTTTTTGTATTTGCTCTGCAGACTCACCTTGCGCCTGATGGTCTCGCGATACGGTACTTTGGGAGCACGCAGTTCCACCTCCACGCCGTATTTGCGCTTGAGTTTCTCCACTGCAACCTCGATATGAACCTGTCCCATTCCGGAGAGGATCATCTCATGGGTCTGCTCATCGCGGGTGACCTGCAGGGTAGGGTCCTCTTCCATGAGTTTCTGCAGACCGGACATGACTTTTTCCTCATCCCCCTTGCTGCAGGCCTTGAGGGAGAAGGAAATGACCGGCTTCATCTGGATCACGT
Organism: Desulfuromonadaceae bacterium; assembly: GCA_049975505.1. Classification (GTDB taxonomy): domain Bacteria; phylum Desulfobacterota; class Desulfuromonadia; order Desulfuromonadales; family Desulfuromonadaceae; genus JAIVHC01. The sequence goes on along the minus strand of JBNGCY010000025.1, from coordinate 16,109 downwards.
TTTCATAGCGAATCTTATCCTTCGAACTGCACAGGGTATCGCCGGTGGCGGTAACCTTCATCTTCGCCACAGCGACAATATCCCCGGCACCGGCGCTTTCAACCGGAACCTGCTTTTTCCCCTCGAGCTTGAACAACTGTCCGACACGTTCCTCTTTTTCCTGGGTGGAGTTGTACACCCCGGAATCGGAATCCAGTTTGCCGGAATATACCCGGAACAGGGTAAGCTTGCCGGAAAACGGATCATTAATGGTTTTGAATACCATGGCAGAAAATGGTTCCGCGCTATCCGGGCGGCGTTCCACCATTTCGCCCGTATCCGGATCGGTGCCGATCTGCACTCCCTTGTCTATAGGTGAAGGCAGACACGCGGTTATGTAGTCAAGGAGCTGCCGCACCCCGATATTTGCCGTGGCGCTGCCGCACAACACCGGGGTAAATGTCCCGGTGAGGGTTCCTTCACGCAGACCGCGGATAATATCATCCCGGCTCAGATCATCCTCTTCGAGGTATTTTTCCATCAATTCATCATCGGCATCCGCTACCGCTTCAAGCAACTGAGTTCGCAAACGCCGGGCTTCATCCTGATAATCCGCGGGGATCTCCTCTTCGGTGTAAGTGCCCTTTTCATCAAACTGATAGATGCGCGCCTTCATATTCACCAGGTCGATAATGCCGCGGAAATCATCTTCTGCTCCGATGGGAATATTGACCGGCACGCCGCGGCTGCCGAGCATTTTTTCCATGTCATCCACGGCGCGGAGAAAATTGGCACGCTCGCGATCCATCTTGTTTACAAATGCAAGCATGGGGACTTCGTACTCATTGGCCCACTGCCAGATTTTATGCGTCTGCGCCTTGACTCCGTTGATGGCGGAAACAATCATCACCGCCCCGCCCAGGATTCGCATACAGTTGCGCGTATCATGGAGAAAGTTGGAATACCCCGGCGTATCCACGAGGTTGAGATTGAATTCATTCCACTTGCAGTGGCTCAGACTGGTACTGATGGTGATCTTACGTTTAATCTCCTCGGGCTCGAAGTCCATAATCGAACTGCCCTCATCCACTTTACCGAAACGCTTGGTCATGCCGGTATTGAACAACATGGCCTCGACCAGAGAGGTTTTACCCGCACCTCCATGTGCAACAATGCCCACATTCCTCAGTTTTGCCGTGTCATTTGCTCCCATGGGTTCTCCTTTCGTAGAGATAATGCCATATGAAGAACTCTCCTGCATAAATCTGCGTAACAGATATGCTGCTCTTCATGTTCCGGGTACAAAAAACCCGCCAGGCACAGGCCGAGCGGGTAATTATCAGCGGTTGAGTATATACAGTTGCTGCAGCCCATCCAGGGTAAGCCTGGGCTCAATAGCGTCGATGGAGGTGGCGGGACCCGCAATCTGCTCTGCCAACCCCCCGGTGGCTATAACCCGTGGATCATCTTCAACCTCGGCCTTCATACGCGTCACTATGCCATCCACAAGACCGGCATAACCAAACAACAACCCGGATTGCATGCTGTTGACGGTATTGCGCCCTACCACCAGAGGCGGCGGTTCAAGAGAAACGCGAGGCAACTTGCTGGCATGTTCATGCAGAGCATCGGCGGAAATCCCCAGCCCTGGAGCAATGGCTCCACCGCGATAGACCCCTTTGGCACAGATGTAGTCAAAGGTGGTTGCGGTGCCGAAATCAACCACGATCAGGGCACTTCGATAGCGTGCATATGCAGCTACGGCATTGACAATCCGATCGGCACCTACTTCCTGGGGATTATCGTACGCAATCTCCATCCCGGTTTTAATCCCGGAACCCACCACCATGGGGTCGACTCCACAGTATTTGCGACTCATGCGCGCGAGCGCATCCAGAAGGGGCGGCACCACGCAGGAGATAATTACCGCACTCACCCGGGTCATGGAAAGACCACAATAGGTCATGAGGTCATTCACGAGCATGGCACATTCGTCATCGGTACGGGCTTTGTCGGTGCAAATACGCCAGCTGTGCAGGAACTCATCTTCGCGGTATAAACCAAGTACGGTATTGGTGTTGCCTACATCGATAACCAGAAGCATATCTTTTTGCGTATCCTTTCCGGGCAAAGTGCTCTGCATTGCTTGTGCAGCACGAATCTGCGCCGCCTGTTCAGACATCTGCGGGACGGAGATCCCCGGAGTATACCGGAATCGGCTCCGGCGCCCCGGTGTTCAGGAGCAGAGCTCCGTCTGCGGCAATTCCCTGGACGCTGCCCCGTACAGGAGTTGCACCTGTATCAACTTCAACCTCCGCCCCAACCAGATCGAAGAGAGATTCCCAGGCGAGGCGCACAGGAGTGAAACCACGCTCCTGCAACAGGGTATACAGGCTGTCTGTTTCCTGAAACAGGGTGCGGACAAAGTGGTTGCGATCCACGCGCCGTCCGCTTTCCAGCAAAATCGAAGTCGCCGGATAACGCAGATCCGCGGGAAACTGCGCGCGTTCCATATTCAGATTCACTCCGATCCCCAGAACCACATGATGGATTCCTTCGGTTTCGGCACTCAACTCATTCAGAAGGCCGGCGATCTTTTTGCCGTTGAGCAGAATATCATTGGGCCATTTGACTTGCACACGCACCGCACAGCTTTTTTCCAGCGCCCGTGCCACCGCCACCGCAGCCAGAAAGGTGAGCTGGGTTGCCTCGCTCAGAGCCAGCGCCGGACGCAGGATAATCGAGGTGTAGACATTAACCCCGCACGGTGAACTCCACTGGCGTCCCATCCGCCCGCGTCCCGCGGTCTGACTGTCAGCCAGGACCACGCTACCTTCGGGCGCGCCCTGTTCGGCAAGTAGTTGCGCTCTGAGATTGGTGGAATCGATACTCTCATGGTATTCAATGCAATGCCCTACCCTGAGGGTGTTCAAACCCGTCTCAATCACTGCGGGGAGGAGGATATCCGGATAGGCATCAAGACGGTACCCCTGAGCCGGAACCGCTTCAATCTCGTATCCCTCTTCGCGCAATTGATTTATGTGCTTCCACACTGCGGTCCGACTGACCCCGAGATGCGCGCTCAACTCCGCGCCCGAGACCACCTTGCCCTCGTGCTGCACAAACATGCGTATTATAGCTTCACGCAGATTATTGCTATGCCCCATGTATCCCTTCTCCCGTCAGCATTCGTGCTTAACGAAACAACATGGAGATATCTACGGCTCCACTCGAATGGGTAAGAGCGCCTACCGAAATCAGATCCACACCGGTTGCGGCAATATCTGCGACAGTATCCAGGTTGACCCCGCCGGAAGCTTCAGTAAGAGCTCTTTCGCCTATCAGTTCCACGGCCTCCTTCATCTTCTTCAGAGACATATTGTCGAGCATGATGATGTCCGCCCCGGCCTCAAGCGCTTCGCGCACGTCATCCATGGTTTCGGTCTCCACCTCGATCTTCAGGGTGTGAGGTGCACTGCGGCGCGCCCCAGCCACTGCGGCACTGATACCGCCGGCGGCAGCGATATGGTTCTCTTTGATAAGCACTCCGTCATACAGAGAGGTCCGGTGATTCTGCCCACCCCCCATGCGGACAGCATACTTGTCGAGCACACGCAGCCCGGGGGTTGTTTTGCGCGTATCCACAATAATCGCATCCGTGTGTGCCACAGCAGCAACAAAGCGTGCGGTCATAGTGGCCACCGCACTCATGCGCTGGAGAAGATTCAGAGCCACACGCTCGCCCTGAAGCAGAATTCTGGCATCGGCCTTGATCCAGGCGAGCACATCCCCGCGCTGCACCCGGCTGCCGTCAACCTTGAGGGCCTCAAACGCCACGTCTGAATCCAGGGTGGTAAAAACCCGGCGCGCCACATCGATCCCGGCCAGAGTGAAATCCTCTTTTGCTACCAGTTCCGCGCGCCGTGTGATCCCGGCCGGAACTGTGGCCATGGTGGTTACATCTCCGCTGCCGATATCCTCCTGCAGCGCCCGCTTTATAATTCCAGCAACTTCAAGCACATTCCACCCCGCATTCAAAGATAGATGAATGAAATCTATAAGTAATTGATAATATTATTCGTGTACCATATTATGGAAAAACTCGGCAAGAACAAAGTATCTCTGCAGGATCCCGATCTCTGTGCAGGCACGGTTTCCCAGGTAAGAACAATTCGGCATTTCAGGCAGTAATATGGGAAAAAGAGGAGAGATTTACATCAGCGGAATTGTAAGGCAGAATACAAATACACCTTCAGACCGTGCACAACATCGATACCCATAGGATGCATCTAACATAGACAGGAGAATGGCTTATGTTCAAACACAACGCCTCCACAGGCACCTCTTGCACAACTTGGATAACCTCATGCTGTCTGACTAAGCGCTGGCGTCAGATATTTCTGCTGTTTGGAATTATATCCCTGGCATCCATGAGCGCATGTGTAAGTAAACAGACCTACGATCAGCAACTGCAGCAAAGCAAATCTCTCAGTTCTGAAGTAGAAAAGCTTGAATCTGATATCGCCGCTCTTGAAGATAAATTGAGCAGTTCCAGAGCTGATCTTGCCGACTGCCGCGCGGAACTGGAGCAGAAAAAGATTGAGTTTGAGTCAGAAAAACAACGTCTGAACAGTATCTATTCCGCCCGCCAGGAAAGAACCGCGCGCAGCATGGAGGAGCTGGAACAGAATCTTGAGCAGCTTGAACAGGAGAAGATGGCACTTCTGGATGAAGTGGACATGCTGGAAGCTGAAACAACCCGTCTGGAGAAGGAACTCGAACGGGAGAAAATCGCCCGCGAGGCGCGCCTGGCCAAAGTATCCAGCACCTACAACGAACTGGTGAAAAACCTTGAGCAGGAACTCGAACGCGGTGAACTTACCATCAAACAGCTGAAAAACAAACTCAGCGTTAACATGGTGGGGCAGATTCTGTTCGCTTCAGGTACGGCGGATCTGACCACAGACGGAAAGCGGGTGTTGAAGCAGGTAGGCACCAGCCTGAAAAAAATCGCGGACAAGCGCATCTGTGTAGAAGGGCATACCGACAATGTCCCCATCAAGCCCAGCATGCATGAGGTATTCCCTTCCAACTGGGAACTCGCCGCCATGCGCGCTGCAAATGTGGTCCACTTTCTTCAGGATGAAGTGGGGATCAGCGGAGAGCGTCTCGAAATCCGTGCCATGGGCGAATATCAACCGGTGGCGGATAACTCAACGGCAGAAGGGCGCGCACAGAATCGCAGGATTGAAATTGTCCTCACCGAGATGGAATAACAGGGGTAAAAGTTCGGGCATTTTAAAGCGTATGGTAGTTTGTTCTGCTGGCAGTACCATCATACATTCAGTTCACGCCAGACGATGAGCCAATCCTTTTCAAAGTTGATATCGCGCAGGGGCAGCACCGGGCTCTGCGCCGCCTCCGGAGTGCGGATAAGATCGAATCTGCACTCCGGATCGCGTGCCAGAGAGTGCTCCTCATCCAGTTCATCGCGCAATCCTGCGGTGCCGTCCACAAAAAAGCCCTCCACGCCTCCGTTAGTGTAAAAGATAAGAGTTGCTTCAGAAGCAGTGTAAATGCGGATACAGCCGGTAAAGCGCTCCTGCTCGAGATATCGGAGCAGGCGCGTGCTGTCAAGAAAGCGCACCATCTGTGCTTCAAGCTCCACCCTGCCCCGACATACCCGCGCCACGTAGGGAACAAATTCACTTTCAAGGCGATACACCCTGATCTCTGCACGGGTGAGCTGCAGGGCACGGAACAATTCGAGCAAAGCTTCATACCCCAGGTAACGCTCCTCGGTACTTCTGAACAACACGGCAACAATGTTCCCATCCTGAAAACATACAATCCCGACCTGGGAGATTAAATCAAAATGAATATAGCCGCTGAAGCGATTGGTGCTGAAGCGTTCGAGCAACTGCGGTATCTTCACCCGTGCAGAAGCGTCAAACTGCTTTACCCCGATCCCGCGCGGGAGTATAAAATTCCGCATCACTCTTCCAACTCCTGCTGTTTTGCCTCCCAGCGGGCAAAAGACATCTCCAATTCAGAGCACAACTGCGCATGTTCGTCGGTTCTGGCATTAAAACGGGCCTGATCAGCGTACAGTTGCGGATCGGCAAGTTCCTGCTCCAGATCCGTCTGGCGCTGTTCAAGTTCGGTAACCAGGCGCTCCAGCTCTTCCACCTCTTTTTCAAGCCTGCGCCTGCGTTTCTGCTCTTCGCGCCGGCGCGCATGCTCCTGCTTACGCTGTTTTTTGTCCGCATCGCCTGCAGAATCGAGTCCTTTACTGCGCGGCGCGAGGGTTTCAACGCGCTCGCTGCTGTGTTCTTCCACCCCCTCACCCTGTCTGGCACGCAAAAAGTCGGCATAATTACCCGGATACTCCTCGGCGGTACCGTTGCTCACATCCACAACACAGGTGGCAAGCTGATCAACAAAATAGCGATCATGAGAAACAAACACCAGGGTACCACTGTAGCCGCTCAGCGCTTCAAGAAGCACATCCTTGGACTGCAGATCCAGGTGGTTGGTGGGCTCATCCAACAGGAGCAGATTGGCCGGGCGCAAGAGAAGGATCGCCAGCGCAAGACGATTGCGTTCTCCACCGGAAAGCACCGCCACCTGTTTATGCACATCATCGCCGCTGAAGAGAAAACTCCCCAGCACATCGCGCAGGCGGGGTACCATATCCACCGGAGCATGCGCGGTTATCTCCTCGAGCACTGTTCTGCTTTCATCCAGCACCCGAGCCTGATCCTGGGCAAAATACGCCATTTCCACATTGTGGCCCGGGATACGCTCCCCGGCAGAGGGCTGTTCAACTCCTGAAAGAAGGCGCATCAGGGTCGATTTCCCCGCTCCGTTGGATCCTACGAGCACCATGCGCTCGCCACGGGTCACACACAGGTTGACATCCTCAAGCACCAGATTATCCCCATACTGTTGCGCCGCGTGTTTGAGGGTCACAAGCTCTTTGCCGCTGCGCGGAGGAGGCGGAAACTTAAACGCGATCTTTTTGCGTTGCGGGGGAATCTTTATGCGCTCGATCTTCTCTAGTTGCTTGACCCTGCTCTGCACCTGAGAGGCCTTATTCGCCTGATAGCGAAAGCGGCTGATAAACGCCTCAATGCGGGCAATCTCCTCATCCTGTTGCTGTTTTTCGGCGCGCAGGGCGGCAACGCGCCGATCTCTCTCTTTGAGATACAGCGAATAGTTGCCGGGGTATTCTGTCAGCTCCCCGTTCCACACCTCGACAATGCGTTCCACCACCTGATCCATAAAAAAGCGATCGTGCGAAACAAGTACCACGGTACCGGGATAGTTGCACAGATACTGTTCGAGCCAGTCACGCGCAGGCAGATCAAGGTGGTTGGTGGGCTCATCAAGCAGAAGCAGATTAGGTTTCTGCATCAGCAGGCGCGCCAGCGCGATACGCATCTGCCAGCCCCCGGAGAATTCCTCGCTCTGCTTGTCCCAGTCCTGGCGGGAGAACCCCAGGCCGTGCAGGACGCGCGCCAGATCGGCCTCCATGGTAAACCCGCCGCGCTGGCGGAACTGTTCCTGCACTTCGGCGTAGCGCGCCAGCTGGTCTTCGTTTGCATCGCGCGAAATCTGCTGTTCCAGCTCTTTCATCTCACGTCCGAGGGCAAGCACTTCGGTACATGCGCTTTCAACTTCAGCGTACAGGGTGCGCCCCTGGTAGCACAATCCCTCCTGCGGCAGGTAACCCACAGTGGTGCCCTTGGCGAGGGTGATATCACCTTTGTCCGCTTCCACCTGCCCGGCCAGAAGCTTCAGCAGGGTGGTCTTACCCGCACCGTTTTCACCGCACAGCCCCACGCGCATACCCGGACGCAGGTGCCAGCTTACTCCGGAAAAGAGGGTTTTGCCTGGGAAGGTCAGTTCAATATTGTTTAACTGCAGCATATACTTCTCAAAAAACAGAACCTGAGACAGATTACAGGTTATAAAGATCAAGGTGCTCTAAACCATGACATCCCTGAGCCCCCCCGTCTTGAGCTTCTGGTATGGATCAGCTCTCAAGGCGGGGGATATCTCTTGCCATGGCTATTTCGTCACAGTCGGGAAATTTGGGACACTGAACGCAATCTCCCCAGATCTTCTGCGGCAACTCGCTTTTCTCAATCACTTCAAACCCCATGCGCGCAAAGAACTCCTTCTGATAGGTCAGGGCAAAGACCCGCGTAATTCCCAGTTGCTGCGCTTCATGCAGACATGCCTCCACCAGGTTGCGTCCGCACCCTTTGCCGGCATGGGTGGAACTCACCGCCAGAGAGCGCACCTCGGCGAGATCCGCCCACCAGATCTGGAGGCAAGCTATTCCTACCACAACTCCGGCATCCTCATAAATGTAAAAGGAACGGATGATCTGGTATATATCCGCAAGGGAGCGCGACAGCATTTTGCCGGCCTCCGCGTATTCGGACAGAAGTTTATGTATGGCTTTGGCATCGTCTATGCGCGCTTTACGAATCATCTGCATCTCCCAGACTTTGGTGTAAGAGGTCACGCGCATGCTCCAGGCTGCGGGCTCCGCTGTAAGCCCCTCCAAGCATACGGGCAAGTTCCCGGATACGCGCTTCCGGATCAAGACGCTGAACCCTGGTGCTGGTCTGTTCCTGATCCACTTCTTTTTCGATACGGAACTGCGTCATGGCGAACGCGGCCACCTGTGGCAGATGGGTGACACACAACACCTGGCTGCGCCGGGCCACATCCTGCAATCTCTGCCCTACCGCCGTAGCCGCCTCTCCGCCGATCCCGGCATCGACTTCATCAAAAACAACGGTGCCAAGGGTGTCGGAACCGGGCGCGGCCTTGCGTAATGCCAGCATAACGCGTGAGAGTTCTCCGCCCGATGCCGTCGCCGCCAGGGGGCGCAACTCCTGGCCGGGGTTGGCACTGAAGTAAAATTCCGCCTCTTCAAGTCCATCCATCCCTGGCTGAGTTCTGGGACTGAAGCGCACCTCGAAGCGGGCACGCGGCATCGCCAGACCCTCGAGTTCGTGGTGTAACGCCTCCTGCAGTTGCAGTGCTGCGGTCTGTCTGGCCCGGGTTAGTGCAGCACCGCTGTTTTTCACCTCTTTGTGCGCGCTTTCCAGTTCCTGTTCCAGACGCTCAATTTCGTCATCACTGTTGTCCAGGTGTTCACGTTCCCGCTCCATCTGCTCGAGCTTCAGGATCAGACCACTTTCGTCAGCGGCGTATTTGCGCTGCAGCCCGTGAAGCAGATTCAGGCGCTGCTCCACTTCCTGCTGACATTCCGGATCAAAAACCACCCCGTCGGCATGAGCCCGCATCTGCAGGGCGGCATCTTCCAGGGTATACATGGCATCATTCACCGCCTCAAATGCGGACTTCAGCTCAGGCTCCACTTCGAGCAGATCCTCAAGTTCTCTTATCAACCTGCCCAGCTGTTCGCAGATCGCCCCCTTGGAGGCATACAGGGTATCATAGCCCGTGCGCGTCACCGAGCTCAGGCGCTCGCCATGCTGAAGGCGCAGACGTTCCTGCTCCAGGGCGGCGTATTCTCCCTCTTTGAGTTCCGCTTCGCGCAGTTCGCGGCTCTGAAACTCGAGCAGATCAAGACGGTCACGCCGTTCCTCACTTTCACTGCGCAACTGCTTCAGAGTGCGCTGGATCTCCTGCCATGTTCTGAAGGCGCTGCGATATTTATCAACCTCAGCGCTATGCCCCCCAAATGCATCCAGCAGCTGAAGATGATTTTCCACCCGCTGCAACTGCTGCTGTTCATGTTGCCCGTAGATGGCCACGAGCGGCTGCATCAGTTCCTGCAACTGAGTCAGTGAAGCCATGGAGCCGTTGATATATACTTTATTCCGCCCCTGGCGCGAGAGGATGCGTTTTACCAGCAGAACCTCCTCATGCTCAGGATCGACAAAGTCATTTTCCGCAAGCCAGTCCCGCACCTGTTTCTGGGCGTGGATGTTGAACGCGGCTTCAACTCCGGCACGTTCATGACCACTGCGGATCAGATCAGCACGACTGCGTTGCCCCATAAGCAATCCCAGAGCATCCACAATGATGGATTTCCCCGCTCCGGTTTCACCCGTAAGCACGTTGAATCCGGGAGAAAAAGTCACCTGTGCGCGTTCGACCACGGCAAGGTTATGGATGATAAGCTCGGTCAGCATGCAGTTCAACGCTCTCCCCAGCGCAATTTGGTCCGCAAAACCTCAAAATAGTCCCTGGTTGCGCTTTTAATCAGGTAGGTGCCCACTTTGGCCTGTTTGATCTCCAGAACATCGTGCCCCTGCAGCGCCATTCCCACCTGTCCGTCGGCGGTGCAGAACACCCGCTCATTGTCGAAGCGCATTTTCACGGTTATGATGGAACGGTCGGATACAATGATGGGCCTGTTGGTGAGCATATGCGGGCAGATGGGGGTGATCATAAGGCAGTTCACCCCCGGATACACAATGGATCCCCCGGCGGCCATGTTGTATGCGGTAGAACCTGTGGGCGAGGAGATAATAAGACCATCGGCCTTGAAGGTGGTAAGATAATCTCGCCCAACCCAGATCTCTATATCCACAATCCGCGCCAGAGCACCCTTGTTGATGACAATATCATTGAGTACCTGATACTCTGCCACCTGGTCTCCATCACGGGTTATGAGGCAGTCGAGACGGATCCTCTCTGAGACGGAAAAATCACCGGCCAGAACCTTCTCCAGTTGAGGATAGAGCTCATCCAGGGTGATTTCGGTCAGAAACCCGAGGCTGCCGAGGTTCACTCCGAGAATAGGAACCGCACGTGACCCTACAGAACGCGCCACCGAGATCAGGGTACCGTCGCCACCCAGAACCACGATACACTCCACCCTGGAGGGGATTTCATCCGCATTGGCGGTGTCAAAGGTTATGCGTGAATTGGTGGCATGTATATCCGCTCCGAGTTCCTCTTCAATCAGAACATCCACATTGCGCTGCTGCAACCACTGGCACAGATCTTCCGCCACCTTTACAGCATCAGGATTGGTTCTTTTTGCATACAGACCAATACATTTCATAGGAGGTTCCTTTCGTCCTCTGACGGCACAGGTTCCGCGCCTTTGCTGCCCGGATCAGAACGCTTCAAGTACCGGCGCGCAACAGGCGCACAATCTAGCACACCGTTTCCGCAGAAGTCCATATTTGATGGCGGCGCAAAAACTCACCAACTGCGGCGCCAGTACTAAAACTGTCGTGATTGTCTCGCTGCTTCGACGTACGTATCAGACGTTGCATGCAACGTCTCTACAGAGACAATCACGCGCCTTGCATTTGGCGCTTTTTGCTTAGCCATCCGAATCAATACTTCCTGTGAAAGCATCATATTTGATGCTATTCCGGCTGCCGTGCTGATTGAGGTGTTAATCCTGTTTGTGTTACATTCACACATCATAACTATCCTGTTTCATATCATCCACAAATCCCGGCATTTACCCCCAATATTCTAAAGATATAACGTATGGATCTTTTCAGCGATACCAGCACTGACGGCCACACCCCTTTGGCGGAACGGATGCGTCCGACATCCCTGGACGAAGTATGCGGCCAACAACATCTTCTCGGCGCGGATGGGGCTTTGCGCCATCTGATCGAGCACGACCAGCTCACCTCCCTGATATTCTGGGGTCCTCCGGGAACGGGGAAAACCACCCTCGCGCGTGTAATTGCACACCATTCACAGTGTCGTTTCGTTTTTTTCTCCGCAGTTATGCATGGGGTGAAAGAGATCCGCACTATTGTCAATCAGGCGCGAGAGGATCGCGCCCACTACACCACGCGCACCCTGCTGTTTGTAGATGAAATTCACCGCCTCAACAAATCCCAGCAGGATGCATTCCTTCCTGCGGTGGAAAACGGAGATGTCGTCCTTATCGGCGCCACCACTGAAAACCCCTCCTTTGAGGTCAACTCCGCCCTGCTCTCACGCGCGCGGGTGTTCACTCTGCAACCACTGAGCGTGGAGGAACTCAAAACCCTGCTGCGCCGTGCCCTCGAATCGCCACGCGGGCTGGCGGATTTCAACGTCGATATAGTCCCGGAGGCACTCACGCAACTAGCTGCAAATGCGGACGGGGATGCGCGCATCGCTCTCGGGAACCTCGAGCTTGCAGTCCAACTCAGTAACGGGCGTCGCATTGATCCCGACTTTCTCCAGGAGGCTCTGAGCCAGCAATCCCTGCGCTACGACAAAGGTGCCGAAGAACACTACAATGTGATCTCGGCATTTATCAAGAGTGTGCGCGGCAGTGATCCGGATGGGGCCCTGTACTGGCTTGCACGCATGATCGAAGCCGGAGAGGACCCGATGTTCATTGCGCGTCGTCTGGTTATTCTCGCTTCTGAGGATATCGGCAACGCCGATCCGCGCGGCCTGCAGCTTGCCGTGGCAGCGCAGCAGGCGGTGCACCTGATCGGGATGCCGGAAGGACGTATCATCCTGGCACAGGCCACCACTTATCTGGCAAGCGCCCCCAAGAGCAACGCCTCCTATACGGGAATTGATGCCGCCCTCGCCGAAGTACGCAAGAGCGGCTCCCTTCCGGTACCGCTGCATATCCGCAATGCGCCCACAAAACTGATGAAAGATCTCGGCTACCACAAGGGCTATCAGTACGCCCACGCCAGCCAGGAGGGATATCTGGCGCAGGAATATCTTCCCGAAGCGCTGCAGGGCACTACCTTTTATGCCCCGGTGGAGCGCGGTTACGAAAAGACCATCAGCGAACGCCTGCGCTACTACCGTGCTCTGAAACATCAAGGACTCAAGCATGATGCCGACAAAACCCGTGATTCAGATACATAGTCTTCAGGCAGTGTGCGGCCGCTGCGGGTGTCACGCAGGGGATCGACTTCTGCATGAAACCAGCCTCGAAGAGCAGACCATCTCCCTTTGGATGGATTCGAACGCATTCGTTACTATGCCCCCTCGATGCCAACGGTTTCTGGCTCGACATCTCTGAGTAACACGAAGAAATCAATTCAGACACCTTTAAGACTGACCAGCCAGAGCAAAAATGCCAGCGCCGCTGCCCCGGCGACAATCAAAGAGGTGTATATGTTGTCGCCTTTGCGTTTACTGCGCATTATATTCAGAAAAAGACCGCCTGCCCCCAGCACAATAGCACCGAACAGAAGCCAGAATACATAGTGCAGCAGTTCCATATCCCAGCCGGAATATACCGGCTGATCGGAAAACACCCCCACAAATGTCTGGGTACCCGGCTTGGCCAGGCTCATAATAAAAAACGCCAGCACCACACATGCCCAGCTCAAAGCGGAAAACAACGGAAGCAGACGGCGCAGCAGATCCGGGCCTTCACGTCTGTCTCTGCCGGTGCGCCTATCATCGGCATAACGGCCATCATCTATACGGCGTCTGTCTGGCATATCCATATCGAGCTCTCCTCAGTTCGCTGTTTTTGCTACCAGACCCCATCCACTTCAGCACCGCAGGCACTGCACCTTCCCGCGTGCAAGGTGTTTTTCAGAATACGGTAGCCCCGGCGTTCCACAACAATTGCCCCGCACTCAGGACAGCGGGTATGTTCGCAGATGCCGGCTACATTTCCCGCATACACGTAACGAAGCCCGGCATCAATACCGATTTCACATGCCCTGCGAATAGATTCAACCGGTGTCGGAGGAACATCCAGCAACCTGTAGGTGGGATAAAACGCACTCACATGCCAGGGCACTTCCGGACCGAGTTCAGCGGCAATAAACCCGGCAATATCACGCAACTGTGCTTCATCGTCATTATATCCGGGAATAACCAGAGTGGTAACCTCCAGCCATATACCTGCGCTGTAATATCGTTTCAGGCTGTCGAGCACCGGCTGCAGACGTGCGCCACACAGGTGACGGTATGTCTTGTCGTTAAAACTCTTCAGGTCAATATTCGCCGCGCGAATAAGAGGACTGAGGCGGGCAAAAGGTTCAGCTTCTATGTATCCGTTGCTGATTACGATATTCTCCAGTCCGGCCGCTGCAGCCAGCTGTGCAATTTCGAGCATGGTTTCAAAGTAGATCGTGGGTTCAGTATAGGTGTATGCCAGAGTGCGGCAGCTGCTGCGCTGCGCGGCGGCCACAATCTCCTCCGGGGCGACTTCCTGCCCGGGTATGTCATCCTGCACCTGCGAAATGGATGCATTCTGACAGTGCCTGCAATGCATATTACATCCGGCCGCCGCTACCGAGAAACTGTAGCTCCCGGGGGCATAGTGATACAGCGGTTTTTTCTCTATAGGATCAATATTGCTGGCAACTATACGCCGGTAGTTAAGGGCGTACAAAACCCCGTCCCGATTCTCTCGCACATGGCAGACTCCACGTTTACCCGGTGCAATCAGGCACCGGTGCGGGCACAATTCACAGCGTACCTGCCTGCCATCTTCAACACTCCAGAACATAGCTTTCTGCATATCCACCTCCTGATCTGCTTCATCTCTGCTGATCTGCTTCGTTTTACATGAATGTATATATTCCAGGAGTGTAACAAATATCCCGCAAATGGCGATAAATCCTTGACCATAAGCATAGCAATCCCTATAATCTGCCCTGCTCAAGCCGAAGTGGTGGAACTGGTAGACACGTCGGTCTCAAAAACCGATGCCCTCCGGGCGTGCGAGTTCGATTCTCGCCTTCGGCACCAGAATAAAATCAAGGGGTTACGCTTTTCGCGTGACCCCTTTTATTTTTTCAAGTTGCCTTTTGGGTCCAATTTTGGGACACCAGCCCCAGCGTATCTGATCACTCCAGTATGTTTTCTGTATACACCCCTATACAAGATATACATCCTCCGCACAAAACAAACATACAGGTCAACTTCTGCCTGATACTTCCTGTAATTACAAAAGGTTACATCAAAGAGGGAAACGCGGATTTTTTATATTCTCTCTGCCTCTGCGTATATTTTATCTATACGTCCAGCCTGTTTACATCTCTTAAATTGTAGCGCTATCTGTTCTGCTGCAGAATTCTTATACATTTTTCTCTAAATATTTACTGCGTAATTACAGGCATTTGTGTTGCACAAATATTTATTTCCTCAATTTTCCTATCCTGTTTTTCCTTTCTGGCACGCAAGTAGCATTATCAGAAGGGCAAGAACGCAACACAACGCAAACGCTTTAAGCCTTGATTGAAGGCAACAACGCATACACAGGAGGACATCATGAAAAAGTCTATCACTACTACCATCGCTACCCTGCTCGCTGCTTCTCCGGTGTACGCAGCTTCTTCAGCCACTTCTCACTCCGGAATTCTTGCCTGGGCGTTCCTGGGTCTCTGCGGCCTCATCGTGGCTACCCAACTGGTCCCTTCCATCCTGCTTCTTATCGGCATCGGTAAGGGACTTAAAAGTGAGAAGGAAGTTACCGAGCACTAAGCTCCCTCTGAGGCGGATGCTTCATGGAGGGAACCTCTGGCGCCTGGACGGCGCCAGCAGAGCCCCCACGGATGGGTTCACGGCGTTTCCCGGAATGAAGCATGCGCCGGAAGCGAACTTAAACGGTTAAGGTTTTAACTCACATACACCAAAAGGAGATTCATCATGAAAGCACTGACTAAAACTGTACTGGCCACCCTGATAACCTTGAGCGCTACTCTGCCGGCGGCTGCGGCTTCTACGGCGGGACGCGCGGATCACAGCGGGATTCTGGTGTGGGCATTCCTAGGCTTCTGTGCCCTGATTGTGGTAGCCCAACTGGTTCCGGCCGTTATGATGATGCTGGGTATTGTTAAAGGGGTTGCTGCTGAGAAAGAGCAAGCGGCAGATAAAGCCTGATACCCATCACCAGAGAACAACCAATCGTAGGGGCAGGCCCCCGTGCCTGCCCTTCCCTGCAATCAGGGAATAATAATTTGCACGCATCAAATTAACGCATAGATCAGGAGAGAGTAGACATGTTTAAATCCATCTTCACAACCATAACTGCATTCGTTCTTTTCAACGGCACTGCCTTTGCGGCTACTACGGCGGGACGTACCGATCACAGCGGCATTCTGGTGTGGACGTTTCTGGGCTTCTGCGCCCTGATTGTGGTGGCTCAGCTTCTGCCTGCCCTTATGGTTATCCTGGGTGTGGTTAAG
>JBNGCY010000024.1:22258-31528 GCA_049975505.1 Desulfuromonadaceae bacterium | reverse complement strand
AAACATCCTTGCGTTTTTGTGTCAGGCATGGTAAATACCCCAGCGTAAATAACGATCGGGATGTAGCGCAGTCTGGTAGCGCACCTGCTTCGGGAGCAGGGGGCCGGAGGTTCAAATCCTCTCATCCCGACCATTTAGTTTGCATTAGCCTCACCGCCGCCCGGCCGTGGGGCTTTTCTGTTTTCGGGACTCCGCCGGAGTGTGCTATTCTGTGCAGGCACAGTCAACTCCATCCCTTTTTAACAAAGGAGAACATGAATGAAAAAAATACTGTTGCTTGTATCTTTGTGCGTATTTGGACTAAGCGGAAATATCTGGGCGCAGGATACCACTCTTACAGTCAGGGCCAAAGCCAATGACGCCAAATTCATCGGTACTGCCATGGGCGGAGTACAGGTGCGTGTGGCACATGCTATTACTGGCGAACTCCTGGCGCAGGGGCTGATTCAGGGTGGAACCGGCAGTACCGAAACCCTGATGGAAAAGCCCGTTGCACGGGGAGAGCGTCTCAGCAATGCGGGCGCCGCCGCATTTAAGACGGTTCTTGACCTTGACGAACCCACCCCGGTGGATATTTCACTCCATGGCCCGCTTGCCGGTGGAGGGACCAGTGTGGATGCAAGTAAGAGTATCTGGATTCTCCCGGGGAAGGACATTGTCGGGGATGGAATTGTGTTTAACCTCTATGGATTTGTCGTTATCCCTCTTGCTCCGCATGCAAATACCAAGTTCGCTCCCGGAGAGGAAATCGAGCTGAAAGCATATGTCACCATGCTGTGTGGTTGCGCCATAAGCGCCGGGGGTATGTGGGATGCGGATAATTATGCCGTTGAGGCTCAGGTCTGGGATGCAGATACCCTGGTGGATACTCTCGAAATGCAGATAGGGGACGAAGACGGAGTGTTCAGAACTACATATGAGCCGCGCCAGGCAGGCAGTTACAGGGTGATTTTCACTGCCGCTGATGCTGCCACAAATAACTATGCTGCCGCTTATACCGGTATAGCGGTAAAATAGGTCAGGATAATCAGGCATGGAAATCTGTGTGATTCTGGTGGCAGCGTATCTGATCGGTGGCATCCCCAATGGGGTTATTCTGACGCGCCTGGCTGGTGCTGCAGATATCCGCAAACAGGGCAGCGGCAATGTCGGTGCCACCAATGTGTACAGGGTCGCGGGTAAGCGTCTTGGAGTGCTCACCCTGGTACTGGATGTGCTCAAAGGGGTGCTACCTCTGGTATTGCTTCATTATCTGCTCGAGCGCGGAGTGCTGGAGCCGTCCCTTTCTGCGCTTCAGTTGACCTCGGCAGTGGCTCTGGTGTTGTTTCTGGGGCACTGCTACCCGGTGTATCTCGGCTTCAAAGGGGGGAAAGGGGTTGCTACAGCGCTGGGTATTTTTCTGGTTCTTGCGCCTCTGGCCCTGATTCCGCCGCTGGTGATTTTCGCTGCGGTGCTGTGGCGCTGGCGTTATGTTTCTCTTGCCTCAATCAGTGCCGCCCTGAGTATCCCGTTTGCGGTGCTGGGGCTGGGTTATCCCTGGAGCATGGTGGGCGTCACTGTTCTGATAGCCTCCTGGGTCATTTACCGCCACAGGGAAAATATTCAGCGCCTTCGGAGCGGGACAGAAAACCGCTTTAACCTCTAGATATTGGAATAGGTTTGAACGCACGTACACGAAATATCCTTCTCGCCCTGGGAGTGGGTCTGCTCCTTTTTGCCGGCATACCTGCCGGAGTTCTGGCCTGGTTCAGTGTCCGTCCGGTGGCTCCGCCTGAACATGTGCGCGTTAATATTGAATCGGGGCGTTCGTTTGCCTCTGTTGCGGTTGAACTGGAACGCGCCGGAGTTGTCGCCGATGCCCGGGCACTGCGGATTCTGGCGCGCATCAAGAGAGCGGATCGAGGAATTCAGGCGGGAGTGTACAGTTTTTCTAAACCATTAAGCCCTGTCGAGGTTCTGGATATGTTGCGCGCCGGCAGGGTGGAGTTGGTGCACATTACGATTCCCGAGGGGCTGCGCGCTGAAGAAGTGGCAGTGCGCTGCAGCGCTGCAGGCCTGGGAACGGTGGAGAAATACAATGATCTGCTGAGCGATGCCGATTTTATAGCCGCAACGGGGTTGGATGTAGCAGATCTGGAGGGATATCTGTTCCCGGAAACCTACCACTTTGCTCCCGGAAGTGAAGAAAAAACGGTGTTGCGCACCATGGTGGAGCAGATGCAGGCAAATCTGACGCCGGAATTGCTTGAGGCCGCACACGCTCAGGAGCTTACCCGGCATGAACTTGTCACTCTGGCTTCAATTATTCAGATGGAGGCAGGGAATGAAGCGGAGATGCCCCGCATAGCCGCGGTATTTCACAACCGCCTCCAACGCAACATGCGCTTGCAGTCCGATCCTACGGTGATCTATGCAATTGAAGATTTTGACGGCAATCTGACCCGCGAGCATCTGCGCCGGCATCACTCCTATAATACCTACACCATCTACGGTCTGCCTCCCGGCCCCATTGCATGTCCGGGGAAGGCGGCATTACATGCCGCAGCGTTTCCCGCGGATGACGATTCCCTGTACTTTGTTGCCACAAAAGAGGGTGGGCATCACTTCTCAAAAACCCTGAGCGAGCACAACAACGCGGTGCGGCGTTATCAGATGGGGCGATAATCGCCTGAGTTTCTTCTGATCAGGCAAATCAGGCAATCTTGTTACGCTTCTTGAAGGTTTGCAGCCACTGTTGCAGCTGCGCTTCTTCGTGTTCCATCGCGAACGCATTGATCAGGCCACGGTGAATTGCCACGGCTACGGCGCGGTTGCGCGGGTTGAACGCATCGCCGACCTTTTCCGTCTGAAACTGCTCCTGATCGATACAAAGCTTGTTGTACAGGGAGTTGAGGCGACTCTGGACTCCGCGCCGGGAGAGGTAGCGACGCTGGGCGATGAGGTTATCGGTGAGTCCCAGAGATATATCAATCAGGGCCTCAAACTCGATATCGGACAGTCCGGTCTGAGCGTGGCTGCTGCGTCCCTGGACTTTGCGCACCTCGGGGTCGATCCAGCACTGCTCATCCAGAAGGACGGTGGTTACCGCAGCGGCGATACGCTCGGCACTGTTGGATTTCAGGATATAGCCGTATACCGTCTCCGGGGGCACGATCTTCAGCAGGGCACGGATGTACATCTCATCCTTGAACTGGCTCCAGAACACGATACGTGCCTGGGGTTTCTGTTTCCACAGGGTTTTGGCAAAGTCGATACCGTTCAATCCCGGCATCTGAATATCGCTTACCACCAGAGGGTTATCCACCTTCAGCGCCAATTCCAGGGCGGCATCTCCGTCAGCAGCCCGTACGATATCAAACTCAGCCTGGTCGGAATTGTGCAGGAGCTGTTCAAGGAATTCAAAATCTCTGGGGTTGTCTTCCGCTATGATTACCCGAACCTTATCCATGGGCATCTCCTTTTGAATAAACCTGAAATTCAGGTGTTGCTGGTAAGTTTTGGAGTCGGCTCCAGGGGCATGGTCAGCTCGAAGCAGGTTCCGGAAGAGAAACGCGACGGCTTCCATTTGTATCTGGCTCCGATGATGCGTGCCCGCTCCTGAATGTTGTGCAAGCCTCTGCCGGTGGAATCGGGGCGGGCCTCAAATCCTTTACCGTTGTCCTCTACGGTCAGAATCAATTCGGTGTCGGTGCAGTCGAGAGTGAGTTCAAGGCGCGTGGCATCCGCATGTTTGTACACATTGTGCAGTGCTTCTAAAGCGATGCGGTACAACTGCAGTTGGGTCTGCTTGGGAAGATCCAGGTCTTCGGCCGCAGCAGAGGCAAAAAAGTTGGTTTCAATGCTGCTGTTGTTTTCGTGGCTCTCGAGGTAAGCCTCAAGCGCTGCGGTCAGACCCAGAACGTCCAGGGTCTGCGGATGCAGGTCATCCATAACCTCACGCAGGTTGTTGATGGCGGCCTGTAGCCGCCGCTCCAGATCTTCAAACGCGTCGCGACAGGCGCTTTCCTCTTTAATCTCCTGGATGCTGCGCAATACGTTGGAAAGATCGGCGAGGGTCTGATCGTGCAGATCGCGGGCGATACGTCTGCGCTCATCTTCGGCTCCCTGGAGGAGTTTTTCCGCTCCTACTACCCTGATCAGCTTGTCGGCCATGGAATTGAGGGAAACCGTGAGATCGTCCAACTCATCGCTGATGGTTTCCGGAGTATCGGTCTGGGAACTCTCCCCGCGCAGGAGATTATTGGCGCCGTTGGAGATTACCTGGATTCGACGTAAAATCCGGCGTGAGAAGAACCAGGAAAGCAATATACCGATGATGATGGCGGCGCTCATCACCACCAGAGATACCATAGTGGTGCGGGCCACCAGCTCGTCCATGCTCTGGTTGCGCAGGCTTTTTAGTTTGCCTCGCTGGCTGCGGGCTTTTTCTATCAGATACACGAGTTGAGGGCGCAGAATGTCAAGGGTCGCCAGGAACCGCTCCGTATCGATCCCCTCTTCGGGGTTGAGTTTCGCCACGATCGATTCAAGGTTCTGGAGGCGTTCCTGCTCAATATCCAGGTATTTCCCCGCACGCTCCAGGGCGTCGGAGAGATGGGTATAGAGCATATTCATCTCTTCGAGGCGGCTGGTGTCAATGCCGATGGAATGCCGCATCGACAGAGTCAACCCCTGAATCCGCTTTGCGGACAGATCAGCCTCGGCCAGAGCGATGAATGCCTTGCCCAGATCACTGGCCTGGCGTCTTTTTACCGATAGATCCCAGTAGGTGTACTGCAGGAATCCAAGCAGCATCACAGCGATAAAAAGCACTGTGGCCGGAGCCATAAATACCTGATGTTTTAATTTTATTCTCATGCGCAAAAATTAGCACAGCACCACATGCAGTACACTGTGTAAACGCACAGATGTGTTTTGTATTATCAACTCCTATGGGCGGTCCGGAGGGGCAATTCCGACAAAAAAGAGGCTCTCTCCGCGCTGGACCAATAGCCTTACGCTTTGATTCGGCAAGCCTTCATCCTCACGCACCGCATGTAGAAGTTCAAAGGTGTTGTTTACCGGAATCTGATTATACTCCAGGATCACATCTCCAGGGGCGAGGCTTGTTTGCGCCGCGGGTGAATCGGGGACAATCGAGGTGATTACCGCCCCGTGTTCTGCAAGGATACCGTATTGTCTACGCAGGGGCATGGTGATGTTGTCGAGGGTGATCCCGAGAGATGCGGGAGCCCGGGTGTGTTCTTCATCTTTACCCAGGCTGGCTTCCGGCGGCGCAGGGGCTGCATGTGCTACTATCTCCACCTCGGTTCGCCATTTTTCTCCGCGGCGTAGAACCGTGAGGGTCGCACTCCCGCCCAGAGGAACTTGGGCCACCAGACGTGAAAGGTCGTTTATCTGTTTGACCTCCTGATCATTGAATTGCAGGATGATATCCCCGTGTTGCAGCCCTGCTTTCGCGGCGGGCGAAGGGGAGTGTACTGCAGAGATCAGGGCACCATGGGTGTTCTCGAGGCCGAAGGATTCGGCAAGGGCAGGAGTGATACTCTGAATGGTGAGTCCGAGCCAGCCCCGGGTGACATGTCCGTTGTGGCGCAACTGAGGCAGAATGGCGGTCACGGCATTTATCGGGGTGGCAAAACCTATTCCGTGCCCGCGCGGGATAATGGCTGTGTTTATCCCCACAACCTCGGCATCGGTATTGAACAGAGGGCCGCCGGAATTGCCGGGGTTGATGGAGGCATCGGTCTGGATGAAGTTGTCATAGGGACCGGCGCCGATCACCCTTCCCTTGGCGGAGACGATCCCGGCGGTTACCGTCTGCTCCAGCCCGAACGGATTGCCGATAGCGAGCACCCATTCCCCCACCTCGAGTTTATTGCTGTCACCGATGGATACGGTGGGCAGTTGTACCCCCGAATCGATTTTGAGCAGGGCGACATCAAGTTTCTGGTCTGTCCCCACGATGGCGGCGGGGTAGGTGTTGCCGTCAGAGGTCTTGACCGTCACTTTGCGCGCGTCATCTATAACGTGCTTGTTAGTCAGGACATATCCATCTTCAGAGATGATAAAACCGGAGCCCAAATACTGCTGCGCCCTGGAATCATCAGGGTGTGACGGCAGCAGGTGGGAGAGGAAGTCGTCGAGGAGGGTGGTTTCGTGTTCCTGAGAGGCCGCTTTATCCCGGGTGCGCGAGGTGCTGATATTTACGACTGCAGGTTTGAGTTTTTTACTCAGTTTGACAAAATCCGCTCCCGCACATATGCCGGAGAAGGGCGAACAGAGAGTGGCAATGCCAAGGGCAGTAGATAACAACAGAGCGCGCATAAAAGATCCTCATGGGGGATATAGAACAGTGGGTGATACAGATGCAGCGATACCGGATTAAGCTTGAATAAAGTGGTTCAATAACAGACTTTTACCTCTGAGGCAACAGTCAGGATATGTCCGCTTCGGATGTTCAGATCGCAAACAGCAGTGTCCCGTGGAATGGGTTTTAAGCTCCACCGGTGGCGTGCTGCATCAGAGCATGGGCAGGGTGACGGTAAACATGCTGCCCCGGTTGACCTCGGATGTTACATTCATGCTGCCGTGGTGAGCTTCCACCACCCATTTAACGATGGCAAGTCCGAGGCCTGTGCCGCCGCTGGAGCGGTTTCGTGCTGCATCCGTGCGGTAGAAACGCTCGAAAATATGTGGGATGTGCTCGGGTTCGATGCCGATGCCGGTGTCGCGGATGGTCACGACCGCGTTTGAGTTGTCACATTCAAGTTTTATACAGACCTGACCATGTTCAGGGGTGTAGCGCAGTGCATTGGTTATCAGATTCCAGAACATCTGGCGCAGGCGCAGGTCGTCTCCTTTGAGCCAGATCTCTTTATCCGCTTCATGCTGCAGATGGACTTCAATATTTTTATCCGCCGCGAGTTTGCGCGCCTGCAGGTACATCTCCTGCAGAAGGTCGCTGAGGCTCAGGTTCGTGATCGAAAGGGGAAGTTCACCCGATTCACTTTTGGCCAGGGTGAGCAGATCCTCGATGATCCGTCCCATGCGCTTGATCTCCTCCATGTTCGAGATCAGGGCGTTGCGGTAGTCTTCCGCGGTTTTCCCCCAGCGCAGAGCGACTTCGGTTTCACCGCGCACAATGGTCAGAGGGGTGCGCAGTTCGTGGGAGGCATCGCCGGAAAACTGACGGATGCGACTGGTTGATTCATGCAGGCGTGCGAGCATGTGGTTGTGCGCGCGATACAGAGGCTCCAGCTCGGGGCAGGGAGGCTCCATTTCAAAGATTTCGGTCAGGGTGTCCACATCGATATGCTCGCAATGGGAGACAAAGCGACTCATGCCGGCTTTGCATGCGCTGATTCTCTGAGCAAGCCAGAATACGCCCAGCAACAGAACCATGATCAGGGTAAGTGCCAGGATGAAAGATGACAGTCCAGCTGAGATCGATGTGTCGCCTGCGCTGCGAAATGCATCAAGAAGGGCGGCACCGGCTGTCAGGGCGACAGCCAGTGCCAGAGTCAGGATGCCCCGGAGGGCGTTATTGCTGCTCAGCCAGGTATCAGTCTTCTTTGAGGACATACCCGACACCACGAATGGTATGAATCAGCTTTTTGTCGAAGTCCTTGTCGATCTTTTTGCGCAGATAGTTGACATACACATCGATGATATTGGTAAACGAATCGAAGGTATAGTCCCATACATGCTCGGCGATCATGGTGCGGGTCAGCACCTGATTGGGAGAGCGCATAAAGTATTCGAGCAGACCGTATTCCTTGGCGGTGAGGTCGATCTCTTTGTCTCCACGCCATACCTTGTGGGTTACCGGGTCAAGGCGCAGGTCGGCAAAGAATATCTCCGCACCCCGGTCTTCGCCACTGCGGCGAACCAGGGCACGAACGCGCGCCAGGAGCTCGGCAAATGCGAACGGTTTAGTGAGATAGTCGTCGCTGCCGCTGTCAAGTCCGGCGACAATGTCGTCCACATTGTCCTTGGCGGTCAGACATAGAATCGGGGTTTTAATCCCCTTTTCTCTGAGTTCGCGGATAACGGTGAGGCCATCCTTCTTGGGCAGCATCACATCCATGAGGATGAGGTCATAGCGATTGTTTTCCGCCATATACAGCCCCTCTTCGCCATTGGCGGCGATATCCACGGAAAAATCCTCCTCTTCGAGGCCGCGCTTTATAAAGCTGGCAACCTTTTTTTCATCTTCAACGACCAGAATTTTCATGATTTCAGCTCCTTTGGGTTGATCGGCATCAGGGTTTCTGAATGCGTTTAGTACCTGTTTTAAATAGCGATATCAGAATATAATATCCTGCTTCAGATCATTTTAAGTTTGACCAGCACTTCGTTGGCGGTTTCTTCGACCGCTTTGCCGGTGACATCTACAATGGCCCATTTCTGGCGCCGGAAAAATTTCTTTGCCGCCTGCAGCTCCTCGTCAATCTGTTCAAACTGGGCGTAGGCTTTACGCGGATCCTGCCCGAGATTGCGCAGGCGTGCGGCGCGTAATTCCACTAAGCGTTCGGCTTTTATGATCAGCCCACACACCCGGTTATGTTGCATATTCAGCAACTCCGCCGGGGGATCAATTCCGTTAACCAGGGGAATATTCGCCACCTTCCAGCCCCGATGCGCCAGGTACATGGAAAGAGGGGTCTTGCTGGTGCGCGATACCCCGACCAGGACTATGTCCGCTTTGTTGAGAAAACGCGTTTCCTGGCCGTCATCGTTGCGCACGGTGAATTCAATGGCATCTATGCGGCGGAAATAGTCGTCATCAACATTGTGGAGTAAGCCCGGAATCTCGTTCGGGGTGGTGCCGAGAAACTCCGACAATCGCACCAGCAGGGGAGTGAGGATATCCACGCTGATCAACCCCATGGCGCTGCATTCCTCGTGTACCAGGCGTGACAGATCGCGATTCACAATGGTATAAATTACCATTGACTGTTGTTGCGCCGCCTTGTCGAGGGCTGCATACACCTGGTTCTTGCTGCGCACATTGCTGACCCGGGTAACCTGAGCATCCTCATGCTGGAACTGGGTCAATGCCGCAGATACCATCTTTTCCGCGGTTTCACCCGTGGCATCGGAGAGGAGTAGAACCTTTTTGCCAGAACCCATATTATTCTCAGAATGTTGTAATGTGTACTTAGCTATCTATAACGAGAACATCCGCGTGCACACGTGCATCCTCAGCGCTGCTCAGAATGTTGTAATGTGTACTTAGCTATCTATAACAGATAGTCTGCATTATGC
>JBNGCY010000024.1:0-22158 GCA_049975505.1 Desulfuromonadaceae bacterium | reverse complement strand
CTCAGAATGTTGTAATGTGTACTTAGCTATCTATAACAGATAGTCTGCATTATGCAACAAAAGGATAATGAAAAACCGCATTTAATCGAGTACAGGGCTCAGGTTTGCTGACGCCAGCAGCCAGGGCATTCAAGCTGAAGCGCAGAGCGACTCGTTACTCAATATGGTATAAATTTTGATATGTCCCCATGTCACGTTCATTAGTCGGGCGTTACTTTTATTGCGCTTTTGGAAAGGCATGTCAAGAATTTTTATTGAAATTCCATTGTTCATTGCGTTTCCGGGTGTGATTTGCTACATAAGCGAAATGACTGAAAACTGGTATGAAATATCCTGTGTAATTCCCGTATCGAGTACCGATGCCGTCTGTGCGCTGATGGTGGAGATGGGGAGTACAGGGGTGATAGTGGATGAGCGCAAACTCGATACATTTGTGGTGCCGGATCCGGATGAGGTATATACGGACACCTATACCATAAAGGCCTATTTCCCTGTGCGGAGTACTCCGGAGGCCTTGCTGTCCCGGCTTCACGCCTGTCTGAAGCGTGACCTGGAGGGAGGGGGAAGATTTGATCTGGCGTGGCGCGAGATAGGGGCCCAGGACTGGGCCGAAGGCTGGAAGCAGTATTTCAGCGCAACCCCGATCGGAGAAAGCCTGGTGGTGTGCCCCAGCTGGGAGGATGCTGAATTCCCCGGGCGCACAGTGGTAACCCTTGACCCCGGGATGGCGTTCGGAACCGGTACCCATGGGACTACGCGCCTGTGTCTTGAATTTATCGCCGCACGTTATGATGCAGGTACGCCTGTGCGCGATATTCTGGATGTGGGGACCGGCTCCGGGATTCTCGCCATTGCCGCCCTTGCACTGGGTGCCGGAACTGCCATAGCCTGCGATATCGACCCTGTGGCGATAGAAACCGCCCGCGCCAATGCGCGCGTGAACGGAGTGGAAGACAGAATGAAGGCAACCCTGGAGCCGCTCGCTGAAATCGGCGGCTGTTTTGATCTGGTTGTGGCGAATATTCTCGCAGAAGAGAATGTCCACCTGGCTTCTGAACTGTGCGAACATGTGGCTCCGGGAGGAGATCTGGTGCTTTCCGGGATTCTGGCGGAAAAAGTGGATTTTGTTACCTCGGCGTTTAATCCGCGTTTTTCTCTACCTCCAGAGATCAGCTTTGCACATGAATGGGCGTGCATTCAGTACCGGAGAGATAGTTGATGCGGCGCTTTATTGTCCCGCAACTGGTTGCCGGAACGCAGAGTTTTGCTCTTCCGCCTGAAATTGCCCATCACATTGTAAGGGTGTTGCGCCTCGGCCCCGCGGATAACTTTATTCTGTGTAATGGTGCCGGATTGAGCTGCCGGGTTGTGCTGGAGGAGACGCCATCTGAACATGCACAGGTACGGGTTCTTGAATGGTATACCGAAGCGGAAACTGCGGTTCATATAGAACTGATCCAGGGGGTTCCGAAAGGAGATCGCTTTGAGCTGGTGCTGCAGAAAAATACCGAGCTGGGCGTAAGTGCGTTTGCCCCGGTCTACACCCGGCGTTGCCAGGGGCGGATCGCTTCGGCAAAGGTGGAGAAAAAGCTGCAGCGCTGGAAGAAGATTGTTCAGGAGGCGGCACGCCAGAGTGGGCGCAGTCGGGTTCCGGGGGTGGAACGCCCGCAGGATTTGGAAGAAGCCCTGGAAGGAAGTAGCGGTGCTCTGCGTTTAGTGCTCTGGGAAGAGGCGGATCTCGAACTGAGTGCGGCTCTGCCGCAGCATCTGGATTCACCCGCTGACGGGATTGCTCTCCTGATCGGTCCCGAAGGGGGGCTGGAGCGCACAGAGGTCGAAAATGCAAGTGCCAGCGGTTTTATCCCGGTGCGTTTTGGCCCGCGCATTCTGCGCACCGAAACCGCCGGTTTCGCGGTTGTCGCGGTATTGCAGTATCTCTACGGGGATACCGGCCGGAGATCTGCATAGCCTCTGCATCTGGTTCTGCATCTGTTGCAACGCCATCCTGGGCCATCTTGGGATATTGCTGAACTTGGAGTATATATGCGCTGTCCTCATTGCGGATATAACAGTTTTGCCCATCTGGAAAACTGCAAGAAATGCGGCCGGGAGCTGCAGTGCGCAACGCAACGTGTCACTGATCCGGACGAAGCTGAAGTGAGTCCGCAAGCATCCGCACCCGGTATCTTAGAAGCACACACAGATCACGCTACCGAAAAAGGGCAGCCCGATTCCGGCAGTGGGGAGCAGCATGCCCCCTCACTGTTTGCCGACTTTGAATGGGAGGGCGCAACAGCATCTGAAATACCGCAGTCGCAAAAGGAGCCTGAACAAAGTCGAGGACAAAACCGTGCCACGGCGGGGAAAACTCCTGCTTCTGTAGAAGATGAACCTGAGATCAAATTCACTCCACCTCCGCTCTTTCTTCAAATGCACGCTGACCAGACATCAGCGGGAATCAATCCTGCCGGCGATTTTGCGTCCGGGCAAGTCCCCCCCGGAGACATTGCTCTACCGGAAACAGGGCTGATGTGGCGGCGCTTCACTGCCTCTATCCTTGACATAGCTGTTATACTGACAGTCTGGATGCTGTTTTACGTTGCCGGGCACAGTATGTTGTGGGAGGAACGCCCCGGATTTTTCAGCCCGCTTCTCGACAATCCCGACGTGCGGGGCGGATACTATCTCCTTCTGGTTTTTTTCGGTCTCGCGTATTTTATCCTCTTTCACTACTTGTATTCGCAGACTCCAGGCAAGGCCGTGAACAAAATTGAAGTAGTGTCCTGTGATGGCAGGCCACTTACCCTGAGCCAGATCCTGCTGCGCACCTGCGGAGGATTTATCTCCGCTTTGTGCCTGGGGGCGGGGTATTTTGCCATTTGCTTTGCATCCGATAGGCGCGGATGGAACGACAAACTCGCGCATACGGTTGTGGTTCCTGTTGATTCTGATCAGGATGGTGATACCTGCGACTCCGCATTGGCTGGTGACTTTCCGCTTGAATAATGAGCGGGAAAGGAGAAGAGAAAATATGCACTTTGTGAAGATGCACGGCCTGGGCAACGACTATGTGTACGTTGATACCACGCTGGCGGACGTGCCGAACCCCGAACAGCTTGCACGCGCAGTGAGTGACCGCCATTTCGGCATAGGCTCTGATGGCCTGATCCTTATCATGCCATCGAATGTTGCCCATGCGCGGATGCGCATGTTCAATGCGGATGGTTCAGAGGCGCAGATGTGCGGTAACGGGATCCGCTGCGTCGCCAAGTACATCTATGACCGTGGATGGGTGCACACTTCGATGGTGAGCATTGAAACCGCTGCAGGTGTTCGCAGTATAGAGGTGATTCCCGGTGCGGATGGAAAAGTTGAAAAAGCGGTGGTGAATATGGGCGTACCGGATCTGCGCCGCGGCTGGATTCCCATGTATGGCAAAGAGGATGAACACGCCCTGAATACGGCACTTCAGATTAAGGATAAAACCTTCGAGATTTCCTGTGTATCCATGGGCAATCCCCACTGTGTGGTTTTTGTGGATGATGTGGAGAACTATGTGGTGGAGAAATGGGGACCGTTGCTGGAACATCACGAATGGTTTCCGGAGCGTACCAATGTTGAATTTGTCCAGGTTGTATCTCCTGTGGAGGTCAAACAGCGTACCTGGGAGCGCGGTGCGGGAGAAACCATGGCCTGTGGAACCGGGGCATCCGCAGTGGCGGTGGCGGCATTTCTTACCGGACGTTGCGAGCGCAGCATGGTTGTCCATCTGCGCGGCGGAGATCTGTTTATGGAGTATACCGCGGAGGGATATGTACGTATGACCGGCGATGCGGTGGAGGTGTTCACCGGAGAATATGTCCCGCAGGGAGGGTTATGATGCAAGGAGTGTTTTTTGATCTCGACAATACCCTGTATGCGGCTGAAAGCGATCTGTTTTCCCTCATTGACGTCAGAATCAATGCCTACATGCTGGAAGTTGTGGGGATAGAAGCAGGGCGGGTTGATTTTCTGCGCCGCCATTACTGGGAGAAATACGGCGTCACCCTGCGTGGTCTGATGCACGAATACGGTACCGATGCCGAACACTATCTGGAGTATGTCCACGATATTGATGTCTCCAGCCGTTTGTGCCCTGATCCGGAACTTAAACGCTGCCTGGAAAATATGCCGGAGCGCCGCTTTGTCTTCACCAACGGCTCCTCTGATCACGCCCGCCGGGTACTCACCTGTCTGGGGATTGAGAACTGTTTCGAGCATATATACGACATCCGCATCAGCAATTACATGCCTAAACCCCACCCGGATCCGTATCATGCCGCCTTAAAACACGCGGGTATCAGCGGAGCGGAAACTGTCATGGTGGAGGATTCCCTCCCCAATCTGCATACGGCCGCGCGTCTTAATATGGGGACAATCTGGGTTGGTTCTGCGCCGGATGAACCGGTCCCCCATGTAGATGCCGTGGTTCCCGATGTCGCCAGCGCTACCGGAGTTATTGCAACCTGGCGTGAAATGAGGAGTGTATGCGCGCAGTGATCCAGCGCGTAACGCGTGCCAGGGTTGTGGTTGAGGGCACAGAGGTTGGTGCGATAGGGGCCGGTCTGGTGGTGCTTCTCGGAGTGGATCGCACCGATGGGATGCAGGACGTAGAATACATGGCCGCCAAGATTGCAGGGTTGCGAATTTTTCCCGACGCCGAAGGTAAGATGAATCTGAGCCTGGAGCACTGCGGAGGTGAGGCGCTGGTGGTGTCGCAGTTCACCCTCCTGGCTGATTGCCGCAAAGGGCGCAGGCCCGGGTTTTCCCGCGCTGCCTCCGGAGATATGGCCAGCAGTCTCTATGAAGCGGTGGTGGAGGCGTTGCACCGCACGGGTATTCGGGTCGCGACAGGAGTTTTTCAGGCGGATATGCAGGTTGATCTGTGCAACGATGGCCCGGTAACCATGCTGCTTGACAGCAAGAAGGAGTTTTAGGCGCAATGGATGAAATTGAGGCGCAGATATCGAGCAAGTCGGCGCGCAAACGCCAGGCACAGGCCGTGGAAGAGCTGGCGCGTGATCTGGTAGAGATGAAGGCTGCGGAATCTGCAGGCCTGGGGCTCAGCTCTGAAGTGATGCAGGTGGTGGAACGTGCCCGTGGTTTGAGCAAAGGGGCGCGCAAACGCGAAATAAAGCATCTTGCAGGGTTGCTGCGCAGTGACGAAGCGCAATTGGAAGAGGTCCGCTGCTTTAAGGAGGGAGTGAGCGAGCAGCAATTGGAAGAGAAGCGCCACTTTCATACCCTGGAGCGCTGGCGTGATGGACTTTGTGATCCGGAGCAGCGGGATGACGTGCGCGCTGAAATAATCGAGCACCTGCCGGGCCTGGATATCGTGGAGTTGGATAAACTGGTGCGGGGCTATCAGGGGCCGGGAGACAAAAAGCGCTATCGCCAGATTTTTTCTTTTTTGCGCAAGGCATCTGAAACAGGCAATGATATCTGAGCGTTTTTTGTAAACGCACGCAGGAAATTGATGAAGACAAAAAAGCCCGCTTTGCAGCGGGCTTTCTGATGTCCTCATACGGATCTGCTCAGGTTACAGATTGCCGATCCGGTTAGTTACAGACCTTTTTTAATCAGATCCTGCAGTTGGCTCTTGGGGACTGCGCCCACAAGCTGATCCACCACCTTGCCGTCCTTAAACAGAATCAGGGTGGGGATGCCGCGCACTCCGTATTTGCCTGGAGTTTCAGGGTTGTCATCCACATTGACCTTGCCGATTTTGACTTTGCCGTCAAACTCGTTTGCAAGTTCATCAATCACCGGGGTCAGGGCCTTGCAGGGGGCGCACCATGTGGCCCAGAAATCGACAAGCACGGGTTCGGATGCCTGCAGAACATCAGTATCAAAATTTGCGTCAGTGAACTCTAAAACCTTGTCGCTGGCCATGATCTAACTCCTTTACGTTGTTTGTATGCAGATAAAACCGGGAGATGTCTGAAAGCCCCGCTGGCTCATCTGCGTGTGGATGCATATAAGAAAAAGTAAAACGGACGATTCCGACGCTTTCCGTGTGGAAAACCTCGTACCTACAATGATAGGATATCATTCTTAAAATGCAAGGGTAAATGTAGCAGGTTCCTGAAGCCGCAACAGGTTGCAGATGGGAAATAGCCTCAATGTACGGGCAGAGGGAGATCAGGACTAAAGCTCCAGCCTACAGACGCGAACGCGCATGTTCCTATGGAAAATGAAGGGATTTGCCCGCGCCGGGAACAAAGAATCGACACATGTTTACATAAGGATTTTACCATGTCAGAGCGGATAATAGAGATTCTTAACCAGCATACTGCGGTACTCGAGGGATCCCTGGTGGAACATGCGCATCAACTCGAGAGCAGTGCCGCCCAGCTGGCCCAGATGTTCGCCTCCGGGGGACATCTGCTGGTTGCTGCGGGGGGAGGTCTGATGGGGGTCGCCGATGCAATTGTGCACGGATTCCTGCATAATCTGGGGATTGAGCGTCCCTCTCTGCCCGCATTGTCTCTGAATGGGAACAGTGCATTTGCCGCCGCATTGAGTGAAACCGACACCTTCATTCAATACTACAGCGCGGGGGTTCAGGCGGCAGCGCGCCCTGCGGATACCGTGATGTTTATAGCTGCCGAGGTGAGTGCGCCTTTACTTGCAGGCATTGAAGCGGCACGTGAACTCGAATGTACCACCCTGGTGCTCTCGGCAGCAGATGCCGACCCGTGGATTGATGCCGGGGCGGATACGGTGATTGCTCTGCAGGCCCCTTCTCTGGCGCGCGGGGCGGAAGGATTGCTGTGCTACGGGCATATCCTGTGTGAATTGGTGGAGCAGGAACTTTTCGGATTTTAGTTCGCACCTTTCCGGCGGGGGATTTGGGTTGACACTGTTTTCAGGGCACGCCTAGAATGTCCAATTGTGCGAAACCTGGGTGACAGACAAGTGAATGTGGATTTAATCCTTATGCGTTATAGCGAAACAGCAATACATATCCGGGGAGAGAGAAGATGAGTATCCTGCTCTACAAAGTGGCACTGCTAATGTATGCCCTTACAACGCTGCTGTCACTGGTGGCTGTGGTGCGTAACCGGGGGAATACCGGGAAAAGGGCAAGATTGCTGCTGCTCCTTGCTTTTGCAGTGCACAGCATCACCCTGGTGGTGCGCTATTTCGAGGCAGGTTATACTCCGGTAACCAACCTGCATGAATCGCTGTCGTTCTTTGCCTGGGCTCTGGCAGGTGTATTCATGCTTCTGGATCTGCAAACCCGTATGCAGGTGATGGCAGCGGCAACGACAACCCTTATCACGGTGTTCATGCTGTTCGGCAGTCTCATGCCGATGCATACTCAGGATCTAAATCCCGCTCTCGACAGCTTCTGGCTCCCAATTCATGTAGGCCTTTCGTTCATGGGGAATGCGGTGTTTACCGTGGCTTTTGTGGCGGCCATCCTGTATCTGATTCAGGAGCGGAT
Organism: Desulfuromonadaceae bacterium; assembly: GCA_049975505.1. Lineage (GTDB taxonomy): Bacteria > Desulfobacterota > Desulfuromonadia > Desulfuromonadales > Desulfuromonadaceae > JAIVHC01. The sequence goes on along the minus strand of JBNGCY010000024.1, from coordinate 14,669 downwards.
GCTCAAAAGCAAGAAGTTTTCCGCCCTCCACTACCGCCTCCCGTCGCTGGAAACCCTGGACCGGGTTAACTACCGTTGCCTGAAGTTCGGCTTTCCTCTGATGACCATGGGGATAATTTCCGGGGCGGTGTGGGCTGAATCAGCGTGGGGTACTTACTGGAGCTGGGATCCCAAGGAATCCTGGGCGCTGATCACATGGTTTTTGTACGCCGCACTTCTGCACGGGCGCCTTACCGTCGGCTGGCGCGGGCGCAGAGCGGCGATTTTTGCCATTATCGGTTTCTGTTTTCTGCTTTTCACCTTTCTCGGTGTTAACCTGCTTCTCCCCGGCCTGCACAGCTACAGCTCCATGTCCGGATAGAACCCAAAAGATAAATTTTCAATCTGCCGGCCCCGCTGTACTGGCGGTGTGTCAGTGGTGATAACTGGAAAGATATATGGATATTTTTGTCGTCGGTTTAAGTCATAAAACCGCCCCGGTTTCCATTCGTGAAACAGTGGCCTTTGCCCCTGAGCGGGTTGGAGACGCCCTGGGACAGCTCAAGGAGATCCCCTGTCTTGCGGAAGTGGTGGTTGTGTCCACGTGTAACCGGGTGGAGATCTATGCCGCAGCGGATCTGGCTGAAGAGGGGATTGATGAAGTAACCCGCTTTATCGCACGCTATCACAACCTCGATATTGATCAGCTCGCCAGACATCTCTATGTGCGTCAGGGGGATGACGCGATACGGCACATGTTCCGCGTTGCCGCCAGCCTTGATTCCATGGTGGTGGGGGAACCGCAGATTCTCGGGCAGATCAAAGATGCTTACGGATATGCGGTCGAGCATGAGAGTGTCGGTCTTATCATGAACCGTTTTCTGCACAAGGCATTTTCTGTGGCAAAACGGGTGCGTACCGAGACCAACATTGCTGGCAATGCGGTTTCGGTGTCGTTTGCCGCAGTGGAACTGGCGCGAAAAATCTTTGACACTATCGAAGGTAAAACAGTCATGCTTCTGGGCGCAGGAGAGATGTGTGAACTCGCGGCGCGCCATTTTGTCAACAACGGGGTTAAAGAGGTGATCGTGGCGAATCGCACCTTCTCCCGCGCGGAAAATCTGGCGCACGAATTTCACGGGCGCGCGGTGCTCTTCGACAATTTCCCCGATCATCTCCATCAGGTGGATATCGTGCTCTCTTCGACCGGAGCCACCAGTTTCATAATCAAACCGGATCAGGTTCAGCGTGCCCTGCGCCAGCGCAAGCAAAAGCCCATGTTCTTTATCGATATCGCCGTTCCCAGGGATATAGATCCCCGGGTAAACAATATCGGCAATGTCTATCTCTACGATGTGGATGATCTCCAGGGCATTGTGAAGGCCAATATGGATGAGCGCCAGAAGGAGGCGGTAGCGGCTGAGAAGATTATTGATCAGGAGCTGGAGCAGTTCAAGGGCTGGATGGGAAGCCTCGAAGTTGTGCCTACCATCGTCGCGCTGCGCCAGAAAATGGAACGCCTGCGTCAGCGTGAGGTGGAGAAAACCTTAAGTCAGATTAAAAACCTCGATGAACAGGGGCGCCGCGCCGTAGAGGCGATGAGCCAGGCCCTGGTCAACAAAATCCTCCATCAGCCCACAGCCGGGCTGAAGCGAGCACAGAAAGGTTCCGCGGCGCAGCCCTACGTCAACGCCCTGCAGGAACTGTTTGAACTGGAGATCGAGGCACCCAAGGGGGAGATGAAGCAGGTGGATCAGGATTAATATGGGGTCTGAATTCCGGGAACACTCAATATCTTCACTCTGTGTGCTGGTGACCCGTCCGCGCCATCAGGCGCAGGATTTTGTCTTTGCCCTGGAACAGGCCGGACTGCGTGCGGAGGTTTTCCCCCTTATCGAAATTGCTCCTCCCCTGGATGTCGCCCCGTTTGAAATGGCGTTGAAAAACCTGGCGCGCTACGACCTTCTTATCCTTACCTCGGTGAACGCCGTCGAGGCGGTCATGCAGTTTATTACACAACACGCTTTTGAGGTGCCTGAGAACCTTGAGTTCGTATGTGTGGGGACAGCGACCCAGAAGAGCCTGGAAGAGTGGGGATACAGCAGCGCAACCCCGGAATCTGAGTTCACCGCTGAGGGGATGCTCGAACTTCTGCGCGCCATGGGAATGGCCGGAAAACACGTTTTATATCCGCGCGCCCAGAAGGTGCGCAATCTCATAATTCCTGAACTTCAAAAGGACGGTGCTCTCGTAGATGCACCGGTTGCGTATCGCACTGTCGCGGCAACAGACAACGCGGATACCCTCCTTCACCTCCTCAGAAACAGGGTGGATATAGTGTCATTCACATCTTCTTCCGCAGTACATAATTATGTGTCCCTGTTGGCAGAGAACATCAGCCTGGTTCCCGAGAGGATCCAGTACGCTTCCATCGGCCCCATAACCAGTGCTACAGCGCGTGAGTACAATCTCCAGATAGCATATGAAGCAGAGCCATATACCATCGATGCGTTGGTGGAGGCGGTAAAAGCCAGGATTTCCCCCTGAAACTTTAAAAAAGGAGTATTTTTATGTATTTTCCCCGTTACCGGGCACGGCGTACGCGTAAAAACGAAAATCTGCGCCGCATGGTGCGCGAGAACCATCTGCGTGTTGAAGACCTGATTTATCCTATGTTCAGCGCGTTCGGCGAAAACATCAGAAACGAAATCCCTTCCATGCCGGGCATCTACCAGCAGTCGATTGAACATCTGGTGGAAGACGCGCGCGAAGTATACGAACTCGGCATTCCGGCGGTGATTCTGTTCGGAATCCCGGAGGAGAAGGATCCGCTCGGCAGGGATGCCTACAGCGATGACGGCATAATCCAGCGCACCATCCGCGCGCTGAAAAAGGAAGTTCCTGAACTGACGGTGATCACCGATGTGTGTATGTGCGAGTATACCGACCACGGTCACTGCGGTGTGATCAAGGATGGCGATGTGGATAACGATTCCACCCTGGAACTCCTTGCGGCCGAAGCGCTGTCGCATGCGCAGGCGGGGGCGGATATCGTGGCGCCGAGCGATATGATGGACGGGCGTATTGCCGCGTTGCGCGAGATCCTCGACGCCAACGATTTTATCCATATCCCCATCATGAGCTATGCGGTCAAGTACGCAAGTGCGTACTACGGCCCGTTTCGCGATGCAGCTGATTCCACCCCGCAGTTCGGCGATCGCCGCAGCTATCAGATGGACCCGGCCAATCGGCGCGAGGCGATCCGTGAAGCGGCTCTGGATGTGGATGAATGCGCCGATTTTCTCATGGTAAAGCCGGCGCTGGCGTATATGGATATCATCCGCGATATCAAGGAGCGCTTTGATCTCCCCCTGGCGGCCTATAATGTTTCCGGCGAGTATTCCATGGTCAAGGCCGCGGCCCAGAAAGGCTGGATCGATCACGACAAGGTGGTGATGGAGACCCTCACCGGTCTCAAACGCGCGGGTGCGGATCTGATCCTTACCTATCACGCCAAAGAGGCTGCCCGCCTGCTGCAGAAGTAGGGGCGCGTCATGTCGTGCCCTTGCCACATGCAATACCAATTATTCACCACCACTACCGGTATGGGCTTGTGGTACCCATGGAAAGGGCGTCTGTCGCCATGGACGGCGACAGTCGAACGGCCATGGACGGCGCAAAGTGTCCCTTGGAATGGGTGCCACAAGGCTTTACAGCTACATATTGCTTTATCCCCAGGATTATCATGCCCGAATATCACCACACCACTCTGGATAACGCTCTGGAGCTGGTTGTCGCCCCCCTTGAATATCTCCACAGCGTGGAGATCATCTGCTATGTCAAAGTAGGCAGCTGCTACGAACTTGCAGATCAGGCGGGTCTGTCCCATTTTGTGGAACACATGATGTTCCGTGGGAATGCACGCTATCCTTCAGGCCCGGCGCTGGAACAGGCTTTTGAACAGCTGGGCAGCAGTATGAATGCGGGTACCGATGCAGAAAGCACCAGCTTTTTCGCGCGTGTCCATCCCTGCAAGGTGAAGCAGGGGCTGGAACTCTTCAGTCTGATGCTGCGCACTCCGAAATTTCTGCATCTCGAAACCGAGCGCTCCATTGTGCTGGAAGAGGCCATGGGTGATTTCAATGAAGATGGGGTGGATATCTGTGCGGACAACCGCATGTCGCGCCTGCTGTGGGGGGATCACCCCCTGGGGCGGCCGATAATCGGTACTCCCGCCACTGTTCGCGCATTTACGCAACAGCAGGTGCGGGAGTGGTATGCCCGCCACTATGTCCCTGACAATCTGGTGATCAGCGTGGCGGGGCCGGTATCCGTGCAGCAGGTGCATGCGGCGGTGGAGGATTGTTTCGGGGGATGGCCGGCATCAAGGTATAGAGATTCTCTGCTTAATGCACCTGTGCCTGAGTATACCGGCCCGAAGATTGACTGGGTTAAGGACTCGGATTCGCAACTGACCCTGCAGATGGCGTGGCGCACCGAAGGACGCAAACACAAGCATGCTCCGGGGTTGCGGGTTCTGCGGCGCATGCTCGGTGAGGGGGGCGCGAGTCTGTTGATGCAGAAGCTGCGCGAAGATTCCGGTCTGACCTACAGCGTGGAAGCGAGTCTGGAAGAATACGCAGAATGCGGCTGTCTCTCCATCGACCTGGCTACCGATCCGGGGAATCTGCTTGCAGTGGTCGAGGCGCTTCTCGCTGTTGTGGAGCGGGTGCGTTCGGGTCCTGAAGGAGAGGTTCTGAAGGTGGTGGCTCGCAATGCCCTGAATTATCTCGATTTCAGCCGCGACAATGTTGAAGATCTGGCGGGACGCTATGGCTGGGGGGTGGTTAGCGGATATATGCGCACTTTAAAGCAGGATATCGACCTCTGGAGCAGCATCACCCCCGCAGCAGTGCACGAAGCCGCACGCTACTGCCTTAATCCTGCCCGCATGGGATTTGTGTGCATCGGTCCCTGGCAGCAGGAAGAACGCGATAAAGTGGAGAGCCTGTTGCGTAATGCAGGGTGAACATACGCTCCTACGTAATGCGGATGGTTTTGTACAAGAAATTCTTGAAGCGATAGAAGGTTTTACGTTCCTTTGGTTCATCCCGGGTGGGGTCACAGGCTTTGAGCATGCTCGCAATGGCGGGCATATTTGCGGCTCCATGTGAACGAGCCAGATCAATAGTGGCGATCACCGCATCACGGGGGAGGTCATTGTTGGAGAACGGAGTGTAGATAGCGCTCCAGAAATCATCATCCCCATGGAGGATGGAGGAAAATACCCGCTGAGCCATGTCGGTGTATATTTTGCTGCCTCCCCCTTCCCCCTGAGTTAAATCCACCGGGGCGCCGATAGCCCGCCTGATATCATTGGCACTGATAATATCCGAAGTGCGAAAGAACAGGGCGCGCAGGAGGATGGAGCGCAACTCGCGCATGTTGCCGGTGTAGTGATGATTCTGCAGCAGGTGGCGCGCAGCCTTATCCAGAATGGGAGGATCTGTGTCCTGCTGAGCGACAGGGTTTTTATATGCACGGTGGAGTTTGCCGATAAAGTGGGTGCTCAGGTCGGGGATGTCCTCACGGCGTTCGTTCAGAGACGGCACCTCCAGGGTCAGCTCCGACAGGCGATGAAAGAGATCCTCGCGAAACAGCCCCTTCTTGATCAGCTGAGGCAGGTTCTTGTTGGTTGCGGCAATCAGAAGGACATGAGAAAAACGTGTTTTGTTTTCCCCCAGACGCACAAAACTGCCGTTATCGAGAAAACGCAGCAGCTGTACCTGGGTTTTAGGATCCGCATCCCCGATCTCATCCAGAAACACCACCCCGCCGTTGGCCTCTTCGAGTATTCCCTTACGGTCTGTATGTGCGCCGGTAAAAGCGCCGCGCTTGTTGCCGAAGAGTTCCGCGTATGTGAGTTCACCGCTGTAGGCGGCGATATTACTCTTTTTAACCGGCAGCTGGCGTCCGTTTTTGAACTGAGCCTGATACATTTCGTTAAGGCGTGAATAGATGTTGTTGAACACGAATTCTTTCCCGCTTCCGGTAGCACCGGTGATAAAGATCGAGGGCAGACCGAGGGCGGTATCTTCACTGGTGCTGTAGTTCCACGAGGCAAGGCGGTTGAATACCAGCGGAGTGATGGTCTGAATGAAATTGACCACCTCGTTCGATTTAGGCGAATTGCCGATAATATTCCCGAGTTTGTAGGATGATATCTTCGGGTCTTTATAGGTAACATCCCGGCGCAGCTGGGAGACCTCCTGGGTGAGGGCGGCAATCTGCTGCAGATCCACCAGGTAGCGTCCGATCATGCGCTCAATGATGCGCAGGATGCGTTTGTGCTCGCTGGTGAAGTAGTGGGGTTTGATACTGTCGAGGCAGATAGTGGCCACGACTTTGTTGTCCACAATCACCGGAACCGCAAGCTCGCTTTTGATCGCCTCGGTCAGATGGCGGTAGAACCCATTGGTATCCGGCTCTTCGGTGTTGGCGATCATTTGCGGCAGGCCGGTGTGGGCAGTATATCCCGTGAGGCTGCGCTGTTCACGCGGCAGATCCATGCCGCCGATGCGGTTGGGGGGGATATATTTTTTGTACCACTCCTTGCTTTTAGCCCCGATGATATTTCCATCTTCATCCTCCACCACGAGCCAGCTGCCGTCCTCGCGCTCCTGTACGAGGGCGATACTCCCGGTGTTGGCGCCGATCAGCTCCGTAGCTTTGGAGAGCACCCGGTTCAAAAACGGCTGCAACCCCTTGAAACGCTCCTGAAGCAGGTCGTTGATTTCGGAAAGCACGCGGATTTCCATATGCTCACCCCCGATTTCGCGGATAACCCGTTCCGCCATCTCCGCATGCGAATCGAGGAGACCGCGTTCGAAATCGGTGAAATTGTAGCCCTTATCTGTATAGTAGTTGACCACGCAGATGATGCGCCGGCTCCGGGGAGCATAGCGCGGCACCGCATACAGGGATTTCAGCCCCAGTTCTTCGGTGAGGTAGCGCTTCTGCAGGGTTTCCGAAGTCAGATTGGGAAAATACAGCGGCGAGAGAAAACGCTCGTCCACAATGGTGCCGTCGTTGGAGATGTAGCGCGAGAGGAGGGATTCCCCCTTCTGCAGGCTGATCATCTGCTTGTCCTCATAGAGCTTGCGTGCACTTGATTCACGTGAATAGGAGGTGAGAATGCGCAGCCCCTGAGCATCGCCCTCCGAGCCCAGAGGAGCAGGGATCAGCACAGAGGCCAGGGTGAGGTTCTTTACCAGGCGCACCGCCGATTTCATCATGTGCTGTGCCGCATCGCGGTTTTTGCGTTCGTCGATACGCCGCGCGAGCAGAAGCTGCTGATGGTACTTGCGCGCGATATCCATGGTGGGAACCACCTGGGCGAGAAACTTCTTCAGTTTCTGCTGCTGTAATTCATAGGGGATCCGCCCTTTACGGGTACTGTCGACACACAGCACCCCTACAGAGCGGTTTTTGTGCAACAGAGGGAGGATGTAGGTCGCCCCTATGTTGAAGCGCTGGCAGAAATTGAGTTCCTTGGGATTCTCCAGGCTTGAGGTATCGCTCTGTTTTATTTCCTCCTGGTTGACATACACCCGGGACGCTAGAAATTCGAGGGTATTGATGGGGAAGTTCATGCGCTGCAGATCATCGGCAAGGGGGCCGGTGGCGATGGCGCACGAAAGGCTGCCCTGGGTGAAATCCTCCAGATAGATGCGCAGACGGTTATGCCCGGTAAGCAGAGTCACCGAGTGGGCCATGAGATGGAGGATGTCCTCAATACTCTCCTTGCCGAAGCCCTGGATTTTGCCGACCAGCTGCTCAATATCGGTGGTGGTTTCGGGGGTGATCTTTTTAGCGGTGTTCAACGCATCGTCTCCGAGTATAGGTGTTGTGCACAGCGGTTATGTCTGGCGCTAAGAAGTTATCAGTTGAGGTTGCGCTGGGCCTTGAGCTGCTCCATCATCATCCCGCTCATCCCTTTTTTCTGCTCCTCTGCAGGGATAATCTCTTCCATGCGGATTTCAAAAATAAGGCGTTTGCCCGCGAGCGGATGATTGGCATCCAGGCTCACATCGGTATCGGTGATTTCTTTAACCATGACATAGAACAGAGAGCCATCCTCTCTGGTGATTTCTATCTGATTGCCGACCCGGTAGTCCAGCCCCTCGGGCATTTCGCTGCGCTCAACCTTCTGGATCAGTTCCTGCTTGGATTTGCCGTAGCCTTTTTCCGGTTCGATGGTGACAGTTTTTTCCTCCCCTACAATCATCCCTTCCACCGCCTCGTCAAACCCTTTGATCACTTCACGCTGTCCGATAATGAAACTGAGGGGTTTTTTGCCTTCAGATGAATCGAATATTTCGCCGTTTTCCAGGCGTCCGGTGTAATGCACCTTGACGGTATCCCCTTTTTTTGCCACAACCATGCTGCTGCTCCTTGTAGTCATTGTATTGAAAGCGGGTAACGGCCTCAGTCTATATCAGTATGATGTGTTACCCTCGAAACTATCCAGTCCAGAGTAGGTAGATTGAGCTTCTGTGTCAATCATCTGCTTAACTGAGTTACACACTATAACATGCAGAGGGAGTCCATGGAAAAGGATACATTGTTGAGCGAGATCACCCGGAGACGTGAACCGCAGCACTGCTTTATCTGCTGGGAGGATTCCAGCGGCGCGAGGGAATGCGAACTTCTGGATTACTTCTTTATCCGTACCCGTGCCGTGGATGAAGATATTGTAAACTTTGAACTTTTCGACATTGAGCAGATGTGGGCGGAACTTTTGAGTCTGGGGGTGGCCGGATTCAGCCGCGCAGTGCGCAAGGGGGTCGAGGTGCTGGACTGGACTCAGTCCACCCCGGATGGAGAAGAAAGGGTGCGCAGTTGCTGCTTCCGCCCTGAGGGCCTGAGCGCCATCTACGACGAGGTTAAAGCGCAACTCAGAAAACTCTGATTGTCGTATCCTCCCAGCAGACTTCCTGCCCGGCATGGATTTTCGCACGTTTGCGCGTTTCAATACTGCCATCGACCTCCACTTCGCCGTCGGCGATGATATTTTTCGCCATCCCTCCGCTGCCGCACAGGCCGGTGACCTTCAGAAGCTGATAGAGTTCGATGTGAGAGCTGCCTTCGAGGTCAAAATCCATCCGGGCCATTTACTCTACCTCTCTTTCACGCGCGCGCCAGAACCAGGCCGGCCGGCAGGGCTTCACCGAACTGCAGGGTGCGATCCGCGTCGTCCATGGCGACATAGTGCTCCACCACCTCGATCTGATGGGATGAGGCGCCGCTGCGTCTGAGTTTGGCGCTGATGCGCTGACATGTTTCAGCATCGAGGTCGATGTCGCGCTGTTCGGTGCAGCGCGCCGCCTGGGAAAACATCGCATTGACTCCGCTTAAGTACACCTCGTTCCAGTCAAGCTCTTCCATGCGCGCGAACAGCGCTTCCACCTCGCGCGGATGCACGATACTTTCGCGTCCGGCATACAGAGGGGTGCGGCTGAGCAGGCGCCCCAGAGCCCAGGTGTAGGGCGGGGTGTGTTTCAGGTTGCCCTTGAGCAGGCGCTTGCTGAAAAGCCTGACCAGATCGCGCTTTATTTCCGGACTCAGATGCTCCAGGGCGCCCGCCAGATATACCATTTCCGGCTCCGGCTCGGTCTGGTTCTGCAGAATGGTGATGATGGAGTCAAACAGCTGCTGCTGACGCTGGCGGTTTAAACCGCCGGCAACGCGGCGCCACAGCAGATACCACTGTTTCTGGATGCGCTTCTCCTTCGGGAATGCCATACCCAACTGGTGTACGCGCCACAGTTGTTCCATGCGCGATTCATCGTGTTCCACCCCGTAGCCGGGGCGCAGACTGAACCCGGCGAGGTAGAGCCAGGTGTTTTCGTGCTCCACGCTCCGGGTTTTCCGCGTCATGCCGGAATTGAGGTGAGGCCAGAGTTGCCGCAGGGTGGCGCTGTCCCAGGTATCGCGTGCGCCCAGACGCTGTTCCAGTGCGCGTGCCAGATGCTTCGGCTTTATCTCCGGCAGGTCGGGACGCTTCTTTTTGGCGTAAACCGCCTCAATGCAGGGGACTGCATGTTGCACTGCCTTCCTGGCTTCCTCGCTCAGGGAGGCGGCCTGTTCCTTCTTGCGGGTGTGGGCCGGTTTCTCCTCCACCTCTTTGCGCAGGTTGAAGTCGAGGCGCCAGCGTCCGCTGCCCTCGGTGGCAACACAGTAAATCTGCAGGAGACCGAGTTCATTCAGACTCACCTCCAGATGCACCCGCACCCGGTTGTTGGCAGGTCTGGGTTGCTGCGGGTCAAGATGGATAGCGGTTTCGAGTGCAGGCAGAGGGCGGAATTCATCCCGGTTCCAGATGGTGAGGGTGCCGGGGCGATCCTCTTTGCGTTTCAGGGCATAACAACACTGAAAACGCACCGGTTGATTGACCAGCAGATCAAATTCCGGCTTGGCAATGGTGATGCTCTGCCCGGCCTCCATCCCCTTGGGCAGGATGCACACCAGGGTGCGTTCCTTCTTTTTGCGCCCGTGAACTTCCAGGTACAGAGAGTGGGGATACCCGCCGCCGATGCGTTCGCTCCGGTGCTGCGCCGCAATCCATGCATAGCGTGCCGCGCCCCGGCTTACCGCCAGGGAGATCGCCTCGTTGTGCAGTTCCACCGGCTCGTGCGCACCATCCTGCTGCCAGTTGTGCAGCAACGTCCGCAGGCGGTGGCGCAGCAGGGCGGGGGTTACACTGCCGCCGTTGAACAGCACCGCATCAATGCTGTGCCCCTCGAGGAATTGGGCCAGATGGCGGGAGATGGCGCTGTCTTCGGCATATGGAAGTCCCCATTCCTGCAGACCGGAAACACTCTGGCGCGGGTGTTCATGTGCCGCGGTGAGAGGAAAGAATCCTTCCAGAATGCAGTTGCGCACCTCATCCGCTGCGATGCGAATGGAGCGCGTGGAAGAGAACAGCCCGGAGCCGGAGCCGGAGATGGTTACCGGAAAGCTCCGGGGCGCATCTGGGTTCGTGTCTTCATCCGCAAGGATGCGCTCCTTCAGATCACGCGCCTGGGCGAGGAGCTGGCTCCACTGCTTTGCACTCACGCGTTTATCTTCACCCACCAGCTTCTGCTCCAGCAGATGCGCGAGGGTGAGGTCGATGTTATCTCCGCCGAGAAGCAGATGTTCACTGACCGCGATGCGCTCCATCCTCAGGCCGGTACGCGCCTCTCTGTCGGGAGAGACGCTGAACAGACTCAGATCCGTGGTGCCGCCGCCGATATCGCATACCAGGATTTTGAGTTCGCTCTGCCTGCGCTCCTCCAGCATATCCTGGAGCAGACTCAAGTTGGCGCTTTTGCCGAGCCAGAAATAAAACGCCGCCTGGGGTTCCTCTATGAGGCGGATGTTGTCCGGATATCCCGCTTCGCACGCCGCCCTGAGGGTGAGTTCCTGGGCGGCCTCGTTGAACGAGGCGGGGACGGTGATCACGACCTGTTGGGCGTCGAAGTTCTCTTCCGGTGAGTGCGCCATGTTCCGGTTCCACACGGCACGCAGCCAGCGCAGATACAGGGCACTCGCGGACACGGGCGAGAGGCGGCGCTCCGTGCCGATCTCATCCGACTGCCATGGGAGAATGGCGCCGGTGCGATCCACATCGCTGTGGCACAGCCATGATTTGGCGGAGTGGATTACACGTCCGGGGCTGAAGGGAAGCTGCAGGCGTGCGTATTCCCCCGGAATCCAGCCGGATTCGAGCGCAGGAACATCCTCGCGCCGGGCGCGGATCCCGTTCTCTTCAGTGCCCGGGGGGAGAAAGGCGAACGAGGGGAGTTCCTCCCGGTTGCGCACGCTGGTGCTGCTGTCCCACTGGGGGATGGGCAGAACCTGGGAGCCCTTCTCCGGCTGCCGCCTGTCCACATAGGAGAGAACACAGTTGGTGGTGCCGAGGTCGATACCTATGAAGTAACGCGGATTCTGGTCGTGGGGTGCAGGCATGGATTATTGCTCTTGTCCTCGCAGGTTGAATTCAATTTTCCAGCGTCTGCCGCTGGGCTGGTGTTTCATCCACAGTTCCAGGGTGCCCAGTTCAGTGAAGCGGCTCAGGAGTTGAACCGGCAGGCGCTCTTTCTCTTCGGCTTCGAGGGTGACCTCGAGACGCGCGCTTTCTTCCAGTTCTTCCACTGATTCCACCTCGGTACCCATTTCATCGCCCGCGCGGGTGGAGGAACTGAAGAAACGGAATTCCGCTGCCTGCCCGGTCATGAGACCGAATTCACGCCCTTCGAGCAGATGTTCCGTTCCCTCTTCCATCCCCTGGGGCACTACACACACCCCCTTGAGGCGCGGCTTAAGCCCTGGAACCGCGGGCATGGCACTTTGAAGCCCGAGATAGTAGGAGCGCGCGGTACCCGCTTTGATGCGGATGCCCTCACCACGGGCTACGGTACGTCCATAGCTGGCAGCGCCCCGGGCTACCGCCAGATCAGGGGTTTCGTTGTTGAGCTGACGCAGGGGCTGTTCCGGGCAGAAACTCTGCAGCAGATCGATGATGCGCTGGCGTATCGCTTCGGCTTTGAAAATCCCGCCGTTGAAGAGTACCGCACTCGGAAAGATGAAATCAGTACCCCGTTCCGGGCTGTGGCATATTGTAACCTCGGTACCGCTTTTCAGGCCCGATTCCACATTGCGGCGGCTGTTGACCAGGAAGCGCGCCAAATGTTTGCTGATTACCGGATCGGCGGTGTAGTTGAGGCCAACCTCCTGAAGACCGGCACTGTTTTCCTGCGGCTCGGCGTCAATGTCGCAAAATGGCAGGAAGCCCTCCATGATCACCTGCTGGATGTGTTCACGCTTAAGCTGGGTGGAGCGGCTGCGGGCGAACAGGCTTGCACCACGACTTGCTACAGAGATGGGGTAGGTACCCAGATCGGGGTCGGCAAGCATAGCCTCTTTGCCCTGGCGACAGGCATGAACTAAAGCGAGGAACTGGGCATTGTCCAGCGCCTTGGCGCTTTCCTCCATCTCCATTTTCAGGGTGTAGGCCAGGGCAAGATCCATGTTGTCGCCCCCAAGCAGGAGATGATCTCCGACGCTGATGCGCTCGAGGTGCAGGTTCCCATCTTCCTGCGTAACTGCGATGAGGCTGAAATCCGTGGTTCCACCACCGATGTCGCACACCAGGATCACATCTCCGGCATGTACCTGCTCGCGCCAGGTCTCGGCGTTGGAGTCGAGCCAGTGATAGAACGCCGCCTGTTGCTCCTCCAGCAGGGTTACTTCTCCCCATCCGGCGGCTTCGGCGGCTTCGGCGGTAAGCAGGCGCGCCACTTCATCGAAGGATGCCGGAACCGTGAGGGTTACCTGAGAAGTGCTGCGTTCAAAATCCTTTCCGCGCGCGCGCATGCGCATGTATTCTTCGAGGTTGTGACGCAGATATTCCAGAAAGGTCTTTTGCGCCTCCAGGGGCGAGATCTTGCGCTCCTCCAGGGGAGATTGCCACGGCAGCACCGCTTTGTGGGGGTCGTTGTGCGGGTTGCACAGCCACGATTTGGCCGAGGTCACCAGGCGTTCAGGTACTTCGGCGCCGTGCTCACGCGCGAATACTCCGATGCGCCAGCTCTGATTCTCCTGCCATTCAATCCGGGGCAGTTGAGTCTGCTCCTGTTCGGTGGCAAGGTAGATGCACGAGGGGAGTACCGCGGCTTTGCCGATCCCCTTGCGACTGGTGAGCTGGGTGATCTCGATGCTCTGTGCGGCATGTTCCGAATCCAGTTCCGCTATGGCGAGGGCGGAATTGGATGTGCCGAGGTCAATACCGATGGCGTATGTGCTTGTTGTTGCGGACATAGTTCTTCTCTGTCAGTATGTTTTCTGGATGAAAACCAGGCTGTGTATATCTTCAGTTTCAGTCATGCGGCCCTGATTCGATTTCAACTTCGGCCGGGGCAATGATATATGTATCATCATCTAACAGAGCAGCGGAATCCACGCGGGGCAGATTGATGCTCTGCGTTATCCAGCCGCGGTGGAGAACAATCCCTGTATACGGAGGCTGTTCCGGCACACTTCCCACCAGGCGGTAGGCGGCGCTGTCATATCCCTGGGCAAGGGTGATCCTCTCTTCTTCGGCGCCATCATGCAGGGGGGCTATTTTGAAGAAATCGGCCATCACTTCCCGACATCCCTGATGCACAATACGCGCTGCCGCACCGACCTGCTCATCCCCGTATGGGGTCATATCGTCCATAATGAAGTCTACCAGGCGTCCTTTTTCCTGCAGGCGGGCAAGAAACTGAAGGACTGCGGCATCCTGAAGCCTGCGCGGATCCTGTTTGACGGCGGCGGCAGAAGGTTCCGCTGCAGGGGCTGGCGCTTGTTCCTGTTTGTGTTTTTCCGCCCCTTTGCGACTTATCTGCACCATCTGCCACAGGAGCAAAGCTAGGGGAAGGCCCAGGGCGGCCCATTCGAGTTTGGGTACGAGTTCCTCCGGTACGGGAGAGTAAAACAGGGTGCTTATAACCCCGATTGTAAGAAGAGTGAGGAAAATTGACATGGTTGTGAGGCTCCTTTTATGCATTTTGCCTGTTTCACACTAGATTATCTGTTCTGCCCATTTAACATTTCCGGATCGCCACTATATCACTATCCGCGCTCCATGTCGCGGGGTCATGTGC
>JBNGCY010000023.1:0-32594 GCA_049975505.1 Desulfuromonadaceae bacterium | reverse complement strand
CGCTGGAGCGTGGGAACGATCAATCGCTGGAGCGTGGGAACGATCAATGCCTGAATCTGGATTCGTCCCCCGGTAGGATTAAAAAGATGATCGTGTGAAACATAAAAAATGCACAAAACAGCAAGAATGTAGTGCCACACGGATGGAAGATGCAGGGTAACTACCTGATTTGCAAACTTATTTTTTTATGGGTGTTAAACTTGGGTTAAAATTCCAGGGTTTAGACAGATGGAAGTGTTTACTTCATCGAATGGAACAGATTAACTTCGGACCATGACTAAGAAAAAATACCACGAAAGGGATTATCTTATCTGATAAATTATGTCAAGTGAAATATAGTAGTATTTATCAGTTATGGTCATAGTCGCCGGAGAAAACCGTCGTTGAAGGGGATGGCAGGCAGAGGTATACACAACAACGGCGCCAGACGTCTAATGAATACAGCCTGGCGCTGAGGTGATAGGATGGGTTGCGAAAAACGCAAAAACACTTAGCGTTTGTGGCAGGTTTTAGGCTGAAGAATTACAGGTTGTGCTCAGTGCGGAAGTCAAGGATCTCTTCACGCAGGTCTTCATCCTGGACGGAGTTTTCCAGGTTGCGCAGCAGGTTGATGCTCTGATCCTCGGCATCAGTGAAATAGTAGGCCCTGGCCAGGAGAAATTCAGCTTCAGGCATCCGGCTGAATTCAGGGTAACTGCGGCGCAGATGCTCCAGACGTGCGCGCGCCGGTTCATAGCGCTCGGTTTTCAGATAGAAACGCGCGATGTAGAGTTCGTTTTCGGCAAGACGGTCTTTACATTTACGGATCAGTGCATCAATCTCTTCTTTATCCTTCGGATCAGGGTAATTTCTCTGAACCTCTTCGAAGGTGGCAAGGGCGTTACGGGTCGCTGTCTGATCGCGATCCGCACTTAGCATTTCACTGAAATGCGCCTTGCCCAGCCGCACAAGAATTTCACGTGTCTGCGGGTGTCCGGGGTGCTGTTTGAGGAAGTTTTCGTATCCGGCAATGGCTTCTATGGTCTGTCCTCCGGCATACTGGGCATCGGCAATTTTTCGTTCCGCCAGGGTGGTGAGTTCGGTAGAGTGGTACATGTCGCGAACCGCCTGCCAGTGCTCAATGGCGCGGACGTAGTTTTCATTTTCGAACGCTTCCTCGCCCTGCTTGAAGCGCGCATAAGCCGGGTCCTGCGGTTCCTCTACATTTTTACCCCCGGCGCAAGCACTTACCAGTATGCTGAGGAGTACAATGAGAAATGCGGTCTGTCCCCTATACCTGAATTTTGCCATCCTGAGTTGATATCCTTTTTTTGATGCCAGTATTGTCATGCCATTTTTCGAATAAAGATGTCATGATAAAGCAAGCCGGACATGTACTCAACCGTTATCTGCCATTGAGGTTTCCATGTACGCACGCAGGCGTTCCAGGGCACGTTTTTCGATCTGGCGTACACGTTCACGACTGATGGAAAAGCGCTCCGCCAGTTGTTGCAGGGTAGCGGGAGACTCCGCCAGGATGCGGGCGCGCACAATTTCCCGTTCCCGCGGTTTCAGAGTGCTGAGAGCCTGTTCCACGGAAGATTCACGCTTGCGTTCCTCTTCATACTCAATGAGCAGATGTTCCTGGTCGGAATCCGTGCTTGCAAGTTTGTCGAGCCAGGTATGCCCTTCGCCTTCTATCAACTCGACATCCAACGATTGATCGCCACTCAGACGCGTGGTCATTTCGCGCACCTCATCAGCGTGGACGTGGAGATGCTCGGCTACCGCTTCATCGGTGATTTCCCCGGTATCGCGCTGGAGTTGATCCTGGGTCTGCTTGAGCTTGAAAAACAGTTTACGCCGTGCCTGGGTGGTCCCGATTTTGACCATCGACCAGCTGTTGATGATGAAATTATGGATATAGGCACGAATCCACCATACTGCATAGCTGATGAGACGGTTATTGCGCTCGGGGTTGAATTTTTTGACGGCTTTCATCAGACCGATATTGCCCTCCTGAATGAGGTCAAGCAATTTCAGGCCGTAGGCGCGATATTCATGGGCTATCTTCACCACGAAGCGCAGATTGGCGCACACGAGGCGCTGCGCTGCTTCGAGATCGTTTTCTTCTCTGTATCTGATTGCAAGTTCACGCTCGGTTTCGCGATCAAGCAATTCGTATTGATTTATCTTGGCTATGTAGTGATCCAGGGTATTGCCGGAAAGGGTTAATTCGTACATATTGAGTTCCTCCTGTTGAGAATTGTGATGGCGCGCGTTGTTAGCACTCGCCACCATCGAGTGCTAACAATTCTAGCTTGACATTTTCTATTATGCAAGAAAAAACTTTAAAAACCGCTACTTGGGTCATTATTTTTTATCTCAGGCCTGCTTCAGGAGGTAGCATGTTGATGCAGTGAAGGAGGAGTTAAGATATGCACTTATTGTATATAGGGGTGTTCGGAGGTCTCGGCTGTCTGAGCAGATATGCCTTTTCTGCCTGGGCAGCGGCGAATTTCGGGACGAAGTTTGCCTATGGAACCCTAGGGGTAAATGTTGTGGGCTCTCTGTTGCTGGGTGCCGTGATGGAGTCTGCCATGCACAGTTCTGCATTGAGTGCGGATCTGCGTCTCGGGATATGTGTAGGGTTTATGGGCGGGTTTACCACCTTCTCCACCTTTGCCTACGATTCCTGGCGCCTGCTGGAAACAGGGCAGTGGTTTGCTGCAGCAGTGAATATCCTCCTGAATGTGGTGTTGTGTCTGGGTGGAGCTGCCGCGGGGATTGCTGTGATGCGCCTGATCCACTGAATAGCGCAACTGGTCACTCTGTAATCAGGTTACATGGAATTGAGATGCTGATGATTTCTCCGCGCCGCGCTACGAGCACATGTTTTCTGACATTTGTGGGTTCGTATTCCTGTGTCCCCTGGCATTTAATCTGATAGCGTGCATTGTAATCGAGGCCGGGAATAAAAGCGGGCAGGGTGTATGTAACGTCATCAACCACGCAGGTTATTTCGTTGCGCAACAGTTCTTCACCTTCGGTGTATTCGCCATCTCCGTTGGCATCGTGGTAGGCTTCCATCACCAGGGTGCCGCGTTCCGTAGACCGTTCCGGGGAGCGCCCCAGGACAATGTTAAGGATATTGCCCTGTCTTCCTGGGGGGGCAACCTTTTCCTGTTGCTCAAAGGTTTCGTCCTCACGTGCTTCGTTAAGAGATGCCTCTGTCTGACTTAAGCCCGGACGGGCGCAGCACAGAATCAGGGCAATAACGCTGCAGGACATAAAGATACGGTTCGCGAAGGGGGAAGGCATAATTTATTTACTCCTTTGATTCAGGAACAGAGCCAGGGTGATGTTTTGTTTTCCATCAGTATTGCAGTTTTATATGTGTAATGTATCCGATTTGGAAAACTGAGTCCAGTTTGCGCGGATAAAAACGCATCTTGAGTATGGTAGCGTAAGAAGACCGGAGTATATACAATGCCCGCACCTGACACATTGATACAGTTCTTTCTGGCTTCACTTGTACTGGGTATGGCACCCGGGCCGGATAATATATATGTACTTACCCAGTCCGCAATTCAGGGAAGAAGTGCCGGGGTGGTTGTAACCATGGGGCTGTGTACCGGACTGATCGTGCATACGTCTCTGGTGGCTCTAGGGGTTGCCGCGATTATAAAGGCTTCAGCGCCACTGTTCCTGTTTCTGAAACTCGGGGGCGCAGTATACCTGCTTTATCTGGCGTATCACGCTCTCAGGTCGAAAGGAAGTGCGATAGGAGTTGGATCCGGAACATCGATTGCGTATCGTGATCTGTATGTACGCGGAGTGTTGATGAATATCAGCAATCCCAAGGTGTCAATATTCTTTCTTGCGTTTCTGCCGCAGTTTGTTCGGACCGAAGGTGCTACGGTGCCGCAACAGATGCTGATCCTCGGCGGAGTGTTCATCCTGGCAACACTCCTGGTGTTTAACGGTATTGCTCTTGGGGCGGCATTTTTCGCCAGAAGGCTGCGCAGCTCACGCACGGCCCAGGTGGTGTTGTACCGCATCACCGGGGCCGTGCTTGCATGCCTTGCTCTGCGCCTGCTGGCATATGATATCTGAGTGGTTTATTCTGCTTTGTCGCGCCACGGCACAGTCAGAACCGGGCGTCCGGCCTTGCGCATGACCCTCTCTGCGGTGCTCCCCAGAACTACATGGGCGATCCCGGTGCGTCCGTGGGTGCCCATGATAATCATGTCCACGGCGTTTTCGCTTGCGGTTTCTATAATTACCTTGAAGGGAATGCCGACGCGCATCTCCCAGTTCGTGTTTTCCTGGTTGAAATAACGTTCACACGTCTCGTGCATCTGTTCCAGGGCGAGCTTTTCCACCTTGTCTTCAAGTTCGGCGTAGTCGTCGCTGTGCAGCCTCAGACGGTTCGGGTCGGCAAACTCGCTGAGTACATGCAGAACCAGCACTTCCGCCTGCATGAGATCCGCCATGGCGCGGGCGCACTGGGCCGCAACCTCTGAACCTTCGGAAAAATCGGTGGCGTAGAGTATTTTCTTTATTTTGGCTGTCATGGCTATTCCCTCCCCGGAACCTTTTGCAAATGCATCAGATGTACGTTATCCGGAATTATAAATCAGGCTGATGCTTGTGCAAGGGCTTCATCGCGCTTGTTCTTGCTTTTTTGCATAAACCACACCAAGGCAACTACGCAGGCTCCGGCAATATCCGTGATCGGAGTGGGCCAGTAGAGCAGAACAGTGGCCGGCGCCAGGAGCATCCATTCAACCACGCTGGTGCGTCTGATCCAGTAGCCCATCATCAGGCTGGAGAAGGCAATTGTACCCAGAAAAGCGGAGAAGAACGAAGCAAATACCTTGTAGGGGGTCGCGGCCTTTTCTGTTCTGATGAGTTGGTCGCCAGGGTTGATCATGGAGCCGGGGTTGGCAAAGATCCGCGTGGCGGTGCCATCGCTTTTGGCTTTGACCTCAAGGGTTTCCCCGCCGGCATTAATCACGGCGATGACATCCCCTTTGGCGATCTCCTGATCAGTTTTTACATTCATGGATGCCAGGCTGCCGAACGGCGCGTCAAATTTGGGAGCACTGATATCCACTACCTTGCCCTGAAAGAGAATGCCAGGAGTGAAGGCGAACAGAATCGGCATGACATAGAGCATCTTGGCAAACTTGAACGAGGTCCATCCCGTCTTCCACGGATCCGAGCCGGCCACCGCCGCTCCGGCATATGCAGCCACGCATACCGGAGGGGTGATGTTGGAGTCCTGGCTGAGCCAGTACACAATCTGGTGCGCGGCAATTGCGGCTACCCCGAAAGTGCCCAGTGCGGGGACTGCGAGCACTGCCACAATCAGATACGAAGCGGTAACCGGCACCCCCATCCCCAGAACCAGTGAGGCGAGGGCGATAAGAACAATCGCAAGCAGCAGGCTGTCGCCCGCCATGGCGATAATCAGATCGGAGAATTTAAGCCCCATACCGGTAAGAGAAATAACCCCGACAATGACGCCGATAACCCCGACTGTGGCACCGATAATGAGGGTGTTGCGTGCCCCGGTCTGAATCGCTTCCCAGATCTCTTTAGGCCCCATGCGGGTTTCTTTTTTGACCCAGCTGACCGCGATACATGAGAATGTCGCCCAGAATGCGGCATATCCGGGTGAGCGCCCCATCAGCATGAGGATGGTGATGATCACCAGGGGCAGGGCGTAGTACCAGTCGCTTTTCAGAACCTCTTTCCAGTGGGGGAACTCTTCATCCTGAATCCCCACAATTTTGAGCTTTTTGGCCTCAAAGTGGATCATGCAGAATACCGAGAAGAAATACAGCAGTGCGGGCCCCACGGAAATCATCATGATGTAGGAGTAGGGCAGACCGGTAAGCTCGGCCATAAGGAATCCCCCCGCACCCATAATCGGGGGCAGAAACATCCCGCCGATGGACGCAGCCGGCTCAATCGCGCCGGCGACATGGGGACGGAATCCCGCCCGCTTCATGAGGGGGATGGTGAATGCTCCGGTGGATACGGTATTAGCGATGGCGCTGCCGGAAACAGACCCGAACAGCGCTGAAGCCATAACCGCAACCTTGGCCGGACCGCCGGTACTGCGCCCCGCAAGAGCCAGAGGCAGGTCAATAAAAAAGCGCCCCGCCCCGGATTTGTGCAGAAACGCGCCGAAAAAGATGAAGAGAATAACGTATGTGGCCAGAACATTGGCCATAACCCCGAATACCCCGTTAGTGGTGAGGAACAGGGCGTTACAGATGCGCTCGAAGCTGAAACCGCGGTGCGCCAGAAGTTCGGGCATATAGGGGCCGAAATATGCAAAGGCTACCATGGCCAGACCTATCAGGGTCATAGACCAGCCCAGAACCCGGCGACAGACCTCGAAAGAGATCAGAATGCCGGTAATGCTGATCAGGGCATCGAGTTCGTTTTCCGCCCCGGCGCGCCAGTTCAAAGCTTCAAACTGGCTGAGCCAGTAATATACCACTCCACCCGCTACCATAGCCATGAGTACGTCAGAAGGGGTGGGAAGGTTTTCCCAGCGGCGCGCAAAGAAGCCTTCGCTCAAGTAAAGAACCAGAGTCAGTACTGCTGTTGCAAGCAGTAGGGGCCACATGGGGATGAGGGCGACCAGTCCGGCACCGAGGCCTTCGTGGAATTGTCCGGAAACCGCCATAAGGCGATCGTAGAAAACCGTGTGATCCTTGTAATATATAAAAATGGAGGCGGCGCAGGTAAGAATGAACGCCAGCATCAGGTTAATTCCCATCCGCACCCAGTTTTTCCCCGCCGGATAGAGGAGGAACACGAGGATGTAGGTTATGAATACATAGATACCCAGATGGAACTGGGTACCCACTGAACTGATCCCCGCGGCGTAGAAATAAAACAGTACCAGTACAGCACCCAGCAGAGCCACAACCCAGTTCCAGAAGCCACTCGGTTTGCGAAACGACTTAGAGTCTTTTTCAACAATTTTTTTGAGTTTTTCCTGCTCTTCCGGGCTCAGATCTTCAAAGTTGTTTTCCATTTCCTCGGACATGGCTCGCTCCGTATCAGCTGTATTGCGGGGACGGTGTTTTCATTAAAAAGGGAACGGGTGCCTGTAACGGCCCCGTTCCCTCTCGGTCAGAATGTGAGATGTCTTTTTACTTCTGCTCGGGGGTAAGAGTCAAACCTTTTTCTGTCCAGAACTTCTGTGCCCCGGAATGTACCGGAGTGGCAATGCCGAACAGACCATCTTCAACACTCATGGCTTTGGCGGCGCGATTCGCGCTGACCATGAAGCTCAGGCCCTGGGGAGAGTAGATGTTCTCCAGGGCGGTGTAGACATGCTCATCCTTCACATGCTTGCCTGCGGCCCAGATGGCTGAATCCTGGATGGTCTGTACATCGTAATCAACCCCCTGGTAGGTCCCCTTGGGGATAACAACCTTGGTGTAGTAGGGATTCTCCTTGAAAAAGTCAGTTTTTTCGGCTGTTTCAACCAGGCTCAGGATCTTGATGTCGTTGCTTGCCGCGGCCTGAATGACGGATGAATTGGGGTAGCCGGCAAAAACCCACAGGGCATCGACCAGTTTATCCCCGAGAGCGGATGCGCCCTGGCTGTAGCCGATAAATTCCTGATCGATTTTATCCCATAGACCCACACCGCTGAAATAGCGCTGTGCAGATGCTGCGGCACCGGAACCGGCAGGCCCAACAGCAACGCGCTTGCCTTCAAGATCCTTTACATTTTCAATTCCGCTGGATTCAAGAACCACCAGATGCGCGGGAGCGCCGTACAGATAGCTCACGGCATGGACGTTGGTGTATTTTGTGGTGTCGTTAGTCAGACGTCCGTGGCGTGCCAGATACATATCCCCGGAGTATACAATGCCGAAATCAGCGTCACCGGAGTTAACCCGACGTACATTTTCCACCGAGCCGGCGGAAGCCATGTTGGATACTTCCAGGTTGGGCTCTACCTTGGAGAGCATAGAAGAGATTGCGTTGGAAAAATACTGGAAAGTGCCACCGTCCGGACCGCCGGAAAATGCCAGCCGGGTTTTGGCTGCATCGGCAACAGAAACGCCGCACAGCATGGTGGTTGCGAACAGGCCCGCTACCAGAGCGGAAAAGAATCTTCTCTTGTTCATGGTAAAACTCCTCCTTGTTGTGGTGTAAAACGCTGTTATCTTAACAGCCCCTACCCGATTCAAATAACCACTGCGCAACAGCATAGAGCATTGTCAGCGGAAAATACGCTTTTCTTATATACCAAATTCAAAGAGCACGTGCAAACACTTTGATTTCCACTTTTATATATATAAATCAGGTACTATCTACACTATATAGTTCGGGAATTATCCGGAACCGATAATTGTAGTGAAAATTTAAAACAATATTATATTATGCGCAATAAATGTGGTGTATGTTTAGATTTCTTTTATCTGTTTTGTGCTTACGTAAGAACAAGACTATGAAGCGTGTGCAAACCCGCTTGCTAAAACGAGGGGTATTTTTTAATATCTGAGAGCACTCAACTGTTCAGTAAGGGCTTGTGGCACCCATTCCAAGGGACACTTTGCGCCGTCCATGGCCGTTCGACTGTCGCCGTCCGTGGCGACAGACGCCCTTTCCATGGGTACCACAAGCCCTCACCGGTAACGGTGTTGAATAGTTTCAAACGACGAAAGGTATAGGTGCCACTTCGTGATACTTGAAACCCTGTTTCCCATAATCGCTCTTATTCTCCTCGGCTACGCTGTGCGCCGCGCTGAATTTGTTCCCCTGGAGTTTTTCCGCGCTTCGGACAAGCTGGTGTATTTTATTTTTTTCCCTGCCATGCTGTTCTGGAAAGTGAGTACCGCCGCCGGCTCTGACAATGTGGAGAGTTCATTGATCTGGGCGGGTATGCTGGCGGTCGGAGTGATCTTCGGCGCAAGTACCCTGTTTATCGTTAAGGGAGGGGTTCCCGCGTTTCAGGCCGGAAGTTTTTCTCAGAGCTGTTATCGCTTCAATACCTACATCGGCATGGCGGTGATCCTCCAGGCCATGGGGGATGCGGGGGTGGTGCAGTTCGCCGTGCTGGTGGGGATACTGATCCCGATCATAAATGTGATGGCGGTCACAGTGCTGATCTGGTTTTCCGGCGAGGAGATGACCAGGGCGCAGAAGCGGCGCTATCTTCTGCGGGCTCTGGCTTCTAATCCGCTTATCATTGCCTGCGTGGCGGGGTTACTCCTGTCTGCGTCCGGAGTCCAGCTTCCGGCATTTGTGAATAACACCTTCTCCCTTGCTTCCATGGTGGCGCTGCCACTGGCCCTGATCTCCATCGGGAGCGCCTTTTCCTTTAAGCATCTGCCCGGCTATTTTCGTCTCTCAGGTGTTGCGGTGCTGTTCAAGCTGATCCTGCTCCCAGTAGTGGGGGCCGGGGCATTGTACCTGTTCGGGGTGGAAGGTACGGCATTCAAGACCGCGATGATATTCTTCTGCCTGCCCACATCTACTGCTATTTATGTGCTCTCATCCCAGCTTAACAGCGATACCCATCTGGCCTCGGCGTCCATCGTTCTTTCCACCATGGCATCGTTTGTATCGCTATCCCTGGTGTTGTGGTGGGTATAAAAGAAAAGCTCCTGTGTCTGAAGGGTGTTGTAACAGACAGCCTTCAGTGTCAATTAAGCGCTGTTACCTGATGCCGGTTCAATAAAAACCTTGTCTTTGCAGTATTCGGTAATGATGTTGAGGAACCCGGCTCCATAGCGCTCAAGTTTATGCCTGCCGACCCCGTTTATCTGCAGGAAGGATGTTTCATCCTGCGGCAGATAGTGGGCCATCTCCATAAGACTGGCGTCGCTGAACACCACAAACGGAGGTACTCCGGTGCTGTCGGCTATATGTTTGCGCTCCTGCTTGAGCCGGGCAAACAGCTCTTCGTCATAGCTGAGATCCACAGAGCGTTTTTTCGGCGGTTTTTTAGTAACCGCTCTGAGGCGCGGGCGGGTCAGGGTTAGCTGTTGCGCGCCGGTGAGGATGGGGCGTGCCGCTTCGGTGAGTTTCAGAACGGAAAAGTTGGCCACATCCTGACGCAGGTATCCCAGATGTACGAGTTGGCGCAAGAGGCTGCTCCAGCTTTCCTGCGACTGGTCCGCGCCGATGCCGTAGGTGCTCAGGGTATCGTGCTGCAGGTCTTTGATGCGTTGCGCGCTGGAGCCGCGCAGTACATCAATCACGTGTTTTGCCCCAAAACGCTGTCCGGTGCGGTATACGCACGAGAGGAGCTTTTGCGCATCCCGGGTGGCGTCATAGCGCTCGGGCGGATTGAGGCACAGATCGCAGTTGCCACAGTCGGTATCCAGATGTTCGCCGAAGTAGCCCAGCAGGGCGCGGCGTCTGCAGGTGAGAGGTTCGGCGAAACTCACCATGGCGTTGAGCTTATGCAGTTCGATGCGGATCTGCTCGGGGTTGTTACCCTGTTCGATCAGGCCCCGGGCTATGGCGATATCTCCGTAGCCGAACAGGAGCAGCGCCTCGGCATCTGCGCCGTCGCGCCCCGCACGTCCGGTCTCCTGATAGTAGCTCTCGATATTTTTGGGCATATCATAGTGGACGACAAAGCGGATATTGGATTTGTCGATCCCCATCCCGAAGGCCACCGTAGCCACGACAATCTGAATGTCGTCGCGCACAAAGGCCTCCTGCACACGTTGACGTTCCTTGCCGGACAGACCGGCGTGATATGCTGCGGCACGGAACCCGGCGTCGCATAGCTTTTTACTGATCTCTTCCACGCGTTTACGGCTCAAGGCATACACAATGCCCGCCTGGCGGGGATAGTTGAGGAGAAACTTCTCCAGCTGACGCATGGGTTGCTGTTTTTCCACCACTGTATAGCGGATGTTGGGGCGATCGAAACTGCTGATAAAGGTTTTAGCGCTCTTAAGCTCCAAACGCTGGATGATATCCTTCCGCGTCTGTTCATCCGCGGTAGCGGTGAGGGCGATAAAGGGTATTGTGGGGAATATACGGCGTAACTTGCCGAGTTGCACGTACTCGGGGCGAAAATCGTGCCCCCACTGAGAAACACAGTGCGCCTCATCCACGGCAAAGAGGGAGATCTCCACCTCCTCCAGACGGTCGAGAAAGCCTGCACTCATCAGGCGTTCCGGGGCGACATAGAGCAGATCCAACTCCTGGCGATGCAGCTGGCCAAGCACCTGGCGTGCTTCTTTTTCCTCCAGCGAGGAGTTGTAATACGCCGCACGTACGCCGCATGTGCGTAAGGCGTCCACCTGATCCTTCATGAGCGAAATCAGCGGAGAGACCACCAGGGCAACCCCGTCACGATGCAGGGCGGGGATCTGGTAGCACAGAGATTTCCCTCCTCCTGTGGGCATGAGAACAAAGCAGTCGTGTCCGGCGATAAGACGCTCAATAATTTCCTGCTGCAGGTCGCGAAAGTGGCGAAAGCCGAAGACCTGCTCGAGGGTCTGGTGCGCTGTGGGGTTCATGGCATGTCAGTATATGAAAGAAGTTATTCCGGATTGTATTGCGTGAGCATACTAACCTGTGCGTGCCTAAAGTGCAAATATCCGGGAATGCGATCCCGGGTGTTTTTCAGAAGAGGTAGTGCCACAACAGATCCAGGCGTCCGCATTTTATCAGGGCTCTGCCTGAATAGCGCATGATTTCGCGCACTTTTTCGCGATGGCCGTGGCGGTAGCAGTGGATGTGGCAGTGTTTGCATGAAGGTTTGGCGGGCAGAGGGCATTTAAGCCGCCTGTCAATAGCATAGCGGAGGAAATCGCGGCACTCCGGACAGTAACTGAAACGCTGTAAAAATGGCAGAGCGGGTATCAATTCGCAGAGCTTCTCGCGCTCTGCCCGGTGTTTATCGCAACAGTATACCGCAGTAAACCACGCGAGAATGCGTAGATCTTTCCTCTCTTTTCGGGTTAAAGCGGCAATGGAAGGCATAATAGTGGACGATATGTTGAAAAGGTGCGGATGGCTTTGATGCAGATCAATTGTTACCGTTCTAGCGGGTCAGATCTTTACCCAGTTGCTTCTTTTTTATCTTTTCCAGCAGGGTGGTGCGCTTAAGGTTGAGTAATTCCGCCGCTTCTTTCTTGTTTCCTCCAGTTTTCATCAGCGCCTGAAGGATAAGCCGATCTTCAAATTCACTCACCTGGGAATTGAAATCGGTTTTAGTTCCGTTTAGTTCCGGGTGCAGGGAATCTTCCATATCATGTTGCAGGTACTTTTCCGGCAGATCTTCGGGGAAAACGGTTTTTCCGCTGTGGAGAATGGAGAGGCGCTGCACCAGGTTTTCGAGTTCGCGCACGTTGCCGGGCCAGGGGTATTCCTGGAGACATTCGATCGTGCTCTGCGCGAAGCTGAAGAGAGGGCGTTTTTTGCTTGAACAGAAGCGCTGGGCAAAGGTTTCAAGCAACAGGGGGATATCTTCGCGGCGCTTATGCAATGGGGGGATATGGAGGGGAACAACATTGAGGCGATAGTACAGATCCTCACGAAAGGTGCCCTTCCTGATGGCCTCCTCAAGATTGCGGTGGGTGGCGGCGACAATGCGCACATCCACATTCACACTCCTGACGCTGCCAACGGGTTCAAATTCCTTTTCCTGAATCACGCGCAGAATCTTGGCCTGGAGCAGGGGTTTCATGTCACCGATTTCATCCAGAAACAGGGTGCCGCCATTTGCATGATGCAGACGTCCCTTCTTGCTCGTGGTTGCGCCGGTGAATGCGCCTTTTTCATGTCCGAACAGCTCACTTTCAAGCAGTTCTTCCGGAATCGCGGCACAGTTGATAGGCACAAAGTTTTTACACTGCCGCGGACTGTTGTTGTGTACCGCTTTGGCGACCAGTTCCTTGCCTGTGCCACTTTCTCCATGGATCAGAATAGTGCTGTCACTGTCATCGGCGAGCAGACGGATCATGTCAAAAAGTTTTTGCATTTCTGCGGTCTGCCCGATGATTTCGGGAAACATCTCCTCCCGCTGCTGATCCTGATTTTTTTTACACTCCTGATTGGAAAACTGTTGTTCGGCGCGGGAGATGATCTCTTCCGCTTCGGCATCGGTACAGGGAGTGTGCAGATAAAAATGCGCTCCGGTTTGAAGTATTTCACCGATAGATGCGCGGGTATCCTGAGGTACGATCAGAAGGGTGACGGTGCAGGGGGATCTTTTTTTTATCCCTTTGAGAAGAGCGGCACTTTCAAGAGGCGAATCGGCCAGGGAGCAGAAAAACATCTTTACTCTGCGCCGCCGCAGTGCTTCATGCAGTTGTGCCTGGCTGTGGAGTATATGCAGATCTTCACCCAGCATGCGCCACAGACAGTTCAGCAACTGCGGATCGATAGAGTTGTCTGTATCTAACACAATTGATTCGGTCAACGGTTTCCTGCTCTATTCTTTATCCGGTATATCTCAGGGGTTTAAATTCAAGGGGTTATTGTGGCGATTTACACAGGGATTAGCAAGAATTTTTCAGATTATGTTCGACCTTTTCGCGGATTTCCGCCGCAGTGGCCGGAGTGGGGATAATATCGGTTACCCCGTACTTGACGGCCTTCAGGACCGCGCTTCGCGTCCAGTCAGGGCCGGCGACGATCAGAGGCTGTTGAGCCGGGGTTTCCGAGCGAATTTTTATCATCAGGGCAAAAGCGTCATCGTCAACCCTGTCGATAATCAGCAGGGCTCCGCACACCTGGTTCTGACGCAGCGAATTGAAACTCTGGTTTGCTGCCAGAGCCACGGGGGTGTGGCCGCACTCCTTGAGAGCCTCTGTGTATGCTTCTGCCATGGAGCTGTCTTTATATACCACGGCAACAACGGGCTCTTTTACCTGCTCCTGAGCATCTGTGGCACTTGCACCTGATTGCGCTGCGGACTTTTCCGTCTTTGCCGGAGTCTCCGGGCTTTTCTCTTTTTCTTCTTGCTCTACAGCTTTTCCAGTCCTCTGTTCCGCCTGAGGCGATTCTTCCGCTGCAGTCGTGTCGCCCCAACCGCTCTGCGCCGGGCGTGGCGGGATATGGAGCAGCTCAACCGGGATGAGATAGGTCAGACGTCCGAGATCATGGGTATCGCAGTCCATGCTCGCACTGACGCTGTAGTATTCCCCGTCCGGAAATGGCTTCGGATTCTCCACCATCACCTTGGTAGGGGTAAATGCTTCGACGTTGCCCTTTTTTACATGGAATTTACGCGGGAACATTTCATCGAAGTTCTGCACAATCCCGCCGCTTATGATATTGGCGACTTCGCCAAAGGCATCTTCAATTTCACCGTCGAGTTCACCAGAGCGGATGCGGTTGTTTAATTCATCCTCGGGTAGCATTACCAGGGTGCCGCCGAAGAAAATGGAATCCTTTAAATCGACAATAAAATAGGAGACGCCGTCCTGATCTCCGTTAACCAGCATTTCGGTAACAGTGGATTTAGGCCCCGGTTTGGAGAAATACTCCGCTTTGGAGATGTATGCGGTGTTGAGGCTGCTCAGTTCCACTTCGAGCCCGAGCATAGCGCCGATCTCCTCGGCGCACTGCTCCAGGGATGCCTTGAGCACCCGATCAGCCACGGAAAGCTCTACATGTTTTTCTTCGGCAGGGGGCTGCTCAACTTCCTGCGGTTCTGCTGACTCCTCATCTGCGCCGGGAATTACTTCATCTGCAGTAGCATCCTCCTGCGCAGCAGCAGTATTTTCGTCTGGAGCTTCCGGCTGTGGCCCTTCACCCTTGCTCTCGGCAACAGTGTCCTTGTCCGGTGCTTTTTGCGCATGTTCTGGTGGGACTTCTTCTGCACTTCGGGCTTCGGAAGCCAGTCCCAGTATCTGCGCCGGGATAATGGCCTCGAGCATCCCCATGCTCTCATTCTCCAGTTTTATGCTGCAACTGGAGTAGAAATACTCCCCCGGAGGGAAAGGGAGGTTGGAGGCGGGATCAAGTCTGGAAGGGAGAAATTTATCGACATCGGTGCGTTTAAAGTGGAGATTTTCCGGATACATATCCAGAAAAATAGAAGTGTATACCCCGGCGATGATATTGGCGACTTCTCCGAAGGCATCGGCGGCTTCACCTTCAAAACTGCGCTGCTTGCAGTTTTCTTCTATCTGATCCGGAGGCAGCATGATGAGAGTGCCACCGAGGGTGATGGAGTCTTTCTGGTCGGTAATTAAAAAAGCCTTCCCGTCCTGATCCCCGCTGATCTCCATAGTGCTGAGGACCGAGCGGCCGCGTTTTATCTCAAAAACCTGTTCCTTGTTCAGCAGTCTGGTCTGATGGTTCTCCAGCGTGACATCAGCCCCGAGAAGGGCGCCTACCTCTTCAGAGGTCTGCTCGATAATGGCGTTAAAAACGCGATCAACGACTGCTCGATCTGCCACAAGAATACCTG
Source organism: Desulfuromonadaceae bacterium (assembly GCA_049975505.1). Taxonomy (GTDB): domain Bacteria; phylum Desulfobacterota; class Desulfuromonadia; order Desulfuromonadales; family Desulfuromonadaceae; genus JAIVHC01. The sequence goes on along the minus strand of JBNGCY010000023.1, from coordinate 17,185 downwards.
CTAGCTCAGAGTTTTGAGTTTCAATTCGACCAGGAATTCACCGTCATCGAGGTAAAAGGGCACTGTTGTCCAAGAGGCATAGTCGACCCCTTTTACCTGATATGAACGCCCGGCCATAACGGTGGGGATAGCCAGACTGATGTCAGTGCCACCCTCCAGAAAGGCATCCTTTATCCCTCCCAGAATCATATTGGCCATCTCGCCGATGGTGTCTTTTACGTCTTCATCCACGCTCTCAACGCTCATGCCCAGAAGCTGTTCCGTGATGGCAAAAGCCACATTCTGCGGGCAGTGGATGGTCAGCATCCCCTGAATATCTCCGGAAAAACCCAGCATGCCCGACACGCTGTCGTTAAACTGATATACTTTATCAGCCAGCGCCGTTCCAGAGGTAATGGGCAGCATCAGCATGGTATCGAAGACCTCCCGGGTTGCCGCTATTATCTGTTGTTGCAGATTGGTTTCCACTGTGAACTCCTGTTATGTTTTTTTGCACCTGCTTTACTTTGCACGTATCTGTTTAGCAAAGGCTTATGATACCCATTCCAAGGGACACTTTGCGCCGTCCATGGCGACAGACGCCCTTTCAATGGGCACCATAAGCTCCTGCCGCTTGAGGATAGTGAATAGTTGTCTCTGTACAAGTCTATTTAGCGCCAAACAGATGCAGCGCTCAGTTTTTAATCTGGAGTTCCACCAGAAACTGTCCGCTTTCTATATCAAAAGGTATAACCACACGTTCGGAGTCCGAGACCGTATCCATGGTGTATTCATCTCCATGGACACAGGAAGGGATGGAGACGGTGACATTGTTACCCGCCTCATCCAGAATCATTTTGATGTTGCCGGCTACCATGTTGGCCAGCTCGCCTATGGCATCGGTAACATCGTCATCAACTTCAGTCACCTCCATGCCGAGGAAACTCCCGGTAATGGCCATAGCGACCTTGTCCGGCAGGTGGATGGCGAGCATCCCCTTGCAGGAGCCGGCAAGTCCGATAACCCCGGATACGGAGCACTTGAAGTTATTGATTTTATCTTTAAGAGGATCGCCCGCACTGATATCGAGCATAATCATGGTTTCAAAAATTTCAGTAGTCGCATCAGTGATGCTTTTTTGTAAGTCCACAGGAGCTCTCCTGGCGTAAAGAAAATATTGCGCCCGCTTTTTATATGATGCACAGAAAGCGGGCGCAGGCAAGGATTCGATCAGATCAGGTCACCAAGCACTTCGTTGATGGTATCCGGCTTGAAAGGCTTTTTTACACTCCCCTTGGCCCCTAGGGACTTAGCCTCGCCGATAATGTCAGCACCGCCTTCAGTGGTTATCATCACCACGGGGATATCCTTGATGGCGTCGAGATCTTTTTTCTGGCGCAGGAATTCAAGCCCGTCCATGTTGGGCATGTTGATATCGCTGAGAATCAGATCGACTTTTTCATTTTCCAGCAGGTTCAGAGCTTCCTGCCCGTCTGCTGCTTCGAGGATTTCATCAAAATCAAGCCCGGCTTGACGCAGGGAGCGGGAGACAATCTTTCTCATAGTGCTGGAGTCGTCAATTACCAGAATACGTTTTCCCATATACATTCTCCTTCAGGGTGTAAGGGTGATTAAAACGGCGCTGTGTCGTTTCAGTGTTTGAGCAGGGTTTCAAGTTCATCCGTCGCGGCTGCGGCGATTTTTATGTTCACCGGAAGGTCATCGGCAAGATAAAAAGCTGAGAACACAATATTTTCATCAGCGGGTACGCCTTCGTCCGGGATTATTTCGGGCAGACTTAAGGCAAATGATTGATCCGACGGCAGAAGCTCGGTCATAAGGCGTCCGGCGAGGGTGTTGAGGGTTTCCGCCAGAACATCCACGATCTGTTCCTCGGTGATATCTTCAGCATCAATGGTGTACATTGTTTCCACAATCTGCTGTAGCAGATCATCGGCCATACGCAGATGCATCTCCATTACCACCGGGGCGGTAACAAGCAGGCTCACTTCGCGCAGATGAGCAGCGTTTACGGGCAGTTGTTCTTCATCCACCTCTTCGATGCCGATAAAGGCCATGTTTTCAAAGGTTTCATCCACCACACCGGAAAGTTTTTCCGCGAGCAGGTTCTGGAGTTCTTCCGCCATAATGACTGCCTTTCTATTCTGAAAGCAAAGGGGCAAGAGCTTCGTTGAGCAATGCCGGATTTACCGGCTTGCCGATAACGGCAAATGCACCCTTTTGTTTAAGTTCCGCTGTCTTGGCAGGATTGGTTACACTGGATATAACCAGAACCGGAACATTGACCAGCTTGGGGCTCGCTTTGACCCACTGCAGCAGGGTTTCTCCGTCCATGCTGGGCATGTTGAGATCGCTTACCAGCAGATCCGGAGGATTTTTTTTCATCAGCGCAAGGGCTTCACGTCCGTCTTTTGCTTCCTCAAATTCTGCTTCGCTGAAGCCTACGATTTCGAGGCAACGTCTGATCATCATTCTTGCGGTACCTGAATCATCGGCTATAACAATTCGCTTCATTCGGACAGCTCCCTGCCTTCGGAAAGCGCAGCCTGGATAATTCCCACACTTTCATTGACTTCAAGTAATGCCATGGCGATATGTTCATTGGTTATATTGAAATAATTGGTATAGTTTTTGTCAAGATGGTACTGGAGGGCATCCGAGGAATGACTCCCCGACATCATCGCAAGAATACATCCCAGATGCACGGCATACACCAGCGGGTGATACTCCTCGGGCGCCCGTTGCGGCGTATGATGATAGCGGATTGCCATCTGGAGCGATTCGGGCAGTTCCCACGCTTTAGCAAGTTCATACCCGGCCTCGGTGTGATCCATACCCAAAAGGTTGCGTTCCCCCTCAAGGTAGTCGTTTATATCGTGACTGTCTATGTCGGCGAGCACTTCGCTTGCAGAGCCCTGGAGAAAGTCGCTCAGAACCGCCTTGCCGATGGCGTGGAGGATGCCGGCGGTAAAGGCAAGATCCTTGCTCAGCTCATTTTTGCAGTAGTGCGCAATTTCCCGGGCGCCCACGGCAGTACGCAGATCGTGCTCCCACAGCTCCCCTGCCGGGCCTTCATAGCCTTCGAGTTTTTTATTGAACAGGGCTTTGGCGCTGTCTTCAAGGGCAATCCCGGCGACAATGCGTTCGCCCAGATAGCTTACCGCCCGATCAATGCTGGTGACCTGGTGTACCAGTCCATAGGCTACGGAATTTACCGTCTTCAGCAGTCTGGCGGTAAGAGCCGAATCACACCTGACCACCTCAATAATTTCGCTGATGTCGTAGTCATCGCGTGAAGCGATCTGTAACAGGCGCGATGCACTGGGGGACAGCAGGGGGATCTCCTGGATTGCCGCGAGGATGTCAGCGCGTGTGGCACGTTGTTCCATGTACTTCTCCATCTCTATATTTTCCAGTCCTTGCGCCCGGGTGAGGTTATCAGGGTTTCACCCGTGGCCACCGAGACTGTAACCGTGCGGCTGTATGTTTCACCCAGATCTTCGGCCACTGCTCCAAGGGAATACTGCCACAGGGTTTTTTTCACGGCCATGGCGTTGCGCTTACCGATATTGAAGGTGTTGTTGGGGTCCATGATGCGCGCCCCGCCTGCGAGCTTGACGATAAACCCGCGCCCGCCGGGATCACACCCGAAGGTGGACATCTTCTTGAGCAGTGCGGGAATTCCGGTGTCGGCAAAATATCCGGGTCTGGTCTTAGCCTTGTCGGGATTTATTTTGGATTCGGGCATGGCAACATGCACCATCCCCACGGTGCGGGTTTTGGGACACATGAGTATCACTGCCACGCACGATCCGAGAGCAAATGTTTTGACGCAATTCGCCGGATTGTTGGTGGCGCCGAGTTCGCCAACGCCAAGAATAATATTCCCCATGGTTTTTTTATTTCTCCGTCAACATGGATATCACTTTTGCGGCGATATTTTCCAGAGGGACAAGTTTTTCCGCGCCTCCCTTTTCGTATGCGACTTTGGGCATGCCGAAAACCACGCAACTTGCCTCATCCTGTGCGATGTTGCGCGCTCCGGCATTTTTCATGGCCAGCATTCCCTCGGCGCCATCGGCGCCCATCCCGGTCAGCATTACCCCTATAGCATTTGCCCCTACATTTTTTGCGACCGAATGCATCATAACATCCACAGAAGGGCAGTGGCCACTGACCTTCTCACCCGGTTCACACCGCACCTGATACATGCCGCCTGAGCGTATCACTTCAAGTTGTTTTGCTCCGGGCGCGACCAGGATGCGCCCGCTGCGGATTCGATCGCCGCTTTCCGCTTCCTTGACCTCCATGGCGCAGAGCTGATTGAGACGCTCGGCAAACATCCTGGTAAATCCGGGGGGCATGTGCTGGACGATAACCACGCCCGGCGCGGTTGCGGGGAACTTGCACACCACTTTTTTCAGCGCTTCTGTCCCTCCGGTGGAGGCGCCAATGGCTATAACCTTGTCGGTGGATTCCGCCAGAGCGCGTGAAGACATGGCGGTCTGAACCTCTGGCTGAGAAGGGGTTTTGTTTTTCCAGTGGGATACATTCGCCCTGGCTGCGGCTTTGACTTTCTTGCGCAGCTCGCTGAGCATGTTGTTCATCCCCTGGGCCACATTGCTGGTGGGTTTGGAGACAAAGTCAACCGCTCCGGCCTCGAGAGCCTCGATGGTTATCTGTTTCCCGCGCTGGGTCAGAGAGCTGACCATGACCACCGGCAGGGGGTATTGCGGCATCAGCTTGCGCAGAAATTCCACTCCATCCATGCGCGGCATCTCCACATCCAGGGTCAGGACGTCAGGGCGCAGCTGGATAATCTTGTCACGGGCGATGTATGGATCCACTGCAGAGCCAACAACCTCGATCTCCGGATCCATGGATAGACCCTTGGTCAGGATTTGCCGGATAAGGGCGGAATCGTCAATGACAAGTACACGGATTTTTTTGGGCATGAATGCTTAGCTCCTTTTTTGGTACACCGCGGGCATAATATAGCGGAACAGTTTGCTGTCGCGTCCGAGGGTTTCAGAATGGCCGATAAAGAAATATCCATCCGGTTCCAGAAAACGGTGAAAACGCTGCACCAGGGCATCGCGGGTGGTCTGATCGAAATATATCATTACATTGCGACAGAAAATGATATGGAACGGACGCTTGAACGGAAATGTAGTGTTCATGAGGTTGAAACGCCGGAACGTTACCTCGCCTCTGATTCTATCCTTAACCTGCATCTGCCCGGAGGGCAGGCGGGTGAAGTATTTGTGTTGCAGATTCTCCGGCAGGGAGGCGACCTTGTCGGCCGGATAAATCCCCTCACGGGCGGTGTTGAGAACGCGCTCGGAGATGTCGGTGGCGAGCAGACCGGCATCCCAGCGTGAATACTCATTCCCGAGATATTCATGCATCAGCATCAGCAGGGTATATGCTTCTTCTCCGCTGGAACACCCGGCGCACCACACGCGCAGGTTTTTTTCACCCCGGGCGCGGATGTGGTCGCACACATGGGGCAGCGCCGTATTCAGATAGTAGTCAAAATGATCCTTTTCGCGATTGAAGTAGGTGTAGTTGGTGGATATCAGGTTTATCAGATCACTCACCGCTTTGCCGCTGGTGTCTTTTTCCAGATAGCGGTAGTAATCTTCAAACGTGTTAATTTTGTTGGTGCGCAACATCTTCTGCAGGCGCCCGACCAGCAGGGAGCGTTTCTGCTCTGTAAGATTGATGCCGAAGCGGGTATAGATCATCTGGCGCAGTGAGGCGAACTCACTGTCGCTGATGCTCATCATACTGCTGTTTGTGGGGGTAGCGGCGGAACGTTCGGTTCGCATGAAGATAATATTCCCCCTGTGTTATTGGCCCTCAATCAGGCTGCCGACATCCAGGATCAGACAGATATCCCCATTGCCGAGGATGGTGCATCCCGAGCATCCATGCACATTGCCGATATATTCAGACAGCCCTTTGATAACGGTCTGTTGCTGCCCCATGATCTCATCCACCTGCAGACACACGTAACGATCCTGATGTTCGAGGACAATCAGAATTCCTTCCACCAGCTCGCGGTTGTCCGGTTCAACTTCAAGCAGCTCGTGCAGTTTGACTACCGGCAGAAAGGCTTCACGTACCCGTACCAGTTCCTGGTTGTCTGGGGTGATGGTGATGCTATTTGCCTCGGGGCGGAACGCTTCCTTGATGGCGAGGACCGGCACAATGCAGTGGACGTCGCCGACGCGAACCAGCATGCCGTCGATAATGGCAAGGGTAAGGGGAATGCGCAGCTTAATGATGGTTCCCTGTCCGGGAACGCTGCTGACATCGATCTTACCCTTGATCTTCTCCAGATTCTGCTTCACCACATCCATGCCGACACCGCGCCCGGAGATGTCGGTGATCTTTTCAGCCGTGGAAAATCCGGGCTGGAATATCAGGTTGTAGACGTATTTATCCGGCAGATCGGAACCGTCTCCCTCAATGAGGCCGTTCTGGATCGCCTTGGCGAGAATTTTATCCCGGTTCAGACCGCGCCCGTCGTCTTCAATCGTGATCCAGACCTCTCCCTCTTCGTGACAGGCGGAAAGCTTGATGGTGCCGGTTTCGTTTTTGCCTGCGGCAATACGCTCTTCCGGTGGCTCAAGGCCGTGGTCCATGGAGTTGCGCAGCAGATGTACCAGAGGATCAGTTATGGTTTCGATGACGGTCTTATCCACCTCGGTTCCTTCGCCAAAGAGCTTGAGTTCCACTTTCTTTCCCGCTTTGGCGGACAGGTCGTGAACGAGGCGGATCATGCGGCGGAACAGTCCGGAAACAGGGATCATGCGGATGATCATCGCCATTTCCTGGAGTTCACGCACCAGCTTGGTCATCTGCTGCGCCGCCTTATTGAAGTTCTCCAGTTCCATCCCTTCGAGATCCGGATTGTGGATCAGCATGTTTTCCGCGATAACCATTTCACCGATCAGGTTTATAAGGTTGTCGAGTTTTGCCAGATCGACGCGGATATCCTGGCGTTTGGCCGGCAGGGCCGCTTTTGCTTTGCGCTCAGGCTGTGTGATCTGCTTTTTCTCTGATTTTTGTGTCTGTACGGTTTTTTCAATATCTTCCCGCGAGGCCTTGCCCATCTCCACCAGATATTCCCCCAGGGGTTTTTTCTGGAGGGAGAGAACCGACTCTATATCCTCTTCCTTCACGATCCCCTGTTTTACCAGGAGTTCTCCCAGGCGCGGTGCCGGTAGATCCTGGAGGGCCTCAATGTGGTGTTCAAGATCCTCAACGTGGTCCTTGCCTCCGTGAGTGGCGAGGCCGGTTACACTGTCCTTGAGGGCATCCACAGCACTCAGGAGCACCTCATGTGCATTGTCGACCCTGAATTTGCCCCCGTTTTTGATGATGTCGAGGACATTTTCAATGTTGTGGCTGAGTTTTTCCAGATTGGCGTAGCCGAAAAAGCCGCTGTTGCCTTTGAAACTGTGGATGTTGCGGAAAACCATCGCCAGTGCTTCTGAGTTATCGGGATCTTTCTCCCATTCAAGCAATCCCTCCTCTGCGGCCTCAAGCAACTCTTCAGCTTCCTGGATGTAGCGCTCCACCATCTCATCGGTGATATCGAGGGTGAAATCATCTTCATCCGCTGCTGTTTCCTGTTCAGCAGTTCCGCCTTCTTCCCTGATTTCCTCCGGGCTGTGCTTCGCTTCCGCAGTGGTTGTCGCGTCGCCGCTGTCCGCGCTCATAAGATCCTGGAGCTTCTCCACCATCTGCGCTGCCTGCTCGGCCATGGCCTCATCCGAGTAGGTTTCCGCCACATGTTCCAGGGCCTCTTTGGAAAAATCGCAGGATTCGCACAGCAGGTTGACATGCTCCGGTCTGAGTTCGAGCTTGCCGGAGCGCACCATGTCGAGAAGGTTCTCTGCCGAATGGGCAACATTGGTGATGTGGTTGAATTCGAGAAATCCGGCACTTCCCTTCATGGAGTGAAACAGGCGGAAAACAGCATTGATCGTATCCGGATCCGCATCCTGGCCGAGTTCAATGATGGTTGGCTCCAGTTGCTCGATCATGTCCTGACTTTCCTGGACAAAATCCACAATGATTTCTATCTGATCGCTGCTCAAATCATCGGTCATGGGCTCGCTCTCTCCATAAAGCGGGTGTTGATCTGGTGTGACGTAGTTAACATCAACGGGCGTTCTTGTTTTATTTTCAGCACATTAAATGATGGCTGATTGTAATACAAGCCATATGTTTTCTAAACACATTTTTGCCCAAAGTCAAAATCATGACTGTTTGCCCTGCCGTGTTGTGCAGTCTGGCAGGGCGGCAGTATTGGCATTGGTGTATATATCTGTAATATTTGATGTTTTCTACGTTAGAAATCTTTGTTAAATATGGCGTGTTTCTTGCAGTAATAAGTGTGAGGATTTATGTGATAACTTCCCTTGCATTGTGCAAGGTATGTGTTTGGGGTGTCTGCGTGTGCTGAAATTTCTGAATCGAGTACAGTTCCAAAGCATTTTTCTTGCCGGTCTGATTCTCTTTGGGGCCGGACATCTCAGTCCGGCGTACGCTCAGCCCGGTATTGAGCTGCAACGGGTGCAGATTGAGCAGGATGTGAACATGGTTCGCATAGTGCTGGGCTTTGACCGGATGCCGTTGCATGAGCTGTCAACATCAGGGCAGAAAGTGGAAGTCAGGCTGCAGGATACTTACCTTGAGCAGGGGCTGTCAGTACCGGAAGACAATGAATCCGTTGCCAGAATTCTTATAGGAGAGGGGTCAAATCACCTTTTGCTCTCGTTTCTGCTCCGGCGCCCGCCGGTACACGTGAATGCGGTTCAGCGCAAGCATGAAAATGAGATTGAAATCGAGATATTCTGGCGCCAGCAGGATGAAGGTATGCGTCCGGCGATCTCCAGGTCTCTTCCGGGGGGGATACACGTCGGCCCGGTGGGAGGGGTAAGCCGCCGGGTGATTGCATCAAAATACAGAGGGAACTGGGAGCAGTTTTTTCTGGATTATGAACGTGAGGTGGAGCTAGAGGTTCCGCTTAAATATACGTATCCCCCATTTCCTGCCCTTGGTCTGTATCTTCCCGCAGCCGATCTCATTCCCATCGAAGTTCAACAGGCGGGGGCGGCGTCTGAATGGGAGATCGCCCGCAACGGATACAGCGGAGCCGTTTTTGATAATCTTTCCGTGCGTGAAGAACAGGTGAGAAACCTGGTATTGGCCGATATATCTTTGCGCGAAGGCCGGTGTTCTGCGGCGCAGGGGTATTTGCATGCTTTTGCCTCTGCAGTGGAGAGGAGAGAGAAGAGCACAGAAAGGCAGGATTCCACGGGGGACGAGGAGTTCTGGAAGAGTATGCAGGCCTGCGCGGATCTGCTCGGGCTGTATCGTCTGAGTTGTGAAGAGAAACACCCGTACGCTCTGCTTGCCGAATTGACCCTGAGTGTTTCCGCAGATTCCGATCTGGGGAAGCAGCCTTATGTGACCCTGCTGCAGGCTGAAGCGGAGCTTGCAGCAGGACGCAACGAAATCGTACTGCAACTGCTTGAAGATCTGAAAAACCGGGAACTTGAACCTCCCGGAGTGGTGCTGCGCCGTGAAGTGGATGCGCGCGCCGCACAGGGAGATGCCGGCTTTGCGTTGCGGATATATCCGCAATTGGATGAAGAGGGTTTGCTCGATGGAGCCCCTTATTCCCTGGGCAGATATGCCCGGACACTGTATGCAAATAAAGAGTACACTGCGGCACAGCAGGTGTTTTTACGCCTGTACGATATGGTGGAGTCCCAGGAATTGCGTGATCTGGTCAGATATTTTCAGGCAAAAAGTCTCTTACATGCCGGCGACAGCGACGCGGCCCTGAAGATTCTCGATAAGATCATGCCCGATAGCCGGGCTTCGAGACTCGCGCGCCTGAAGCTTGCCGATCTCGGGGCGGCGGGCTCGGATATTGAAAGTCGCAGGCAGGCTCTTGCTGACTATGTGCGCTTGTATCCGCAGATGCCCACGCGTGAAGAGAAGGCCGAGGTCCAGTTCAAGCAGGGCCTGACCTACCACCTGCTGCAGCGGACCGAACAGGCGGTGGCAACCCTGCGTGATTTCCTCCACAGGGATCGCGTTTCCTCTCTGCGTCCTTATGCCCAGGCGCTACTGGCGGAAATTCTTCCCCCCTATGTCGAGCGTCTGATTGCTGAAGAGCGCTATTTTGATGCTATGCTCCTGGTGGAGCAGAATCGGGATATCCTCGTGGCTACGCAGCGCAGTTACGATTTTCTCCTGCATCTGGGGCAGGTGTTCAGTGAGCTTGAGTTTTATCCCCGTGCGGTAAAGCTCTATCAGTATGTTGTGGATGCGACCGGGGATGAGGATAAACTTGAGCCCGTGTATCTCCCCCTGATCGAAGCCCTCTACGCCATGGATGAATACCGCAGTGTGGTAAGATATGCCAGAGGCTATCTGGAGCAGTTCGGTACAGATGCCGAAGGAGAGGCCGGATCCCGTGCGGCTGAGATTTACCTTGCTTATATCAGAGCGCTGCTGCAACTTGAGTGTGAGGATGAGGCCCGGGAGCTTTTGCGCGCGGCGCAGCGCCCTCGCAGCGCGGCTCTGGATCGCTTTGCCGCGCGCTACTTCTGGCAACGCAATGAACCCGCTCTGGCCGGCAAACAGTTGCAGCATACAGTAGAAGAGGGAAATGCCGATGCACAGGATATCTTCATGTATGCCGAATCCCTGTATTCTCAAGAAAAATATGCCGCGGCATTCGACTACTATAAGCAGGTGAGTGATGTCGACGAATTCCGCCTTCCGGCCCAATACCGTATGGGCACTATCCTGGTTGAACAGGGCGAGCGCGAACGAGGATTAACCTTTTTGACCAGAGTGGCCGAATCTAATGGTGATTCACGCTGGAAACGTCTGGCGCAGCAGAGTCTGTTGATGCAGCGTTTAGATTGATGAATGAATTTGTTCTCCGCACCTGCAACAAGCGAGGTTTGATATGGCAGCTAACGGTTTATTTGATTCCACCACCGCGGTTCTGAAGAAAACCCTTGATCTGCGCATGCGGAATCAGCAGGTTATTGCATCGAATATTGCCAACGCCGAAACCCCCGGATATGCGGCAAAACGCTTTGAATTTGAAGATCAGTTACGCGCTGCTGTGGCAGCCAGTGATTCCAATATGCTCCGCACCCATCCCATGCATCTTCCACGTCAGGGGGACTCCATAGAGAAAGTGAACGGACGCATAGTGGAGTACCCCGATACCAGCGGCCTGGGAGATCGCAACAGTGTGGACATGGATCACGAGATGGCGGTAATGGCCAAGAACCAGCTCTACTATGAAGCAACCACCCAGTTGCTCAGCAGGAAAATGGGGATACTTAAATACGCAATCCAGGGGCAGTAATTCTGAAGCCCGCGCCTTAATCAGGTATGTTGGGTGCCGGCGGCACAAAGTTTTAAGTTACGGAGGTTTTTATGGATGTGTTCAGATCTTTTGATATAGCATCATCGGCATTGAGAGCGCAGCGGATCAGGCTTGACACCATCAGTTCGAATCTGGCAAATGTTGAAACCACGCGCACTCCGCAGGGGGGACCGTATCAGCGCAAAATGGTGGTATTCGAGACCCGGCAGCCCAGTTTTGACCAGGAACTGAATGGCGCCATGCAGCAACCCCGGCCCCAGGGAGTGCGGGTGAGCCGCATAGTCACCGACCAGGATGAGCCGCGCCTGGTGTTTGACCCCGGGCACCCGGACGCGGATGAAAGCGGGTATGTCGCCAAGCCCAATATCAACGTGCTTGAAGAGACGGCGGATATGATGATGGCGACCCGGGCGTATGAAGCGAATATAACCAGCATCAAGGCGAGCAAGCGCATGGCCCTGAAGGCGCTGGAAATAGGGAGGTAATATATGATTCAGGATATCTCCATTGATACCCACCTGAAGAGCATGCTGCCCGAGAGCGGCGCAGGGAAAAAGACCGATGCCACCGGATTTGCCGATATGCTCGCAGACGCGGTGAACCAGACGAATGAGGCTCAGCTGGCCGCGGATAAGGCGGCGGTTGCGCTTCAGATCGGGAAAGCGGAAAACCTGCATGAAGTGATGCTGAGCATGGAGGAGGCTGATATCTCCATGCGCCTGCTGGTGCAGATGCGCAACAAGGCCCTGGATGCGTATCAGGAAATCATGCGCATGCAGGTGTAGGCGATAGCTGGGTAAAGGGGCGCTCCGCTGCAGGCAGTTGGTTATAATTCAAATGGTGAATGTATGGCAGATGAAGCAGTAAAATCGAATATCCTAAACATATTCAGCGATTGGCCGTTGTCGCGCAAAATCAGCCTCGCGGCATTGGTGCTGTTTTCTCTGACCCTCTTTGCTGTCCTCATCCTGCAGGCACGTCAGGTGAATTATCAGATGCTGTTCGCCAATCTGTCTGAATCCGACGCTTCAGATATTGTCACCTGGCTCAAAGAGAACGATATCACCTATGAACTGCGCGGTGACGGGAGCAGTATCTATATTCCCGCGGAATTGGTACATGAGACCCGCCTGCAGCTCACCAGCTCCGGCCTGCCCCAGGGAGGCGGAGTGGGGTTTGAAATTTTTGATAAACAGAGTCTGGGCATTACCGATTTTGTCCAGAAAGTCAATTATCAGCGCGCCCTCCAGGGTGAATTGTCCCGTACCGTGGCGTCCCTGGCTCCGGTGGAGGCGGCACGGGTCCATCTGGCTCTGTCTGAAAAGCGCCTGTTTAAAAGCCAGCAGCAGAAATCCACCGCCTCCATCGTGGTGCGCCTGGTCCCGGGGCGCAGCCTGAAAGATGAGCAGGTGGAGGGGATTGTCAATCTGGTTGCCGGCAGTGTTGAAGGGCTCGATCCTGCATACGTGAGTGTTGTGGATACCACGGGGAAAGAACTCTCCAAGCGTCCTGAAGAGGGACTTGATGGCCCCATGACACCGGGAATGCTCGAATATCAGCGTGCGGTGGAACGTCATCTCGAGAGGCGCGCCCAGGAGATGCTTGACCGCGCCCTGGGGCCGGCCAATTCATTGGTCAAGGTGACGGCGCAACTCGATTTTGCCCAGAAAGAAAAAATCGAGGAGTTGTATGACCCCAAAAGTGTAGTGCCGCGCAGTGAACAGATAAGTGAGCAGGATTCACAGAATCCCGGCGGGGTTGGTGGGGTGCCGGGCGTGGAAGGGAATCTGGGCGATGCACAGATTGCTGCCGGGACAGGTGGAGGAGGCAGTTCCAGCAGTGCCGAGACCATCAACTATGAAATCAGCAAGGTTATCAACCGCATGAAATCTCCGGTGGGAGTCATCAATTCTCTGTCGGTATCTGTCCTTGTGGGGGAACAGCTCGCACAAGGAGGGGAGGGAGATGCCGGTGCGGCCGAGGGTGCGGCCACGGTGCGTACCGAGCAGGAGATTGAGGAGATTCGCCGCATGGTGCAGAGTGCCATCGGGATTGATCCTGCAAGGGGTGACGAGATAACCGTAACCTCCATGCCCCTTGCGAATCAGTTCTATACCAGTCCGGAAATTCCGGAACCTACCTGGCAGGATCGTATCCTTTCTTTTATGCCGGTAATGAAGTATGTCGGCATGGGCGTAGGGGCGATTCTTCTGTATATGCTCCTTATTCGTCCAACCCTGAAGACCCTGCAGGCGGAATCAACCACCCAGCACATGAAAACGGTAAAGGAACTCGAAGCTGAGATGGCGGCCGGACGCAGCAATAAAACCCAGCTCGATCCCACCGAGCAGATTCGCCAGGATATCCTGAAGGCGGAGAATTCCCCCGCTCAGGTGATACGTTCCTGGATTTCAGATAATGAATAAATGTAACTGTACAGCAAGGCCTTATGGTACCCATTCCAAGGGACACTTTGCGCCGTCCATGGCCGTTCGACTGTCGCCGTCCGTGGCGACAGACGCCCTTTCCATGGGCACCACAAGGCCTTATCTGTAGTGGTAGTGAAGTTACGAATAAATACGACTGCTTTTCACCTGCATACTATATAACGGAGTAAGATAGTGAGCACCGAACAGATGCAACTGGCACGCATGACCGGAGCGGAGAAGGCTGCGGTTTTACTCCTCTGTCTTGGAGAGTCGATCACAGCATCGATATTCAGGGATCTGCCTCCCGCAGATGTGCGCGCCATAACCAGGGCAATGATGAATATCGAGCACATTCCCGCAGAGGTGGCCGCGGATGTGATGCAGGAATTCCGCGCAGTGCAGAAAAAGAATCCGGGTAAATATGTCAAAAGCAAGGATTTTATCCGTAACGCCTTAAACGAGACCGGCGATGAACACGCCAATCAGATATACCAGGAGATCATGAGCGGGGTGGAAACCCGTCCCCTCGAAACCATTGCAACCATGCAGCCACGCATGGTTGCCAGTCTGCTTGAAAACGAACATCCCCAGACTATCGCCCTGATTCTCTCGACCCAGAAATCGGATCACGCCAGCAAGGTGATGAAATACCTCGCCGATGACCTGACCGCCGAGGTTGCGATGCGCATTGCCAAAATCGATCGCGTCGCCCCCGAAGTGCTCAGCCAGATCGAGGATGCGTTGATGCGTGAGATCGGCGGAATTGTAAGCAAAGAGCAGCATGAAGTCGGCGGGGTCGACAAGGTGGTGGATATTCTCGGACGCATGGAAAAGGGTGCCGATCGCAAGGTGCTCGATGGCATCGATGCCGTCGATGCGGAGCTGGCCGAATCGATCCGCAAGAAGATGTTTACTTTCAGCGATATGATCAATATCGATAACCGCGCCATGCAGATGATTCTGCGCGAGGTCAACAATGATACCCTCACCATGGCGCTCAAGACCGCGCCCGATGATCTGAAAGCCAAAATATACTCCTGCATATCCAACCGCGCGGCCGAGATGATCCAGGAGGATCTCGAAGCGATGGGGCCGGTGCGCCTTACCGATGTGGAAGCGATGCAGCAGAGTATCGTAAAGCTTGCCCTGAAGCTCGAAGAGGAAGGGCAGATTGTGATTCCGGGCCGTGGATCGGGAGATGCCCTTGTCTAAGATCTGGCGCGAACTTGAAACCGGCGGCTATGTGCGCGTCAATATGCGCAATCTCGAGGAGCTGAACGCCAGGGAACCGGGTCCGTTTGTTGCCGCTCCCCAGGTTCAGCCCTCGACAGCCGGGGCTGAAGAAAAAAGTGAATCTGAAGCAGCTCCCGCAAAGTCGGAAGAAGGTCGGTTTTCTCCCCCTTATCCGGAACCTTCCGCCCCTGAAATAGATGTAGAAGCCATCGAGTCCAAAGCCTATGCGGAAGGACTCGCTGCGGGGAAAAAGGAGATGGAGGAGAAGCTTGGGCAAGCAACCAAAGCACTTAACGAGGCAGCCAGAAAGCTCAGCGGTCAGAGTGAAGCCATCATGCAGCGCAGTGCCGAAGATATGCTCCATCTGGTCATGGCCATAGCGGAGCGCATTCTTCACTTTGAAATCAGTGAACACCGGGACACCGTGGTGCGCATTGTGCAGCACGCCATTAACGCCGCAGTGCAGGCGGAGGAATTTCATATCCGCGTCAATCCCGAAGATATCGAGGTGCTCAATGAGCATAAACCTCTGTTTATCGCGAGTCTGAGCGGCTTGAGCAATATCGAATTTATCCCTGATGCCTCCATAACCAGGGGCGGATGTGTGCTGGAGTCTCCTGCCGGGCGCGTAGACGCGACCCTGGAAACCCAGCTCGATGAAATCTTCACCCACCTCAAAGAAAGTATGGTGTATTCAGAGTGAGAACCCTGCCCGCAAATCTGGGTGAATTCCAGACCATGAAGGTCTGGGGCAAGGTTACCAAGATCGTCGGCCTGGTGGTGGAAGGATACTGCACTTCCGCCACCGTCGGCACCCTGTGTGAAATCCTTCCTCTCAATTCGGGTGATCCGGTCGCTGCTGAGGTGGTGGGGTTTCGCGATGGATACACTCTTCTCATGCCCCTGGGGGAGTTGCGCGGCCTCGGTCCCGGAAGCCTGATCAGGGTGTTGCGCAGCAGCGCCACCATGGGGTGCGGCGATGCTTTTCTGGGGCGCATCATCGACGCCATGGGACAGCCCATTGATGGGGGGCATCCACCGCGGGTGGATAAACACATGCCTCTGTATGCCCTGCCTCCCGGCCCCATGGAGCGTAAACAGATTGCCGAGCCGCTGGATCTGGGGGTGCGCGCCATCAACGCAATGCTCACCTGCGGAAAAGGGCAGCGCATGGGAATCATGGCCGGATCCGGAGTGGGGAAAAGTGTGCTCCTCGGAACCATGGCCAAATATTCACGCGCCGATGTGAATGTCATAGCTCTGATCGGAGAGCGCGGACGTGAGGTGCGCGAGTTTGTCGAGCGCGATCTGGGGACAGAGGGGCTGGCGCGTTCAGTGGTCCTTGCCGCGACTTCCGATCGTTCGCCGCTGCTGCGGATGCGCGGGGCTTTTGTGGCCACGACCCTGGCGGAATACTTCTGTAACAAGGGGAAAAATGTGCTTCTGATGATGGACTCCGTCACCCGCTTTGCCATGGCGATGCGTGAGGTGGGGCTCGCCATCGGCGAGCCGCCTACAACCAAGGGTTACACCCCGTCGGTTTTTGCCATGCTTCCCAAGCTGCTCGAACGCGCGGGGAGCTTCAAACGGGCCGGCACCATCACCGGGCTGTACACGGTTCTGGTTGAGGGTGACGATATGAATGAGCCCATCGCCGACAGTGTGCGCTCCATCCTTGACGGGCATATCGTTCTGTCGCGCGATCTTGCGGCAAAAAATCACTATCCCTGCATCGATATCCTCCACTCGGCCAGCAGGGTTATGCGCGCTATTGTGGATGAAGAGCACATCAAAAACAGCAGCAGAATCCGTGAAATCCTCGCCACCTACAGGGAAGCCGAGGATCTGATCAATATCGGCGCCTATGTTCCCGGCAGCAATTCCAAAATCGACTATGCAATTTCACGTATCGATGCGGTCAATGATTTTCTCCGCCAGGGAATGAACGAACAGGATCGGCTGGAGGATTCCGTAGCGCGCATGAAGCAACTGGTTCTGGACCGGCGCAAAGAAGATCGGGAATGAGACAGGATAGCTTGGTATATTTTACAGCATAGCTGGAAGTCTGTCGACAGGCTCCTGGTTA
>JBNGCY010000022.1:0-32658 GCA_049975505.1 Desulfuromonadaceae bacterium | reverse complement strand
GAGTATAAACGATATGGGCGAACAGGAAACGGTTGCTGAATTTCTGCAATTCATAGAACCGTCGATTGGGCGTGAAGTTCATGTCGGGCCCTGGCTGGTCATTGACCAGGAACGCATTGACAAATTCGCAGAAGTCACCGGCGATTTGCAATGGATTCATATTGACCCCGAACGCGCAAAAAAGGAATCCCCCTACGGGTCAACCATCGCCCACGGCTATCTGACCTTGTCTCTGTTGCCTTATTTAACGGAAAGCAATCATCCAGACTTTTTCCAGAACAACTATCCGGGAATGAAATACCGGGTCAATTACGGACTCAACAAGGTGCGATTCCCGGCACCGGTTAAATCAGGGGCCAAGATAAGAGCCAGAACCAAAATCCAGGAGGTTGAGCAAATCAAAAACTCGGTACAGATAACCTACCTGATCAGTGTTGAGATCGACGGCGAAGAGAAGCCGGCCTGTGTGGCGGAATTTCTGGCGCGCTTGTACCCCTGATATCGGAATTTCTTTGAGGGCGCTCTGAATTGCTGCATCTGCAAGTAGGTATGTCCTTCTACGGTATGCTCAGCAGGTGACGGTGAATAAGGGAGTATTCGGGCTGCACGCGTGGGTAGATATTCAGCAATCCTCCCACTGCGGAGTACGTTTTTTGAAGAAGGCGTCCATCCCTTCCTGCTTATCTCTGGTGGCGAAACACATCCCGAACAGTTCCGCTTCATAGCGGATGGCTTTATCCATATCCATCTGCATTCCCTGATGGACCGCCTGCTTGATCATGCGGATTGCCGCCTGCGGTTTTGAGGCGATGGTTACGGCGAGATTGTGCGCGCCAGCGCGTAATTCGGCATCGGGGAAGACCTCATCCACCAGACCGAATTCCATGGCCTGTGCGGCACTGATGCGTTCGCCGGTAAACATCAGCTTCTTGGCGCGACTTACGCCGATCAGGCGTGGGAGGCGCTGGGTCCCGCCCCAGCCGGGGAAAATGCCCAGATTGATCTCCGGTTGTCCGAGCCGGGCTTTCTCGCCTGCCAGGCGCAGATCGCAGGCCATGGCGAGTTCGCACCCGCCACCCAGAGCGTAACCGTTGATGGCGGCAATCACCACCCGGGGTGAATTTTCGATGGCGTGGAAGAGCTCGGCCACGCTCAAAGCGACTTTACGCGCTTCCGCCGGCCCTAAAGTGCGCATCAACGCTACGTCCCCACCGGCACAAAAAGCTTTTTCCCCCTCTCCGGTAAGGATAATGACCTTCGCGTCAGGTGAGGTTTCCAGCTCTTTGATGGTGTGGGTCAGCTCCATAACCGTAGCAGGATTGAGGGCATTCATGGCCCCGGGGCGATTGATGCTTACGTGAGCCACCTGGTCGCGGCATTCGACCAGAAGATTGGAAGGTGTCATAGTGTTTTCAGCTCCTTTTTTTCGGGAATTCACCACTTTTGGAGCGGCTTTAACCGCAAACAATCACGCCTGAAGGCGTTTTCTACAGTGTTATTCAGGGGATGATTTCAGCCGAAAGCCTGGTTTGGCATGCTTGGAAATCAGAGTCTCCTACAGAAACATATCAAAGATGTGGGCCGTGGGTGTAGTTACGATATTATTTTACCCGTGTTTTGTAAAATTCAGCTATAAGAAGATATCCGATATCTGCGAAGCTACAGTTACGCCCGACAACAAGTTACTGCATGAGAAGCAGGCTCACTGCCATGGCCAGCATTCCTCCCACAAGACCGAATATACTGTCATGACCTTTGCCGTAGGCACGGCTGGTGGGCAGGAGTTCATCGATACTTATATACACCATGATACCCGCGACCCCGGCAAACATAATCCCCATCACCTGCGGGGGAAGAGCTTCATTGCCCTGACCCATAAACAGATATACCCCCAGATATGCTACCAGGGCACCGATAGGTTCGGCGATGCCGCTTAAAAACGAATATGCAAAAGCCTTTTTTCTGCTCCCAGTGGCGTAAAATACCGGCACCGAAACGCTGATCCCTTCCGGAATGTTGTGCAGGGCAATTGCTACTGCAATCGCAATTCCGATGTTCGGGTCGTGAAGGGCGGCGAGAAAGGTGGCCAGACCCTCAGGGAGGTTGTGAATCCCGATGGCAAGGGCGGTGAACATCCCCATGCGCAGCAGTTTGTTGCTTTCGAGGCGATGGTCGTGCGCTCCGGGTTTGTGCTCGGGACCCATGGCGGCAATGGCATCGAAATCGGGTAGGGGCGCATCGGGGTTGGCAATGGGGGCAACCTCTTCACGCGTATGTACCTCATGGGGGTTTTCCGCCTCGGGGATGAGATTATCGATGAGGCCGATAAACAGAATACCCCCGAAAAACGAGCCTGCATTGACCCAGTTGCCCCAGTACTCTCCGTACGCCTGAGTTAGAGCCTCAGCTCCTTTGAAAAAAATTTCCACAAAAGATACATACAGCATCACCCCGGCGGAAAACCCGGTGGATATGGCAAGAAAGCGGTAGTTCGTTTTGCGCGCAAAGAACGCGATGGCGCTGCCGATACCGGTGGAAAGCCCCGCTAACAGTGTCAGCCCCAGGGCAAAAAGAATATTTTCCATTGATCACCTCTTGAGCTTGGTGTAGAAGCCCACGTGAATGCTGGGTTATTGAGTAAATGATGAGGCTCTGGATCTCCATGTTTGATGAATAAAATCAATATCCGCCAGATAGTATCAAATTGAACGAATCAGGTACAGAATCACTTTACATCAGCTTTTACTTCGTTTTAGAGGTAATAAAGATGGCGTCACAAAAATTCGCCAACTGCTGCGCCATTACAGAAACAGTCGTAATTGTCTCTTTGCTTCGACGTATGTATGAGACCCTGCATGCAACGTCTCTACAGAGACCATCACGCGCCTTGCATCTGGCGCTTTTTGCGAAAGCATCAATAAAGGGATAAACTCTGTTTCTAACATCAAACTTATACCTAACACATTCTGCGCATACGTTCAGGTTTGAAAATTGAGGGATGATGAAGGATATTATGAATGAGGTCAGGGTTGAAAGCTGGGGGGAACTGCAGGATGAATTGTTCGCCGATTCCTGGAATGAGGATATCGGGCGTTTTCGTTCGAGGTATGCCTTCCGGGGGCTTTCAGATGTGGACTATCGCCTGGAAACCACGTTAATTCGCCTGGATGGGGACTATGCGACCCTGGAACGCCATCTGCTGCGTAACTTTAAAAAATATGCACACCAGAATGTAGTCGAGCGCGACTCCTTCTGGCATTGGCTTTCGGTTGCGCAGCACTATGGATTGCCCACCAGATTGCTCGACTGGACATATTCTCCCTATGTTGCCTTGCATTTTGCTACTGCAAATCTGGAACGTTTTGACACCGACGGGGTGATATGGGCGGTCAACTATCTTTTAGCGCATAAATTGCTGCCCGATGCATTGAGAACGGTCTTGTACCAGGAGGGCGCCAATGTGTTCACTGTGGAGATGCTGGCGGAGAGTATCTCCAACCTGACGGAGTTCGAGCGCCTTTCATCCAATGAGACTCCGCTTTTCTTTGAACCACCTTCCATTGATGAGCGGATTATCAATCAATTCGGCTTTTTTTCAGTTATGCCCGGTGTCAGGGATGTTATGGATGACTGGCTTATTTCCCATCCCGGCTTGTGGCGCAAAATTGTGATTCCTACAGATTTGAAGTGGGAGGTCAGGGACAAACTCGATCAGGCGAATATTACCGAGCGGGTACTCTTCCCCGGCATGGATGGCCTGAGCCGCTGGCTCAAACGCCACTACAGTCCTAAAACCTGAACCTTGTTGCCCTGCCATCTCATCTATTTTCCGTTTACCCGCAGATTTTCGCGATCCAGACCACAGGATCTGCTCTGGCGTAGAGCGTTGCACAGGTAGATGGGGCAGTTGTCGTAGTCATCGCTGGTGCAGTAGATGGAGCGCTGCCGCGCGGTGGGCTTAGCCTGTGATATGCCAATCCGGCATGCCTGAGAGGCGGAATCGTAATCTGGGCACTGTTCATGCGGACTGGCGCTTGGTTTAAGGCGCAAGAGAGGGGCAGAGGTTTTCATGTTGGATCTCCAGCTTAAATGTGTGCAAATAAATGTGTGCGGACTGTTGAATCGGGGAGCATTCAACACCGGTTCTGCTAGAGCTGCATGAGCGCCAAATGAGGATGTGATGAGAGCCGGGAGAAAACAAAAAAGCCGGGCGGGGAGGCATCCGCACCGGCTTTTCTGTTTTGCTCTATTTTACTGTAGGAAGAAAGGAGATCAAAACCAACCTGCCACAACCGGTTTTGATGATTCAGATAGTACATACTCTTGCAGGTTGATAATACCAGAAGGCGCGCATTTATTTGCAGCAGGATAAACATTCCACCTCTGCGTATATGAACATTTTCGTTTAAGTCTTTTCTGCTACGCTTGCACCAAGGATCTTAGCTTCTACATTTTTCAGGCTGCTCAGAGGGCCGATGTTGGTACTCAGCTGTATTTTCCCCCTTCCAGGAAGAACGCTGTTTACCTCCAGAGTGGCGCGACGGCGGTTGGCGTTGCTGTCCACATAGTTTATCTGGATGTGCATCGCCGTAAGGGGAATTTCTGTTTCATTCTGGATTTGCAGCATAAGATAGCCATGCGTGCCGAGCCCTCCCCCGAGGCTGATGTACTTGTGCGGATTGTCTCCTATATCGAGGCGCACCAGGGCACGTTTAGCCGCCTGCCCCGCCGCACTGTCTGAAGATGCGGCGGCAGCAAAGTACTCTTTGGCTTCACTGCTGTTTCCCTGCTTGAGAGCCAGCTGCCCCAATTCGTTGAGCGCGGGCGCGGTGGGAAGATATTGGGTACTGCGCTGCAGATCGGCCTGTGCAAGTTGCGGGTTGCCGAGTTTTTCGTATGCAAGCCCGCGCTGCAGGTAGTAGTGGAAATAGGAGTCATCCAGGGCGAGAGCGCGGTCAAAATTGGTGATGGCATCTTTATAGCGTCCCTGCTTCAGGCGGATATCCCCACGCAGACTGTGGAACAGCGGCTCCTTCGGCTGCAGGGCCAGGGCTTCCTCAGCCAGAACAAGAGCCTTATCCATATTGCCCGCATTAAGTGCTTCCCTCCCCTGCACGTATTTTTCGTATGCAGGCTGATCGCGCAGCAGCGGTGCCATCTTTTGCGCGTAGCGCTCTGTTCCGATCTCTCCACCACGGCCCAGCTCCGCTGCGGTGCGCATATTGGCTTCAACCCGTTCCATCGAAGGGGGATGGGTGGAAAAAAGCCCTTCAAGCCAGTTGCTCTGGCGCCCTTCAGAAAGACGGACGAAGGTACGCTGCAACTCCACCGCAGCCTGAGGGTCGTAGCCGGCTCTGGCCATGTAATGCATGCCGTAGTAGTCCGCTTCGAGTTCGGCGCTGCGGCTGTATTTATGTGTGAGAAGCTGAGCCGCCATTCCTGCTCCTCCGGTGGCGAGGCCGGCATATTCGCTGTTGCTGGTGGCGATAGATGTAGCCAGAACCGCACCCTGCAGCAACAGGCCGCGTTCCATGTTTTTCGCGCCATGACGTGCCGCACTGTGGACGATCTCGTGTGCGAGTACCGCGGCGAGTTCAGCCTCGCTCTTGAGCTCGGTGAGAAGGCCGCGGTTGATGGCGATTTTCCCTCCCGGCAGAGCCCAGGCATTCGGGGTGCCGTCGTTGATAACGTGGAATTCATACGGCAGGGCGCGGTCACTCACGGCAGCAAGTCTCTGCCCCACTGAGCGTACATATTCGACAATCTCCGGGTGAGTGGTGTAGTCGCCTCCCTGCATCTGACGTCCGGGTCCGTACTGCTCCGCCCCCATGCTGATCTCGGTGGCTTCGGGCACAAACGCAAGTTCATTTTTCCCCGTAACCGGGTTCACCGCACAGGCACCCAGTACCAGAGCAAGACACAGGATAACCAGGGTATTTCGCCACGCCGGGATGTAAGGCTTCATAACTTAAGTCCTTTTGAAGAGAAAAACTAAAAGCGCATCTCAACCCGGGGCTTGCCGGTTTCCGTATTCAGGCGCGGCTGGGTAAGGAGTACTTGATTGTTATGCACTTCACCGGTGTCGAGAAGCCATCCCTTGACCCTGTAGAGGCGTTCCTGCAGGACAGGGATTGCCAGGGTACGGAGCTGCTCTTCCGATAGCTCCTGCTTTTCACCTTTCTTAACCTCTCTCCTGGTTTTCTCCTGATTGTCCGTGCGCGCTGTATCATGCTGTGCCTGCAGGGCTTCAATGTCAGCCAGAGTCAGAGGAGCGCTGAGAATCACACGCAGATGTGGCCGTTGGCCCAGGAGTTCGCGTAGAGGTTTGAGATTTGTCTCCGCAGCGGTGAGGGTTTTTTCTCCGGGCGCAAACTCGAGCGGTTGCAGTTTCAGTTCCCCCCCTATGCCGAGGAGTTTCCCCGCTCCACTCAGAATGCCCAGGGGTTTGAGCGCGAGTTTGATGGTTTCCTGGACCGCGCCGAACAATGCCTTGCGCACCACCGGACCGATGGCGATATCCGGACTCGACAGGTCGCCGGATATCGGGATATCCAGGTGGATATCTCCGTTTTTATCCCGCAGAAGTGCCAGCGCCAGCGAAAGAGGCATCCCCAGATTGGCAGAGATGCGTTCCTGCTGGGCGGCGGTCATCTCTCCGAGGGTGAACGAGCGCAGATTGGTGCTGCTTTCCAGCATGAGGATGTTGTCCTCAAGGGAGGCTTTACCCACAAAATCCAGTTCTCCGGTTTCGACCCGCGCCCCGATAACTTCCTCTATATAGGGCGCGATACTGTAGAGTTGGAACCCCTGGAGCTTAAGATCCATGCTCCCTTCCGGTTGCGGAGCCAGAACGCTGATATTTCCATGGGCGTTGAGGGTGGCAAAGCGCCCCGGCCTGGCGTCAAGCCGGATTGGATTGCGCGTATCCGCAGCGGCGCTGTCAAGCTCATCCACACGCAGATCGATGGCATTGAGCTCAATATTTACATCCGGCTCAGCGTTGATATCGGTAAAATGGACATATGAATCGCCGTGGATGTGTATTTTCCCGACGCGCCAGCTCAGCGCAGAAGCCGGGCTCTCGCCCTCTGCGGAGGGAATTTCCTCTGGCGCTTCCGAGGGTTCTGAATCCTGCGTTGCGTTCGCCGCAGCCACATCGGAAGAGCTCCACTGCTCGATGTTCATGTGGCCGCTTGCATAGCGGATCAGTTTCATTCCAAGCCCCTCAAGTTCAAGGGCTTTAAGAGCCACATCGGCGTTTTTATCCCCTCTTCCCGGATCAAAGGACAGATCCTGAAGGCGAAGATGATCACAGCGGATCAGAGGAGGTTCTGAGTCTGTCGCCGCGCTCGATGGGCGCAGGGCCACGAGGTTTGCCAGGCTTAGTTGTTCTATCTCCAGATGCATATCCCTGAACGCCACCCCATTGCTTTCAAAGGTGTCCCAGGAGGCGAGCAGGCGTCCCCTGTTCTGATCCGTAACCCGCATGCCGGTGTTTTTCAGGTCTCCATTAAAATGGATATCCGGGGTCTTCCCGGGTTCCAGGGTGCTCTCCAGATCGCCATCCCAGCTCAGCCCCTCCTGATGAAGGGCCATGCCACTTGCCAGTGCCTGCGCGTCCAGGATTGGAACCTCGATATGGTTTTCGACGCTGATCCGGGTAATGTCGCCGGTGGCAGTGGAGACTGCCCCTGTACCATTCCAGTACAGGGCGGCGTGGGCAACATAAAGTTCCGGAGTGCTCAGTTCGGCGCCCTGTAATTCCAGGTCTCCATTCCACTGGAGACGGATATCGTCGAGATTTTCAAGGGAAATCTCATGTTCGAGATCGCAGGAGAATATGCCGTTCAGATCATGTATTCCCACAGGAGCGAGTACATGAGCCAATTTGCTCAGATCAAAACCCTCTACCTGCACATGCCCTCTGGCGCTGCGGCGCGAGGCGAACGGGCGTGTCTGCGCACTTATTGCCACGGGAGCATCGTTAAGGCGCAACTGCAGACGCAACTCGCTGATGTTATCCGGAAGCCAGCTGGCCACATCGTTGAAGTGTGCCTGTTCAATGACCAGATCTGCACTCCACTCCGGCTGGCGCCACACGATTTCGGCATCCCCGATTTCAATGTGGTTCCAGCCGAATCCCCATGGTGTAGCCGTTTCCTCCTCAGCTTGAGGTTCTGCGTTCTGTTTTTCTGCCGCTGTCCGGGGCAGGGGCAGACCACCGATACGCAATCCGGCGCCAGGCTCGATCATCTCGTTTTTATCCTGTTCCAGAACCAGAAGCACTCCGTCCAGTTCCACGTAGTCGATAAAGGCCTGTTTGTGCCACAGGGGGAGATATTTCGCCCCTATCGCGAGACGCTCGACTCTGGCGTGGGGCGTCCCTGCGTATTCGATCCGGAGATCCTCCAGTACAAAGGTGGCGCTGAAGAGATTTAAATCGATATTCCCGATTTCGGCAGCGATGCCGGGCTGTTTGTTGAGCCAGTGTTCTGCACCCAGGCGCAGACCTGCGGGGAGGAGGGTGAGAATCAGGAGGATCACCGCCGCCGTATACAGTAACAGGCGCACTGATTTAAGCACCCGCGGGCGCCACTTGCCGTGGGGCGGGCTGTTTTGCGTTACGGGTTCAGGGGCGGTTTCAGGCATGGATACGCTCCACAAAAGATGAGAGATTGAGATCTGCGCCTTGGCAGGTTATGCTTGTTTTGAATGTAACTTCACTACAGCTATCGGCGATGGCTTGTGGCACCCATTCCAAGGGACACTTTGCGCCGTCCATGGCCGTTCGACTGTCGCCGTCCGTGGCGACAGACGCCCTTTCCATGGGTATCACAAGCCCTTACTGAATGGTTACGAATAAAGAAAGTATAGAGCGCTTTAGCGCGTTTGTAAACGCAGCCGGTAACGGTAATGAGAACCACACTCATCCCGAAGGAGGAAATGTATGTCTACTTTATTTAAAGCCCTGCAGGTGACGCAACCGGAGAAGAAACGTTTTGAGCGCAACATTGTCGAGCGCAGTATCGAAGATCTCCCCGAAGGGGAATTGCTGGTAAAGGTGCACTACTCATCCCTTAACTATAAGGATGCCCTTTCCGCCACGGGGAACCCCGGGGTGACGCGCAACTATCCGCATACGCCGGGGATAGATGCCGCCGGTGAAGTGGTGGAATGCAGCAACGGAGCATTTGAACCCGGAGCGAAGGTGATTGTAACCAGCTACGACCTGGGGATGGAAACCGACGGCGGTTTCGGGCAGATGATCCGGGTTCCGAGTTCCTGGGCGCTGCCCCTGCCGGAGGGGTTGACCCTTAAAGAAAGTATGATGTTTGGTACAGCCGGACTCACAGCCGCGCTTTCTGTGCGTGAGATCATCGAGTCGAGCCGCATTTCCGGCACTGATCCGGTGCTGGTTACCGGAGCTACCGGCGGAGTGGGCAGTGTTGCCGTAGCTCTGCTGGCGCGTGCCGGCTATCAGGTGACCGCCGCCACGGGTAAAAGTGAAGAGGCGGAATATCTGGGTTTTCTGGGAGCTCATGATGTTATCACGCGTGAAGAGGTTACCCAGGGCAATGAGCGCCCCATGCTCAAACCGCGCTGGGCCGCAGTGGTGGACTGTGTCGGGGGCGAGATGCTTGCAGCGGCGATAAAGGCGACCCACTACGACGGTGTTGTGACCTGTTGCGGGCTGGTGGGTTCTCCGGAACTCAATATCAATGTATTTCCCTTTATCCTGCGCGGGGTGAGGCTGATCGGGATCGATTCCGCCGAATGTCCCATGCAGCGCCGCCGCCAGGCATGGCATTACCTTGCCGGAGCCGGGAAAGTGGAGCAACTGCCGCGCATGTGCGAAGAGGTCGGCCTCGAAGAGCTGAACAGCCGCATCGATGCCATGCTCAAAGGCCAGCTCAAGCGCCGCGTACTCGTGAATATGCAGGGATAAAAATATTCCTCCCCTTTGCACCGCACTATGGTATGGGTGAACTGCGTTCGCCTTTGATTCGTGTTTGCTGTTTTGTATGCAAGGGCGCACACACCGGTGTGCCCCTACGAATAAGTGATGTGGTTGATGGGCAGAGTTCACTCCACATCCTGCTCTCGATCCTCCGCCGGGTTCCCCCGCCTCTCAAGAGGAGGGGGTCAGGGGGTGGTGTGGGTTTTGATCATTCCTGCGGTTCTCAACCCCCCCCCCCGGCCCCCTCCTTGGATAAGGAGGGGGAGCGTACGAATACGGACGCATACATCGGTGCGCCCCTTGTATGTTGTGATGTTGTGATGTTGTGATGTTGTGGTTTTGGGAGTCCGCCTATGCGCCAATACATCCTCGCCCTCGATCAGGGAACCACCGGGACCACGGTGCTCATCTGCAACCATGCGGGTGAGGTGTGCGGACGCGCGTACAGCGAATTCACCCAGTACTACCCTGAACCGGGTCAGGTGGAACACGATGCCGGGGAGATCTGGCGCACCACGTTGCAGGTAATCCATGCCGCCCTGCAGCACGGCGGGATTCAACCGGAGCAGATCTGCTCCATCGGGATTACCAACCAGCGTGAGAGTGTCCTTTTGTGGGAACGCGCCACGGGCACACCGGTGGGGCGCGTGATTGTATGGCAGGATCGGCGCACCGCCCCTCTGTGCGATCAGCTCAGGGGGGAAGGTCTCGAGGCGCAGTGGCACCGGAGCACCGGCCTGCTCATCGACCCGTACTTTTCCGCCACCAAGATCCACTGGCTCCTGCAGGATCCACATGTGCGCGCCCGCGCCGAAGGCGGGGAACTCGCGTGCGGCACCATCGACACCTGGCTGCTGTGGAAACTCAGCGGCGGCACCTGCCACGCCACCGACTACTCCAACGCCTCGCGCACCATGCTCTACAATATCTCCACGCTGGATTGGGATGCCGATATCCTCAGGCGCCTGGATATCCCGCGCGCCATCCTCCCCGAGGTGAAACCTTCCTCCGGTTTTTTCACCGTTACTGCCCCGGAGGTGTTCTGGGGCCAGGAGATTCCAATTACCGGGGTGGCGGGAGATCAGCAGGCCGCCCTCTTCGGGCAGGGATGCCACACCCCCGGGATGGCGAAAAACACCTACGGAACGGGCTCGTTTGTCCTGCTGAACACGGGCAATGCTCCGGTGTTCAGCAGCGAACGCCTCCTCACCACCATTGCCTGGGGACTGGAAGGCCAGGAGGTGACCTATGCCCTCGAGGGTTCCATCTTCGTGACCGGAGCTGCGATTCAGTGGCTGCGCGACGGTCTGGGGCTGATCGAGGATGCGGCGGAGACGGAAAAACTCGCTACCGCACTGGATGGCAACGCCGATGTGTATTTTGTCCCTGCTCTCGCGGGGCTGGGCGTGCCGTATTGGGATGCGTATGCGCGCGGTACCATTGTGGGGCTCACGCGTGGGACCACGCGTGAGCATGTGGTGCGCGCCGCCCTGGAGAGTATCGCATATCAGAGCGCCGATGTAGTGGAGGCGATGCAGCGTGAAGCCGGGATCGACCTCAAACAGCTGCGTGCCGACGGCGGGGCGGTGGCAAATCGCTTCCTCATGCAGTTCCAGGCGGATATCCTCGGAGTGCCCGTGGATGTACCCCCTATCCCCGAAACCACCGCCCTGGGGGCGGCATATCTGGCCGGGCTGGGGAGTGGCTTCTGGAACAGCAGTGCCGAACTTGCGCAGCGCTGGCACTCGGCATGGCACTACACCCCCGCCATGGAAAGAGAACAGGCGCAGCGCCTCCTGCAGCGCTGGCGTCAGGCGGTGGAGCGCTCACGCGCATGGAGCGGGACGCTTGAGTAGGAAACTCGATCTTCTCCTGAGAGTTCTTTTCCGCCTGATCCCGCGTTCCCTGCAGGGGCAGATGCTGATTCTGGTGTCGGCGGTAGTCCTGGCGCAGCTGCTGGTGAGTGGAGCCATTTTTGCAACCTTCATCGCAGATATCTCCCAGGCCCAGATCGGCAGACGTGCGCTGGACATTGCGCAAACCCTGGCGCAGACGCCCGGGGTGGAGCAGGCACTCAAGGAGGGGGATCGAAGCGGGCGGATTCAGAGCATGGCGGAGCGCATTCGTGCCCGAATCGGGGCCGAATTTATCGTGGTTGCGGATCGCAACAGCGTACGTCTCTCCCACCCGAATCCGGAGAATATCGGCAAGACCTTTGTGGGCGGGGATGAATTTCAGGCTTTACAGGGGGAAGCGTATATATCGGAATCGCGCGGAACCCTGGGGAACTCCCTGCGCGCCTTTGCCCCTGTGCGCGATCCCTACGGTGAGGTGCTCGGGTTTGTCGCGGTGGGCTATCTCAAAGAGAATATTGCTCAGATTGTGGCCGGCTACCAGCGTGAACCCGCGACCCTGGTTCTGATGCTCCTGGTGATCACCCTTCTGAGCGCCTCTGCTATTGCCGGGTACGTGAAGCGCCAGACCCTGGGGCTGGAGCCGCGCCAGATATCCGCTCTGTACCTGGAGCGCCAGGCGATTCTTGAGGCGATCAGCGCCGGGATTCTCGCGGTGGACGGCAACGGCGAGATCCGGCTGATCAACCGCGCTGCCTCTGTCTATCTGGGGTTGAAGGGAAAGGACGATCTGGTGGGCGCCAGGGTGGAAGAGGTGTTGGCGCCGGGACCATTAAGAACCCTGCTGTTGAGTCAGGAGGGGACATCCCTGCGCGAGGTGGACTATGCCGGGGGAGAGCTTCTGTTCACGAGTGTGGAGATAGCTTATTCCGCGAGCAACCACGGCCTGGTTGCCAACTTCCGCCCTCTGCAGGATATCCACCGCCTCCAACAGCAACTGCGTCAGAGTGAGGAGTTCAGCCAGATGCTGCGCGTCCAGGCGCATGAATACTCCAACAAACTGCACATGCTCGCCGGCCTTCTCCAACTGGAGGCATATGCAGAAGCCCTTGAGCTGGTAAACAGCGAAACTTCGGGGCTTCAGAGTCTTATCACCACGGTCAGCAGTGTGGTGTCCAATCCGGCCCTGGCTGCCATTATTATGGGCAAATTCAACCGTGCGCGTGAACTCAAGGTGGAGATGAGTCTTGACCCTGAGAGCAGCATGCACGATATTCCGGCGGATTTTCCCGTGGCGAAACTGGTAACTATTGTGGGAAATCTGCTCGAAAACGCCCTCGAGGCCGCAGTGAAGCGCCCCGAAGCGGGGCAGATGGTGCACCTGTCCATGACCGACATGGGGCATGATCTGATTATTGAAGTGGAGGATTCCGGCCCCGGCATCGCGCCTCGGGAAGCGAGCGCAATCTTCCGTAAAGGGTATACGAGCAAGGAGGCTGCCTATGGAGAACACCAGAGCCACGGAGTGGGGCTGTATCTGGTGCGGCGCTATGTGGATGAGCTGCACGGAGAGCTGAACATCTCCGCCTCCGCGCTGGGGGGTGCAATGTTTACCCTGATTATACCCAAGAAGCAGAAAGGCAAAGGAGCTGATGCCTGAATTACGCGTACTCATCGTGGAGGACGACCCCCGCATTGCCGAATTGCATACACGCCTGGTGGCAAAGGTAGAGGGTTTCAGCGTAGTGGGCACCGCGCTGAACTGCGCCGAAGCGCGCGAGATGGCAGAGGTGCTCGAACCGGATCTGCTTCTCCTTGATCTCTATCTGCCCGATGGCAACGGCATGGATCTGCTCCATGAATTGCGCGCCCGCGGCCAGGCGGTGGATGTGATCCTGATAACCGCAGCCCGTGAAGTAAATGCGGTGCAGCAGGCCCTGCGCAACGGGGCGTTTGACTATCTGGTAAAACCCGTGATGTTTCCCCGTTTTGAAGAGGCGCTGCGCAATTTTGCCACCCATCACTCCACCCTCAGCAGGGGAGATAAACTGGAGCAGCGCGATATTGATCGCCTTCTCCATCCCCATTCAGGCACCGGGGAAAGCCAGGAAGATACGCCCCGGGTTCCCAAGGGGATCGACCTTATCACCCTGAACAAGATCCGCCAGGTGTTTGCCACCTATACCAGTGCCGGATTCAGCGCCGAAGAGGTGGGGGAGTTGATCGGCGCGAGCCGTTCCACCGCCCGGCGCTATCTGGAGTACATGACCACTACCGGCGAGGTGTATGCGGATGTGGTGTACGGTAGTGTCGGGCGTCCGGAGCGGCATTATTTTGCCCAAAGATGAATGAATACCCTTCGCGTTGGCTTACTCCTTCCCCCTCGATGGGGGAAGGTCGGGATGGGGGTGTTGCGCCAGTAAAGATGCCCTGACGGTCATTATCCCCACCCTGACCCTCCCCTATCATAAGGGGAGGGAATCGATATCCTACATCAGATCAGCACCTGCGCGATCAGATACCCCAGGCAACACGCGGTTCCCACCCCGATCAGGCCCGGAAACATGAAGCTGTGGTTGAAGTAGTACTTGCCGATTTTGGTGGTTCCGGTGACATCAAAATTGCACGTGGCGATATCCGACGGATAGTTGGGGATGAAGAAGTAGCCGTAACTGGCGGGCATGATCCCGATCACCAGAGCCGGAGAGAGTCCCATCCCCAGCGCTACCGGGAGCATCATGCGGCAGGTGGCGGCCTGGCTGTTAACCACTACGGAGACCACGAACATCGCCAGGGCGAAGGTCCATGGATAGGCGTGTACCATCCCGATGATCCCCTCCTTGAAACTGGGCAGGGCAAAGGTGAAGTAGGTATCGCTCATCCACGCGATCCCGAAGATGGCTATGGCCGCGACCATCCCGGATTTAAACACCACCCCTTCAGGCACTGTGGCGGTTTTGGTTTTGGTGACCAGCAGAATCAGGCCACCGAAGGCGAGCATCATCATCTGAATGATTATTGACATTTTGATGGGTTTTTCCGCTCCACTGATGGTGCGGATTTCGGGGAACATCGCGATAATGACGATGGTGACCAGAGCAAGGCCGAACAGAATCACCGCGTGGCGTGCCGACGCAGGGAGAACCTCGCCCAGAGTGGTGGCGGTAGTTTCCTCAATGCGTTTGCGATACACCGGATCCTGCATGCGTTTTTGAAAATCCTTGTCATCCTTGAGCTCTGCCCCACGGCGCAGACTGTAGATGGATGCAGCAATTACCCCGAGCAGGGTCGCGGGGATGGTAACCCCGAGGATGCTCAGGAGGGTGATGTTCGGGGCAATGTCGGTGAGCTGGGAGAGGTAGTACACCACTGCGGCAGAGATGGGGCTGGCGGTAATCCCCATCTGGGAAGCCACCGATGCCGCAGCCATGGGGCGCTCCGGGCGGATGTTGTTCTTCAGGGCCACATCGCCGATGATGGGCATGACAGAGTATACCGCATGCCCGGTTCCGAGCATGAAGGTCATGGTGTAGGTTACCAGAGGTCCCAGAATGGTTACCATTTTCGGGTTCGAGCGCAGGAGGCGTTCAGCGAGTTGGAGCATGTACTTGAGTCCCCCGGCCGCTTCGAGAATGGAGGCACAGGTAACCACCGCCATAATGATGAGCATAACCGTGATGGGTGGCGAGGTGGGGGGCATCTGGAAGATGAAGACCTCGATCGCAAGCCCGATACCCGAGACCACTCCGAGACCGATACCGCCGTAGCGGCTTCCCAGATAGAGCATCAGCAACAGAAACATGAATTGAACGTAGAGCATGGCAGTTCTCCTTTCCTGCGTAAAAATCCGGGGATCTCCCGAATTCCGTTTGAACCGGCGTGGTTATCCTTTGGTTCAAACGTAGCTCTACGCTATGGAAAAGAGAAGTTTCTGAAATTAAAGAGCTTTTTATGCTTTCTGGGTATTTAAATCATTTTGTTCACGCCAGAGAAAGGGGAATTATTTCTGGCGCTTTTTAACGAACTGCTTGTTTACTTTCCGGACTTTGCCTTGAGGTGGATGCCATCACCTTTAAGGACTATCTTCCCCTCCTTGTACAGGTTGCCGACAGCGCGCTTGAACGCTTTTTTGCTCAAACCCAGCGCCGCTTCAATCTCCGCGGGGCTGCTGCCATCGTGCAGGGGAAGGTGGGGCTGTTTCTTTAACTCGCGCAGTATGCGCTCTGCGGCCTGGTCGCGCGCCGCCTTCCCTACCGGACTCAGGGAGACATCCACTCCGCCATCGTCACGCACGCGCTGGATGTACACCTGTATTCGGTCGCCGCGTTTCAACCCCGCAGGAATTTCGCTGCGGTACAGCAGCCCCGCCCAGGTGTTGTCGAGGATGAGTTTCGCGCCCAGATCGGTGAACTGCCATACCAGCGCCGTTACCTCCTGCCCCGGCACCAGGGTGCTGGTGTCAGGATTGAGAAAGCGCTCCACCTTGGCACTCCCGATGAGGCGCCCGGTGTTGTCCACCCCTACATGGATGATGTAGTGTCGATCCTGGAGCATCTTTTCGCCCTGCTGCGCAAAGGGGACGAGGAGATCCTTATCCAGCCCCCAATCCATAAAGGCGCCGTACTGGTTGGTGTGCTTCACCCGCATCAGGGCGAATTCCCCGCTCTGAGCCACAGGTGGCTCCAGGGTTGCTATCAATGCCTCCTTGCGCCCGCGGTAGACAAAGACCTTGAGCTTCTGCCCCACCGTGCTCTGGGGCGGAACCTGACTCTGGGGCAGGAGAACCGTCTCCCCCGGATTCCACGCCAGGGTGGCGCCGCGCTCGTCAATATTCAGAATTTCAAGATTATGGGTTGTGCCGATTTCGAGCATAGTCAGTGTTTTCCTCTTACTTAAATGGTATGAAAATACAGGGAGAAAAAAATGTAACTATTCACCACATGTGTGTGAAGAGCCATAATTCCCGGTTCCAGGGACGCATAAACTCGTCCTGAGGCTTGACTGGCTCTATCCTGAGCCAGACACCCTTCCACCGGGAACCATGGCTCTAGCACCTGAGACTGTTTTAAGTTCCGGTGAATAGTTACAAAAAATTTTCCCCCTGCGATAGGCGCTGCATATGGTTACGTGCTGTTCAGTTCTGCTGATACAGGATTCGGGTTTTCTCCACCTCTTCGGCATAGTGAGCCAGCACCGCGCGGCGCGAGAGCATGTACTTAACCCGGCGCGGGTTATCCGATTCTACCACAGGGATCTCGTCCAGATTGCGCGAAGTGATTTTTTTCATCACTTCAGTCAGGTGTTCATCCGGCGAGGCGGAGATCACCTGCTGGGTAGCGAGATCGCGGGCAATGATAAGCCCCGGAGGAAGATCCTCGTTGAGGATGCGGCGGATATCGTTGACTGAAAAGATTCCTGCCAGCTCACCAGCCTTGTTGACCACGGGGAAATATGCACATCTGGCATCGGAAACCAGACGCAGAATCATCGGCAGCGGCATATCTTCAGGCACCAGGATGGGCTTTTCCCCCTTCGCGGCCAGTTCGCCCACGGTGATCCCTTCAAGGACATCGATGACAAAGTCACCGAAATGGGCCTGGGAGTCAAAGCGCCCCTTGACCTGTTTTTCGTAGATACTGTTGTCCCGCATCACCAGCATCGACACCACACATACCAGCATCAGCGGCGCAATCAGGCCGTAGTTGCCGGTCAACTCGCTGACCATGATAAGGGTGGCGATGGGGGCGTTGGCGACGCCGGAGAAAAACCCCGCCATGCCGATAAGGACATACGCCTGTGGATTCTGGGTCAGGGTGGGGAAGAGGATCTCCGCCGAAGCGCCGAAGGCACCCCCGAGCATGGCCCCGATCACCAGACTCGGAGCGAACACCCCGCCTGATCCCCCGGAGGATATGGTGAGACTGGTGGCAAGGATCTTCGCCAGGGCGATCACCACCATCACCCACAGCGCCATCTTGCCGAAGAGCGCGGTCTGCACCCAGCCGTACCCTGAACCCAGCACCTGGGGGACGAACATGGCGAGGATGCCGAGGAGTAGACCCCCAAGGGCGGGCTTGAGCCATACGGGGATGTTGAGGCGCTTGAAACGATCGCGGATGCCATAGAAGGTTTTGACGTATACCACGCCGAGCAGGGCGCAGGAAAATCCGAGGAGCAGGAACAGGATCAGCTCTGCAGGCTGTTCAAAGCGAAAATCGGGCGTGGCGAGAAGAGGCTCCCACCCGGTGACCGCCCCGAAGAGAGAAAAAGCGATAATGGAAGAGATGATACTGGGGATCAGCCCTTCGTGCTCAAACTCGGGATCGCGATACAGTACCTCAACCGCGAACAACGCACCCCCCAGGGGGGAGCGAAACGTTGCCCCAACCCCGCCGGCGATTCCGGCGAGAAGAAGAATACGTCTGTCAGCAGTGCTCAGGCGCAGCTTACCGGCGACAAAGGAGCCGAAACCCGCGCCGATCTGGGCGATGGGGCCTTCACGTCCGGCGGAGCCGCCGGTGCCGATGGTGGCGATGGATGCCAGGGTCTTTACGATGGGGACACGTCCGCGGATCACCCCGCCGCGCTGATGAAAGGCCTCGATCGCGCCATCGGTGCCGTGTCCTTCCGCCTCGGGGGCGTATTTGAAAACCAGCCATCCGCTGAAGAGGCCGCCCATGGCGGGGAGGAGAAAGAGCAGCCAGCGCGAATCCATGTGCAGATCATTGACTTCAGCAACTGCAGCCGCGTCTTTCACACCTTCATGCGCCGGGTGATAGTTGCCTCCGAGTCCAAGGGCGATATGTTCCAATGCGTTGGTGGCAAAGTAGAACAGCAGGGCTCCGCACCCGGCCACCACACCGACGATGGCGGCGAGAAAAAGGAGGCGGAAACCCGAGCCGCCGATCAGGGCCTGCCAGCCGGATTTGGGTTTCAGACGTGCGGGGAAGGAGAAGCCCACGGAATAAACCTTTCAGCTATTGCATATCTTCTCCCTCTTTATGAGGAAGTTATGGTGGCAATGGATATCACATGCTGGACAAATATGCCAGATGTGCCCCTGATTCAACAAGAAGGGGCTTAAAACGCCGTTTCACGCTCTGTAGCATTTAGGTTATCAGGACCCGATTTACGTTCATGCAGCGGGGGCGGGAAGTTCCCAGGCGTGGCAGAATTTTCCACGTTGAACTGGTGACGTTTAATCCTGCGCACATGGAGCTGCTTTGCCAAACCGGTACGCATTTCGCTCGATAGCATCCACGCTTCGCCGGGAGAGTCGGCCCAGGCCGCGAGCCAGCAGCAGGTTCCTTCCTTGTCCAGCTGCATCACCCAGAAACTCGGATCCTCACGCGGTGAGAAGTGTTCGCACTCGGCCGCCATCTTTACCGCCTCTTCTTTGATCTGCTCCAGATCCGCCGCAGGCTCGACCCAGAACTCCACATATGCCCAGCGGAAGGTGTCGTTGAGGGAGAGACTGACAAATTCTTTTGCCAGCATATGGGAGTTGGGCACGATGTAGCGCCGCCAGTCCCAGGATTTGATCACGGTGTAGATCAGGGTGATATCTTCGATGGTGCCGTAGTGCTCGTCAATCTGGACCGTATCTCCGATGCGCAGATGACGTGAGAAGGTGATGACCACCCCGGCGATAAGGTTTTCGATAAACGGACGCGAGGCGATACCGATGAGCACCCCCGATGAGGCGATAATCACCGAGAACAGAGCGGCCGGGATGTAGTCAAGCATGGGGAAAATCGCGATAATCCCGATAATCGCAATCATCCCGATGGTGGTAATGCGACGGATAATGCTGAAGCGCGAACGCACACTGCGTTTCCGGGTTTCGCGCGCTTTTTTCTGCGGGCGCGTATGCGGCGTAGTGGTGGGGACCGCCGCATCGTAGTCATCTTCGATAATATCGATGTAGCGCTTTTTTTCCGTGCGTTTCAACATCCAGCGCAGCAGGAACAGCAGCACCAGCAGGATAACCGCCGGGATCACAAAGAACAGGGATGAGTAGTCAATTTCGGGCATGTTTCCCCCGTAATCACGGAAAATCCGGGTGTTGTTTCAATCTGATGCTTTTTATCCACACATCATCGGGTTTATCTGGCAGATTATCCGCCGCGGTGCACTATTTTTACAATTCCGCAGGGGTTATTCCCGGATTCACGCGCACTCCCGGGGTGCACATAGAGCAGCTACACCTTATCCGGCTTGAAAGTGATCAGAAAGTCTGCCAGTCGGATGAGTTTCTGACGCGGAGTGCGTGGATGCACCGGAAGAACGAAAGAGCGTAGCATGATTGTACTCAAGCTGCTTGAGGGTAGAGGATATTTGCCCCTCCGATAGTGCTTGAAGGGCAGAATGAATGTCAAGGATGGACGCTGCTCTTTCTGTGCGCACATACTTGGAATTATGGTTCCACCGTCCCCACCACTGTTCTGCGCCCCCATTCCATGGCATCGGAATGAGAGTCGAAGAACAGATCCAGGCGCTGCGGCCCTTTGATGGCTGAGCCTTTGTCCTCCACCTGCCCCCAGCCGTAGCCGGGAATGTATATGCGGGTCCGGGGTGGGATATAGGCCCAGTCCGCAGCGATAGTGCCATCGTGGGGGAACCAGAACCACGGCAGAATCAGGCGATGGGGCAATGTCCACGGATGGGTAAGGGTATCCACAGAGAGAAGCCCGGCGTAGGGTTCACGCGGTTTGGTGCCGAGGGCGGTTCTGCCCGTATACACATCCCCCTTATTGGGGCCGGCAACGAAATGCCGGTTCCAGAAGTCGGGGAAATCGCGCCCCCATGAGCAGCACTCGGAACAGCCGCAATAGGCGGTGGTCTTAAAGGTTTTCTGATAGCTGGAGCTGCACCCGCACAGGATGCCGAACAAACATAGATATATAATCAGCCGCACAACCGCCTCCTCCTGTCTGTTATTCCGTGTTATCCGCATCACCTTCTATCCTGCATACTTTAGCATGATCTGTATGCTGTGGTGAACCAGTTTGGCCCTTTGATGGGGCGATTTTCCCGATAACATCTGTTCCTGCCTGAGCTTAAGGTGTACAATGAGGTATTGTTCACATGAGATATTGTGTCCCGTTCGGGGCAGTATAAGAGCCACAGGAGAATCACCATGCGCAGACTGGGTAAGGTTGTCGCAATCCTCGCTATCATTATGCTCCTGCTTGTGGTGGGTGGCGCCATCCTGGCGAAAGTCCTCATCACTCCGGAGCGTATTCGCGCCACCGTTGTTCCCCTGGCGCAGGAGCACCTGGGACGCGAAGTATCATTGGAGAAGATAGAGTTCAGCCTCTTCTCCGGCATTGTCCTCGAGGGGATCGAGGTAAAAGAGCGCAACAGTGCGGAGACCTTTGTCCGTGCCGAACGCGCTCTCCTGCGCTATCGCCTGTGGCCGCTGCTCAAACTTCGCCTCGAAGTGGATGAGATTGCCCTGATTGCCCCCCACATCCGCGTCGTGCGCCACGCCGATTCGAGCTTCAATTTCAGTGACCTTGTGCAGCCGCAGCCGGATATGGATATCCCGGAGCCCGCGCCGGTGCAGGAAAATACCGCAACCCGGGCCGGAGCCGCCGCTGCCGCCATCACCCTGCATATCGCAAACTTAAGCCTTGAAGATGGAACCCTGGAGATCATCGATCACGCTATAGCCCCGGAGAAGCCGCAGAAGCATGTGCTCGGCAATTTCAACCTTAAGGCGCGCAATATCGCCCTGCGCCAGGCGTTTCCACTGGAGATGTCCGCAAATATCAATGGGGCAGAACTCGATGTTGCGGGGCAGGTTGATCTCCTCCACCAGGGCGCGAAGGCGGATCTGACCCTGAACAACCTCGAGGTAGAAGCATTTACCCCCTATTTCGCTGCTGCGATTCCAGGTGAGCTTAAACGCCTTTTACTCAGCGCGCAACTGCAAGTGGACGCGAATCCTGAGACAGTCACCTCCACTGGTGAGATCACCCTGGAGGATATCGCCCTGGATCTGGATGCCCTCCCGGAGGCTCCCATTGATGCGGCGACCTTTGTTCTCAACTACACCGCCACCTATCAGCCCGCGTTGGCAAGCCTGGATCTGGGTGCACTCAAGCTCGATTACAACGGAATCAAGGCGGATATCCATGGAAACATCAGCGCTCTGGATGCCATCCCACACCTGAATCTGGATTTGAACATTCCCGAGACGGAGGTGAAAACCCTGCTATCCGCCCTTCCACCGCAGATGGTGAAATCAGCACAGGAGATGAACCCAAGCGGTACCTTGCGTATCCGGAGTCATCTTGAAGGGGAAACCTCCGCCGGGGCATCTCTGCTCAAGGAGGCGGAACTGAGTCTGAACGGAGTGGAGGCCGATGTGGAAGGGATACGTCCACGCCTGGAGGGCGGGTTCAACCTTGCGGATGCTCGTCTGCAGAGCGAAGATCTGACCCTGAAGGTCGGCCCCAACGTGGCGCACATGGAACTTACCAGCCCGGACGTGTTCGCCACTCCCCTGCAGCTGACCCATACCATGCGTGCACAGCGCTTTGACCTCGATCCCCTCCTTGCCGCCGCCGCCGCTCCTGCAGCGGCTGCGGATCAATCTTCCGGCGTAGAGAAAGAAACCGCGAGTAAAGAGGAGCTCGGTCCCTTTGACATCCCTCTGGATCTGACCGGGAGTATTCAGGTGCAGGAGGCGCTGTATAAAGGCCTGAGCGTCACCGATTTCGCAGTAAAATATACCCTGCGCGATAACGTCTTCAGCATTGAAAACTTAAGTGGCGCACTCGCGCAGGGAACCTTCACGCAGCAGGCTCAGGTGGATCTGCGCCCCCGCGGCCTGAAATACAGCGGCACCACCCATGTGGAAGGGGTACATGTTGATCCGGTGATAAGTGCACTGGTGCCGGAGCAGGCACACACCCTGTTCGGGACTCTGAATCTCGATCTCGAATTCAGTGGCGCCGGCACCCTGGAGGAACGTCTGAAACAGAACCTCAACGCCAAAGGGAACATCAACCTCCAGCAGGCGCGGATCAAGAGCACCCGCCTGACCGAAGAGCTCGCCGGTTTTCTGAGCCTGGCGCAGTTGCGCGATATCCGCTTCGACACCGTGGCCGCTGATGTCAGTGTGCGCGATGCAGTAGCGCATATCGAGAGTGACTTCAGCGGCACCAACGTGCGCGCCCGCTCACAGGGGAGCATCGGACTCGACGGGGATCTGGATCTTGCTCTCAACGCACGTCTTTCCCCTCATCTCACTGAGGAACTGGATCGCACGGGGCATGTCGCTGCCTATCTTACCGATGATGAGGGATGGGCGCTGCTCCCGCTCAAGGTGAAAGGCACTTACGCCCAGCCGCGCATCAGCCTGGATAAGAGAGCGCTCACGCAACAGACAACCCGGAAGGCAGTGGAAGACCTGAAACAGCGCCTGCTGGATAAAATCGCCCCCGCTCAGGATTCTGCGCAGAAAGGCACTTCAGAGCCGGAAACCCGGTCCTCACAGGAAGACCCGACGCGCAAACTGATTGACGATGCGTTTAAGAGCATCTTCGGGCGTTAGGGGTTGAAAAACCCCAAAGCTACGCTAATCTTTACATTAAAGGGGCTGGCCATATTGTAGATTTGAGATCAATCCGAACACGTAAACGGAACCTCTAAAAGCGGGGGATGCTTATGACCGATTTATGGGAAGAGCGCAAAAAAGCGATTGAGAACGAATATTTCTACAAAGAGGAACGAAGGAAGATTGAAGCACAGAAGCGGCAGGCGCGCGAGGAGTTCATCCGCATCTATGGCAAAAACCGCTGCCCCAAATGCGGGGATGAGATAGAGCCTATAACCTTTCACGGGGTTCCCATGGATAAATGCCCCGGCTGCAGCGGGGTATGGCTCGGACCAAAGGACTTTGAAACCCTGGCGCAAAAGGATCACCGTACCTGGTTCGACAAGTGGTTTCAGGCTTAAGTGGAGTAAAAGCACCTTGAGCGGAAACGCTTGAGATGCTAAAGTCCGGCGCGTAATTTAACCTGCATTCATTTTGCGATTTGATCTCGAGTGGCTTAAGACTTGTGACCCACAATACCTGTCCTTTTCAGCTTAACCTTAACCACCCCTCTGCTGCCCGGCTTGAGTGCCATACCACTTTAAGGTGTCTACCGGGACGCCGTCAGGTGTGCGCCGCAACCTGGGACGATGAGCAGGTGGTGGTAAAGCTCTTTCTGGACAGAAAGGCGCAGCGCTACTGGGAGCGGGAAAAACGTGGGATCGAGTTGCTCCGGCAGCGCGACATTGCCACCCCGGAACTGCTTTTTGCCGGATTTAGCAAAGATGACAACATCCCGGTACTGATAACCCGGATGATATCCGGAGCACAGACCGCGCTCGAGCGCTGGGAGAGCTGCAGTAACGATAATGAACGTCTCGAGTTGCTTAAATCGTTAGCCGAAGTTATTGCACAGCAACATAAACACGGTCTATGGCAGGAAGATCTGCATCTGGGCAACTTTCTCCTGAGTGCAGATAAGGTGTTTACCCTTGATGGTGATGCCATTCGCGCCAAAATCAGAACAGCTCTACTTCCCCCCTACATAAGCCGGAGAAATCTGAGTCTGTTCTTCGCTCAGATCCCCCCACCATACGCGCACCTGTTCGAGGATACACTCGCGCATTACACCAATGTCAGTGGTCAGTCCCTGCCGGAGTGGAAGACACTCCTCACCACTGAACTCCGCCAACAGCGACGTAAAAGACGGCGTACCTATGTAGCCAAGGCGTTTCGCACCTGCACCGAATTTACCCGCAAACGCAAAAACGGGCGACTCCTCATCCATCGCAGCGATGCGCCTCCTGAGTTTATACATCAGATAGAGAACGATCCTGATAGCCTGGTGGCACAGGGGACAGTTCTGAAGGATGGCAACAGCGCCACCGTGGTACGGGTTGAATCAGGCTCGGAGAAGTGGGTAGTTAAACGCTACAACATCAAAAACCCCTGGCACCTGTTGAAGCGCTGCCTGCGCCCGACCCGCGCTGCCATATCGTGGGGGAACGCCCACCGTCTCAAGATCAGCGGTATCAACACCCCGCAGGCGGTAGCAATGGCGGAAAAACGCTTTGGTCCTCTGCGCCTTACGGGTTATTATGTGTGCCGCTTCGTAGAAGCCCCTGACGTGGCGGAGTATTTTTCTGACGGACGCATAGAGGGCACTCCACAGATTCAAGCTGCCAGCGCACTGGTGCGGATATTTGAATTATTCTATAATCTCGGCATCCACCATGGTGACTGCAAAGCCACCAATTTTCTGCTCAAAGAACAGATTCCGTGGGTTATTGATCTTGATGCCATGCGTGAGTTCAATTCGCGCCAGAAGTTTTTACGTCATTACAAAGTAGACAGGGCACGCTTTTTACGTAACTGGAACCAGGATAGCACCGTGCACGAATGGTTTGATAAACGCTTGCCGCAAATTAAAACGGAGAAATAACTGATGTCAAAAGTGATTCTGGGCCTTTCCGGCGCTCTGACTCATGACCCCTCAGCCGCATTATATGTCGGCTCTGAACTTGTTGCCGCCGCTGAAGAGGAACGCTTTATCCGCGACAAACACGCCAAGAATCGCATGCCGCTGGAGGCGGCAAAATTCTGTCTCGAATATGCGGGTCTCGAACCCCGCGATGTAGACATTGTCGCCTTTCCGTTTGCAGAAATAGACCTCAAGCGCCCCGACCGCTGGCATTTTGCCAAACGCTACTGGTATGCCCCGGATCGCGCCCTCATGGCACTGTTTAACGGCAACCGCCACTACCGTCGCAATGTGGCCAATCTACGCAAGATGCTGGCACAGCTAGGCATCAACTGGGATACGGTCGCGTTTGTGCCCGTGGAACACCACCTGACCCATGCCAGCAGTGCGTATCACTTAAGCGGCTTTAAAGGCAAATGCGCCATCCTGGGGATCGACGGCAAGGGAGAGTATGCCACCACCTTCTTTGGCTATGGCGAAAACGGGAAAATCCACAAGATCAAGGAATTTTACGATCCCGACTCCCTCGGCGGTTTCTACGGCGCCATGACCGAATACCTCGGCTTTGAGATGCTCGACGGGGAGTTCAAGGTGATGGGGATGGCCCCCTACGGCGATCCCCACAAA
Organism: Desulfuromonadaceae bacterium; assembly: GCA_049975505.1. Lineage (GTDB taxonomy): Bacteria > Desulfobacterota > Desulfuromonadia > Desulfuromonadales > Desulfuromonadaceae > JAIVHC01. Next base: position 6,694 of record JBNGCY010000022.1, on the reverse strand, counting down.
TACGATTTTTCCCGTCTGGCGCAGTTTGAAAACGGTGAACTCAAGGTCAACACCCAACTGGTCAATACCATCGGGCTGCGGCGCTACAAAGAAAACGGTAAAGGCTACTATTTCAGCAAGAAGCTGGTGGACTGGCTCGGTCCCAAACGCCAGGGTGACTCGGCGGATCAGCCCTACATCGACTACGCTGCATGTGTGCAGCAGTTGTTTGAGGATCTTTCCCTGCAGATGATCGACTACTACCTCAAAGATATTCTTGAAGAGACGGGGCAACTGTGTTTTGCCGGGGGCAGCGCGCTGAATGTTAAGCTCAATCAGCGCATAATCGATCTGCCCTACGTCAATGAGCTCTTTGTCCAGCCCGCAGCCTCCGACGCCGGCACTGCTCTGGGTGCGGCCTCATATGCCGCCTACATGGCGGGATTCGAGGTGGAGCCCCTCAAACACGTGTATCTGGGGCCGAAATACACCAATGAAGAATGTATCGCCGCGTGCAAAATCCACCCCCAGAAACCGGTGTGGGAGAAGGTCGACAATATCACTGAGGTAACCGCAAAGCTCCTCTCCGAGGGCAACCCGGTAGCCTGGTTTCAGGGGCGCATGGAGTTCGGTCCCCGCGCCCTGGGGTGCCGCAGCATCCTCGGATGCCCGAGCGTGAAAGGGGTGGCGGATCGCATCAATGAACAGATCAAGTACCGCGAGCGCTGGCGCCCCTTCTGCCCCAGCATCCTCGATAGAGTCGCGCCCGAAATTCTCCAGACCGAGCATCCGGCGCCCTACATGACCTTCACCTTCGAAGTCAATCCGGAGTGGAAAGAGCGCATCCCCGAGGTAGTCCACGAAGACGGCACCTCCCGCGCCCAGGTGGTGGAAAAGGCTACCAATCCACGCTACTACGCACTGATTGAGGAGCTGGAAAAACTCACCGGCGACGCGGTGGTACTCAACACCTCCCTCAACCGCCGCGGTGAACCCATGGTGTGCTCTCCCGAAGATGCGTTGAATATGTTTTATGGCAGTGAACTTCAGTACCTGGTGCTGGAGGATGTGTTGGTGAGGAAGGGAGGATAACAAAGATATGGCAGACACACAGCAAGACTGGGTATTACAACTATGCCATGGTTACGATGGCCCGTTTCTAGACTGTGCCAGACAGTATGCGGCTCTTTTTAAAGGGACCCCCTATAAGGTTTGCACTGTATATCTAACCGGTGAAGAAAACGAAGAAGTCCGCATCGGGTCGGAATCGGACAAAGTCATATTTTTAAACTACCGGAGCAGGCAACTTAGGGGGCTTAAGATCAACCCTATCCGGGCAATCAGGCGTCTACACAAATCGTTATCTTTTAAATTTTGTCTAGCTCATCGTTATAAGCCAACCTATGTAGCACTAATGGCTACAGAGGTTCCTGTTTGTGGCATTAACCACGCATTTGGAGTCTACGATAAGCTTTCGAGACAATTGTTTGCAAGAGCCTTTCGCAAAAGATTAAACCTAATATGTGTTTCAGATGCAGTCAGGGGAAACATAAGAAACAAATTAAATTGGTCGCACACCAAAATTGAAACGTTATATAACCGCATAAACATTAATGCAGTACAAGATCAACAACTCTCCAGATCAGACTCAAGGACATTTCTTGGTCTGCCTAATGATGCTTGGATTATTGGAAATGTTGGCAGGTTGCACCCGGACAAAGATCAACAGACTTTGATCAAAGGATTTGCGAGTGCAGTCCCTAGATTACCTGACCATAGCCTACTTGTCCTAATAGGCACAGGCAGACTAGAAGAAGATTTAAGGGGCCTTGCCAGGAAGCTTAATGTAGAATCTAAGGTTATGTTTTTAGGGCAAGTACCTAATGCAAAATATTACTTTAAGGCATTCGATGTTTTTGTCCTCACTTCAGACCATGAACCCTTTGGCATGGTCCTTTTAGAAGCAATGGCTGCAGGGCTGCCCATTATTGCCTCCAACTGCGGCGGAGCAAAAGAGATAGTTTCCGGCTATGGAGAGCCCTTCCCCTTAGGTGATCACAATAAACTTGCAGAAAAACTTGTCACAACAAAAGCAGCAGACACTAATTTTGCAGCTAAAAGTTTTATTTGTTTAAAAGAAAGCTTTTCCGACGAATCTGCGCGAAATACCTTTTGGTCACTTGCAATGATTGCTCCTTTTAGACAAGAAGAGGTTATTTAAAATGCGATTGCTGTGGCTTACCCAAAGTTACGAAGTCCATGCTTTTGACCTTTTAGCTGACTCGTTGCGAAAGCATATGGAAGTTGATTTTTTGCCACTCAATGCAGAAGAACAAAAAAATCTTAGAAAAATATTCTCACGCATTGACTTCCTTAAATATGACAGAATTATGACAACCCTAAGAACCAAAAAGGAAATGCGTCAATGGAAAACAATGAAGGGGATACCCAATCATGTTATTTTTGAATACGATGCGTGCCAAAACTATATGCCCAGCAGCAAATATAAAGGAAAATTTTCCCTGTATTACGAAAGACTTGATAGTCCAACAATCATTGTGTCTGGCGCAACAGTGGCGAAAAGATTAAAAGACGAGGGATTTGAATCATATTTCTTACCAAAAGGCTACGACCCCAGAGTTATACAAGACAAAAAACTAAATCGCGATATACGCACTGGCTTTATCGGGAGCCTTGGAAATGACGTATATTCTCAGCGCAGAGAAATGATTAAATCATGTCAAGACAGATTCTCACTTGAGCTATTTAAAACACACAGTCTAGCTGAATATGCCGAAAAACTTAACAGGATTAAGTTTTTTATTTCTGCAGACATAGGGCTTGGCGAATATATGGCTAAAAATTTTGAAGCCATGGGTGCAGGGTGCATTTTGTTTACATATAATCAAGGAGAATACGAAAATAAAGCGTTGGGATTTGTCGATATGAAAAATGTAGTTTTATATAAAACCCTAGATGAGCTAGATATGAAGTTCAACATTCTCCTGAATGACGATGATCTGTCAAACAAGATTGCAGAATCGGGGAAGATGCTTGCTAGAGAAAATTTTGCCTACGATAAAATGGGTCTTAGATTAGCCAATATCTTGAAAAATCCTATACTTACAAAGAAAAACGACCATAAGCGAGGGAAACTATCATTTAAAGCACTTTGGAGATGACGTGAAAAGAATAATGTTTATTGTCCCTTATTTCGGGAAATGGCCTTTCTGGTTTGAGTTTTTTTTACTTTCATGTCGATACAATCCGACAGTGAATTGGCTCCTAATAAGTGAAAACCCAACCCCGGTAAATTTACCTTCAAACGTCATCTATAAAAAAATTTCTCAGGATGAATACGCTAATTTTGTTAGCAAGAAACTAAATATTGAGTTTCATCTTCGCCGTCCTTACAAACTTTGCGACTTAAAACCAATGTATGGCTATCTACACCAAGAAGATTTAGATAATTATGACTTCTGGGGGTTTTGCGATGTTGACGTTATATTTGGTGATATTAGGAATTTTTTAACTGAAAGCATATTGGAAAACGATGTAATTTCATGTCATGCAACTCGCATTTCTGGACACTTTTCACTGTTTCGCAACAAATCAAATCTTCGCAATGCTTTTAAAAATGTTAAAAGATGGGAAGATGTTCTAAGCGATGAAAAAAATCATCAATTTGATGAAAAAGCATTTAGTAAGCTTTTTATCAAGTATAAGAACTTCCCCACCTGGATTAGACATCATATTCCGGGTTACAACAAGCTAGGCGTGAAGTGTTATTTCAAAGAGTGCTATTCGACTCCAAATTGCAGAATAAATTGGGAAGATGGTTCTAGAGTATTCCCTACCGAATGGTATTGGAACCGGGGCACGCTTACAAATAACAGAAGCAAAAACACATTTATATACTTCCATTTTTTGCACTGGAAACAAGAATATTGGAAGACGGACTATAGAGAAAAAAATGGTCACTTAAAACCGGGGAATGCCAACTTTTTCAGAATCAATAACGACTGTAAAAAATTTATGGTCGATAAAAACGGATTTCACCAGATATAAATATATTTCTATGATCTCGACTGTTTTACATGTTTGTTTTGCAATTCCTTGGCAATTAAAATTGAAGCAGGGAGCCAAAAATAGAACCATATCTCACTTGGCCCATCCAGCAACAAATGATTATCTGTAGATATTATAAAAACCATAAAAACAAACAAGCCTATTGGCATTGGGTCTTTATTCTCTTTCCCCAATGCATAGACTTTACAACCAATACCTAAGATCAACATGAGCAACATCATAAACCCTACCAAACCGCCGTAGAAATAGGTGCCGAAGTAGCCACTATGCATGTGATTAAATGTTGCAGAGCCAACACTGATTTCATGGCTGGCAAGCAAAGAATTCCCAAATAGCCAAGTACCTTCAGCTAAGCTATCCTTTAAAACTTGCGACCAGATATCAATGCGATAGCTAGTCGTTAACTGAGTGATCCTAGCTAGGTTCTCCGAGAACAAGCTAAAGGCTATGCTAAAAGCCAGTACGCTTGCAGCAATGAGAGGCGCCACTATTTTTATGCGTGCAAAAGGAATAGCAAAAAAAATTGAAACCAGCACTGCTAAAATAACTCCACGGCTTTGTGACATGAAAACGCAGACAAGCAAAGCAATTGCGACGAAGTACATTCCAAAGGATTCATGCTGGGGTCTCATTGCAATCGTGGCCGCCAGAACACACAAAAAGGCATAAACCGATGCACCAAGTATTTCATGATAAACTGGGCCATTGTAAATTAGCCTGGTTGAAAGATCATGATCCCAATAAAAATAAATCAGGTTTCCTGCTCCCCACAGTGAAGCCCAAATGCTTAAAAGTTTTATGGAGTTAAGCAAAGAACTCCTCAAAAGGAGGCCTGCACTGACAGCCATAAAAACTGCCCAAGAGATGAAATGTCTTGCTGGCTCAAAATACAATATTACGTTTGTATCAAAATAAAAGGCACTTCGTGCGACAAGATATAATGAAAATGCAATGCTAAGCTTAAATATAGTTGAACTTGCCAAATACTTAAATATGTCTCTTTTTTCTATACACAAAACAAAAGGAATAAGAACAAACACATAAAAGATGTTGTTGTTGAGCCTTGAATCAACAGGAAGAAAAAATGACAATAGGTAGCATGACATAGGAAGCAATAACATCCTAAGACCATGAGCGTTTATTTTTTCCCCCAATGCCCCAATCATGTCAATAAACCTGACTAGCTTTAAATTCAATCACATCCACAACTCTCTCAGGCATACTAAACAAATCACTCTCTTTAACATACCGTGCTGCATTCTCCTTCCACTTATGAATTTCAGTCGAATTCAGCATGGATTTGAGGGCTGTATTCATATCCTTTTGCACAAAAGGAGTAGGTATCACATATCCGCATTGTGCATTTTTGATATGGAATGCATATCCACATGCTGCAGTGCACAAAACTGGAAGTTGAGCTGCTACACTTTCCAGTAGTACGGTGCCGGTGTTTTCTCTATATGCTGGATGCAAAAGAATATCTGCTGCAAAAAGCAAATCCGGGATATCATCGCGCCCTCCCATAAATTCTACTTGCTTAGAAACACCCAGCTTACGTGCCTGCTTCAAAAACGTACGCGGATTATCCTGCCCCACAACAAAAAGGCGTGTATTCTTCCGGATATGCTCAGGCAATGCAGCCATTGCATGCAGACTCCTATCCACTCCTTTAGTTTTGAACCCCGACCCTACCATAAGAAGCATGTTCTGCCCTTCAGCCACACCGAGTTCGCTGCGCTTCCGCATACGGCGCTCAGCGTAATCAGGTGGAGCGATGCGGTCGCGCTGAATCCCGGGTGGCAACAGGTGCATGCGCTCAAAATGTGTATGGTAAATCCGGGAGAAGTTATCCATTTCAGCGGGAGAGATCAACAATGCATGTGTAGAGGAATGCCTGGAAAAAACTTTCTCCTCTGCCCTTAAAAAGCTTTTTGTGCGCGGGAAGAGAGAATAAAACCACGGTCGATCTTCTACTTTTGCTGCAAAACACGGGTCAGCTGCATAATAAAAATCCAGCCCTTCCATACGGTTAAACCCAACCACTGCATCATATCCTGCATTTTGCACACGCTGTTGGAGCAGTTTCGCAAACTCTTCATAGCGCCTGTAATTTACCCTTGTCTTCACTTTTAGGCATGTGATCGTCAACGGTTCCGGCACTTCCCCGCTCACCTCAAGGGCAAAAATATCTACCTGATGGCCGCGCGCAACACACTCTTGCGCAATCTTGATACAGTCACGTTGTAGTCCTCCATAGGGGAAGTATTTGAACAGGGCAAAAGCCAGTTTCATGGAGCGCCTTTGATTAATCACGAGAGAGGTCATGGCAGCTTGGTGAACATTTAGACAAGTCTAAAATACGGCGCACTTATAGCACTGAACGGCCATTTATGTCGAGGTCTTTTGATAGGGAGAGTAGGCGACTTTGTAAGGCTAAATGGAACAGGTGTTTACCAGGATATTCTGCGTTTTACCCTGGATTCCGCAGCAATAAAACGCCAGATTTTCTTTGAGCAGGAAGAAGATGTATCTCCATCGCAATAGCATTGAAAAAAGTATGCCCTGTCATTGTTGATGCCCTCGCAAAAAGACAATGCAGATCCCGGCCAGAATCAAACGATTCGGC
>JBNGCY010000021.1:6939-32825 GCA_049975505.1 Desulfuromonadaceae bacterium | reverse complement strand
CTCCTTGCCAGATTATGGAATTTTGTAAACAACGCGTCAAATTCTTACACTTAAGGTTAGTCAAAAGCAGACTTGACCCCTTTGGTTTTGTTCAATCTAGCTTGCAGTGGTTCCGGTGTAAATCCATTGTTATTTACATAAGTTCGTTTACTCTTCTGTGATTATTGGAATAAATTGGAATCACCGAAAATTCAGGTACTTGGCTTTTTAACTTGGAGTGGATCCTGATCCGTTCTTATGGCCTCAATGATGTTCTCGGCATACTGAATTTCGCGTCTGACGCCGGTTTTCATGCGATTGATACGCTTGTCCGGATCGAACTGATCGCCATCGAGCCAGGCAATAAATATATCTGCTGCTGCCTGGGCTTCGTTTAATTCCTGGGCTTTTTGTAACTGTTTCTTTGTGAGCACAACCTCAGCGTCGGTTGTCTTATGGAATAGCGTGTCCAGTATGCCCTCCCCTGCTAAAACAAGAGCGAACTCTTCCCACTCTGCTGGATCGCTGTTTATAAGGCCGGCGTTCATGCCCCAGAATTTAGCAATGCGCCAGGTGATGAGCCGATCCTCCAGGATTGAATTTTTCCTGCCACGGGGTATTTCCCACGGATCCGCATCATCCTGGCGCAGCTCAGCATGGACGGCCTCGATCTGTTTTTTCATGTCTGCCAGGATCTCAGATTCGGGCCTGTATATGTCGACCTCGAACAGGCGGTGCCCGCGCAGATCGTGATACTCCTCTGGAGTGCTGAAAGAGGTGTCTCTGATTTCGCGGTGAGTGACCGGCACCACTGCGCTTTGCGGAATCCGGTCTGCCGTCCGTACTTTCTGGCGAAGCGTATACAGATCATAGGCGATTTGCTCCTTCCCATCGCCGGTGAATATCACCGCCAGAAGTTCGGGTGCCCTTTCTGCCCGGGCAATGTTTGGCTCGATACTCAGAAACAGCGCGTCGAGGGCTGCAGCGCGTTGGCGGATGGGGAACTCTCCCCAGTCTGCGGTTGCATTCTGCCTGGCCAGATACAGGGCGGTCTCTATGTAGTGGCGAAGCCGATCCGGAAATGTACGCAAGGGCTCGCCATCCATAAACCTGGTAAGCAATCCAGGCGCGGGGCTGATGTGCTGTCGCTCGGATTCGTTGCAATGCTGAAGCAGGTCGGATGTAGGGGTGTCGAGTATGTGAGCCATTATTTTTCCTCCAGCTGCTCGCGCAGAATTTCGGCATTTGAAAAGATATCTCGGAGCAAGGCATCGAGAGTGAAAAGCAGGTTCCCGGTTAGATATTTTATGGCCTGCCCCTGGCGGTGCCCATCACTGCCGGGGGCGCTTTTGTTCAGGCTGTAAATTTTATCCTTCGGCCCATTTGCTTCATTCCGGCCTTTACGATTCTCCAGACAAGTTGTCTGTCTAGTCGGCCTAACTGCCTGTAACTTCTTATCAGGGCTTTTTCGCTGAGCGATAGCTGCATAATGATGTCCCCTCCCCTTTTAGCAGAATTAGCAAGGTTGCTTTTAGCAAGCGCCAGAAATACATTTTTACGCGCCAGCGGAGAACATCATCTCTACCGCTTCGAATCTCTCCCTTGTTGCCGGATCTCTACGTTTTGCCGTCTGGCTTACCAGGGCCGCGTCGATGTAGTCCCCTGCCCTCTCTCTGGCGTCATCGTCCAATCTGCGGAACTTACGTACCAGGATGTATTCCTCCGAGGTCAATTCAAGTGATCTGTTCATCTGCTTAGGTCCTTTCTGTTTGGCTCGAGAAACTGGTTGAAGGCTGCTTCGTCGTTGCGTAGCTGCTGTAAAATACCCTCCTCAGCATCGAAGAGAAGCTCGTCGAGGATCTGGCGCTGGGTTTTGCCGTGATATGCCGCCAGGCGTTTTAATGCCAGGGCAGCGCCGGTGCTGATCCATGTGTTGAGTCTTCGCTCTCCGTTTTCCCCGGCGGTGGATCTGCGGGTTCTATATATTGCCTGGCGTTCCGCTGCTGACATTGCCATGGTATAACCTCCTACCTCTATCAATCGTTACTGCGTAACGGGGTTGATTTAAGTTCTTCGATATAGTCACTCCAACGCTGCATCATTTCGCGCCGGGCCTCGATATGGGATGTGCGGTTGTAGGCGCGTCCGAGGGCATCCCTCACATTGTGCGCAAGCTGGTGTTCGATGAGGTCGATCCGTTCGCGGAGAACTTCATCGAGCAGCGTTCGAGCACTGGCGCGGAAGCCATGCGGGGTATGTGTGCCCTGCTCATACCCCAGGCGGCGCAGTGCAGTGGTGAGGGCCATATCTGATATGGGTCGTTTTGCGCTGCGCAGTGAGGGAAATATATATTTGCTTTGACACGTCAGGGGGTAGAGGCTTTCGAGGATTTTTAAGGACTGGCGGGACAATGGCACAATATGGGGGATGTCCATCTTCATGCGCTCGGCTGGTATCTCCCACTGCTCGGCTTCCCAGTTGATTTCTGACCACTCACCTTTGCGCAGCTCGCCAGGCCGAATAAACACATGGGGCAGCAGTTGCAGGGCGGTTCTGACTATCAGGCTGCCTTCAAGCGAGTCAATAGCGCGGAGCAGTTGCCCGAACCCTTCAGGATCCACTATGGCGGGGCGGTGGTTGCGGCGTCGTGGCTTCAATGCTCCCCTAAGGTCTGCGGTAATATCTCGCTCCGCAATACCGCAAGCGACGGCGTACCGGAATATTGCGCCACAAGTGCTTCGCATCCGGGCGCATACTTCGACGGCACCACGGTTCTCAATCATACGCAATACCTGGAGCAGTTCAGGCGGGGTAATTTCTGCAATGGGTCTATCCCCGATCCAGGGGAAGATGTTTCTCTCGAGGTGGCCTGTTACCAGGGTAGTGTTGGTGGGCTTCCATTCCTCAGCTTTACGCTCGAGCCATTCACGCGCCACACGCTCGAAGGTATGTTCAACAAGTAGCTGCTGCTTGCGCTTGTCCATCTTGCGCTTGTGGCTGGGGTCTATGCCTTCATATAGAGTATCGCGTGCGCTCTCTACTTTCTTTCGCGCATCCGCGAGACTGACGCGGGGGTATACGCCCATGCTCAACTCACGCTGCTTGCCGGTGTAGGTGTAGCGCCAGCGCCAATACTTTTTTCCATCTGGCTGGATGAGCAGGAACAGTCCGTCCCCGTCGAATTTCTTATATGGCTTGTCTTTTGGTTTGGCGTTCTTGACGGCTGTGGCGGTGAGCTTGCCCATGGTGTGTATCCCCTTTTTAGAAAAGTTACCCCAGGAAAAAACGTCCCTCACCTGAATAACTACCCCTAAAAGAGGGGGATGTCAACGCACCCCACTGCACACCTTGGAAAGTTGGAGAAATGGTAGAAATGAAAAAACCCGCCTGATTTCGGCGGGTTGTGGGCTTATCCGAACTTTATCGAAGCTGGATAAAAGTGTGTAATGGTACGCCCTAGGGGATTCGAACCCCTGTCGCCGCCGTGAAAGGGCGGTGTCCTGGACCAGGCTAGACGAAGAGCGCACAATTTATTTTATGGCTGGGGTGGGAGGATTCGAACCCCCGAATGACGGAGTCAGAGTCCGTTGCCTTACCGCTTGGCGACACCCCAAGAGCGGCGCTGATACTAATCGCAATCGGGACACAGGTCAAGCAAAAATATGCACATCAGGACAAAAAATTTCCGGTGAAGAAAATTCTCCTGCACCGGTGTTTTTGTCCGGGACGCGTGTTAATATGAAACAGTGAGCAAATAACTGTTCAGCAAAGGCTTATGGCACCCATTCCAAGGGACACTTTGCGCCATCCATGGCCGTTCGACTGTCGCCGTCCGTGGCGACAGACGCCCTTTCCATGGGCACCATAAGCCCCTGCCGCTAGTGGATGGTGAATAGTTACACGAAGAATAATCCGCGCACCCGCATGGAGAAAACGATATGGAAGAAAAGCGCCGCTATGAGCGGGTACATTTTGTTGAAGACATCGAGATCATTCATGGTGACAAACGCTACCGTGGCGTAATTACCGATATTTCGATGAAGGGGGTATTGATCAAGCTCGAGGAAATCCCACCCGAGGTCTCCTCGGATGCCTGGTTGATCCGCCTGCCCCTGTCGGACGAGGTAAAGATTGTCGTGCAGGCTCGTCCGAGTCACATTGATTATGCGCAGCATACCGTGGGGTTTCACTTCACCGAAATCGATGCCGACAGCATGGCGCATCTCCGGCGTCTGCTGGAGCTCAATACCGGGGATGCGGGCGAGATAGAGCGTGAACTCGAGCGCATGGTCGAGGATATGAAGCGCGAGCACACACGCGCCTGAGATCGGAAAATCACAACTCAGCTCTGTTGCATACCGTAATCGGAAAGCAGGTTCAACAGCTCCTGCGCTGAAAGCATCCCTTTTCTCACCCCGGCGAGATCCTCCCCGGCACTTGCGAGTACGCGCGGTTCCCAAGTGGATGCGGGATTGTTCAGCAGCGCAGGCGGTATCTTTTTCCCCTCCACCAGTTCATATATATCTCCGGGTTCGACTTCAACACCCTTGACCTCCATCTCTGCCTGGATCGCAGTATATATGAGCTGGGAACACTGAACCCTTTCAGGCGGATATCCCCACTCCCAGTACACATTTACCGGATGGTAGCGCCATGCCTCACATCCGGGGATGGATAGCGGCACAGCGAAACAGAGTACCGCACAGGCATCCATGATCTCTTCCGCGAGCACAACGCCGCGCGGTTTCACCACATACAAGACGGCATCAGGATTGGAATCCTTGAGGGAGCTGATGTATTCAATTCCGCGGGCCACAGCGTTGTGAAAGCTCAAAAAGGGATACACAGAGGTGTCGCCGCCGTAGAGCCACTCGGGTTCAATCCCCAGATTATCCTGCGCCCAGATTATACGCTCTTGTGCGCCTGAAGGTGCCTGACACTGATGCAGGTGCAACATATCGAGCAGCTGCTCCCAGCGCTCTTCACTCAGGCAAGGCGCGGCATCCTCTTGAATCGGGGAGTGCTGTTCGGCACTACTTTCATCTTTTCTGCGTATGCGGGTGTATATAAACAACAATATGCCGATTATTACGCACCCACCCAGGGCGCTCCATATGGCGTAGGCAAAAAATTCCATTGCGCTATATCCTCTTTTTTGGTTTGGTTAGACCCTGAATTGAAGTTTACAAAAATATCAGATTTGCGAATTCAATCCCAAATAAATCAATAACACGAAAAGAGATCACCTCCATGCTGAATTTTACTGTTGATGCGGGTACTAACCAGATGCCTATTCCCTTGCACTGTGAGCCCCTTTCTGCCAATATACGGCGTCCTGATTCGGGGCAGGCTTTGCCTGCCGGAGAAGTTCAGAAAAGGAACGTTTCATGCTGGTAAAACCGGAACAGAAAGCTGTATATGTCCTGGCCAAAGCGGTTTTGCGCCAGAATAATATCAAGATTGCCCTGCTCCACAGCGGACAACACGTGCACTATCCCCCCTCGAATCCGCCCACTATGCTGGACTGGGCGATCAGCTACGCCATGTGCCTGCCGGAGGACAGTGAAGACCGGCACCTGCTGGATATGCTGCATCTCAATCCCGGATATCGCTGGAGTGCCGAAGAAACCAGACGCGCGGCAAAGTGCTACAGACAGTTTTACCAGAAAATCGACGCCGAGCGTCTCTACTCCATCGGCAACAAATGGCTCAATTCCGGCGGGCGTGCCCTGGTGAACGCCTACCTGGCCCGATAACCTGACCCTGAAATTATTCATCCTCGATTATAAACAACATATGCACTATACCAACGTATATCTGGACAGGATCTGCTACGAACTCCCTCCGGTGGTGGTTACTTCAGCTGAGATTGAAGCACAACTGGCGCCTTTGTACCGGAAACTCCACTTGAGCCCCGGACAACTCCAGGCGCTGACCGGCATCCGCGAGCGCCGCTGGTGGTATCCGGACACGCCCCTGTCACAGGGGGCCATTGCCGCGGGCAGGAAAGCCTTGCACCAAAGCGGGATTAAGCCTGCAGATATCGAAGCCCTGGTATACACCGGCGTGTGCCGCGAGCTATACGAACCGGCGACCGCGTGCCGGGTTGCCGCCGGCCTGGGGATTGGCGGCGATGCGTTTATCTACGATATCAGCAATGCCTGTCTGGGAGTGCTCAACGGCATTATCGACATCGCCAACCGCATCGAGCTGGGACAGATCCGCGCCGGGATGGTGGTGTCGTGCGAAAGCGCACGCGAACTGAATGAAACCGTGATCCGCCGCCTTCTGGCGCGCGAGGATATGGGGTTTCTGGCGCGTTCCGTCGCCACCCTGACCGGGGGCTCCGGCGCCGTGGCCCTGATCATTTCCGATGGCTCCCTTACCTCAAATCCGGGACATAAACTTCTGGGCGGGGTAAATCGCAGCGCCCCGCAATACCATGAACTGTGCCGCTGGGGGGTTGAAGAAGTGGGAGAAGATCTGTTTGAACAGTTCATGCAAACCGATGCGGTGGCAGTGCTGAACAACGGGGTGGAGCTGGGCAGACACACCTGGAACGATTTTCTCGCTGAAATGAACTGGGATACTCAGGATGTGGAGCGCGTTGTGTGCCATCAGGTGGGAGAATCACACCAGAAGACCATCCTGAACAGCATCGGCATCCCTCTCGAGAAGGATTTTGCCACCTACTCCTTCCTGGGCAATATCGGTACGGTATCCCTCCCCATAACCGCTGCCATCGGAGCGGAGCGCGGCCGTCTTGTCCCCGGACAGAAGGTTGCGTTTCTCGGAATCGGCAGCGGCCTGAACTGCATGATGCTTGGAGTTGAGTGGTGAAGCGACTGTTACCCCTGCAGGGGAAATATCTTGAAGTAAAAGCCGGGATAAACCTTCACTATCTCGACAAAGGAAGTGGTGAGGCGGTGGTGATGCTCCACGGCAATCCGAGCTGGTGCTTCTACTACCGCAATCTGGCTCTGGCCCTGGCAGATACCCATCGGGTGATTGTCCCGGATCATATCGGCTGTGGTCTCTCGGACAAACCCGGCGACAGTGATTACACTTATACCCTCGATCAGCGCGTGGCGGATGTGGAGTTGCTTCTCGACACCCTCGGTCTGAAGGAGAATATCACCCTGGTGGTTCATGACTGGGGCGGGATGATCGGGATGCGTTACGCCGCGCTCCATCCGGAGCGGATCAAGCGCCTGGTGGTTATGAATACCGCGGCATTTCATCTGCCCCGGAGTAAAAAACTGCCCCTGGCCCTGAAACTGGGACGCAATACCCGCCTGGGCGCGTTTCTGATACGCGGCCTCAATGCCTTCAGTTACTGCGCCGCCCGGGTGGGATGCAAACAGAACCCCATGCCCGCCGCGCTCAGACACTGCTATACCGCGCCGTACAACAACTGGAATAATCGTATCGCCACCCTGCGTTTTGTCCAGGACATCCCTCTGGGTGAGAACGACCCGGCCTATGCAAGTGTAAGTGCGGTGGAAGAACAACTCCCGGCTCTGGAGCATATCCCGCTGATGGTATGCTGGGGCGAGCAGGACTTTGTCTTTGACCATAACTTTCTGGATCAGTGGCGACGTCACTTTCCCGCAGCGCGTGTGCACACCTGGCCACAGGGCGGGCACTATATCCTCGAAGACGCAGGCGACGAAATCATCCCCCTGATATGTGACTTTATCCGTGAAACCTGATATCCCATGAACACCAGCGTGAACTGCATAAGAAACGGTGCCCTTCCACCCGCATCCCGCAATATCGCCGCCACCCTGAGTGAGCGCTCCGCCCTTCAACCTTTGTGTCATGCGGTGGTTTTCCCCCACACCCGCGACAGCCGGGGACGCGTGAGCTACACCCATCTGACCTTTGCCCAGTTGGACAGAGACAGCAGCCGGGTTGCCTATGCCCTCAGGCAGCATGGCATCAAAGCAGGACAGCGCACTGTCCTCATGCTCCCTCCGGGCCTTGACTTTTTCACTCTCACCTTCGCGCTTTTCAAACTCGGCGCCATCCCGGTACTGATAGATCCGGGGATGGGGGTGAAGAATCTCAAGCAGTGTCTGGAGCAGGTGGAACCGCAGGCCTTTATCGGCAATCTGAAAGCCAACCTGGCGCGCAAGATTCTGGGCTGGGGGAAAAACACCCTTAAGTACGCTATCACCACAGGTGGGCGACTTATTCCCGCAACCGCCCATCTGGGCGACCTGCTGGATCAGACCCCGAGCATATGCAATTTTGCCCATTTGGAACCAGAGCCGCACTCCCTTGCCGCAATCCTCTTTACCAGCGGCAGCACCGGACCTGCAAAGGGGACGGAATACACCCATGAGAATTTTCATGCCCAAATCGAGGCTTTGAAAGCCCTGTATGCCATTGAACCCGGCGAGATCGACCTGTGCACCTTCCCCCTTTTCGCCCTCTTTGCCCCGGCGCTGGGGATGACAGCAGTAGTACCGGATATGGACGCCTCAAAACCCGGAGAGGTCAATCCCGAGCGCATATTTGAGGCGTTTGACAATTTCGCCATCAGCAATATGTTCGGCTCACCCGCGCTGTTGCGCCGGGTTGGCGCGTATGGATGCAGGCAGGAGAGAAAACTTCCGAGCCTGAAACGGGTTATCTCCGCCGGTGCTCCGGTTCCGGCATCCGTTCTGCGCGCCATGGAATCCATGCTTGATTCTGAATGCCAGGTATTCACCCCCTATGGTGCGACCGAAGCTCTTCCGGTCTCCTCCATCGGCAGTCACGAAATTCTGACACACACCGCGGTTAAAACCGATACGGGCGCCGGGATATGCATAGGCAGACCTGTAGACAGCATTGAGGTGCGGATCATCCGCATCAGCGATACGCCGATCACATCCTGGGATGAAGTGGAAGTGCTGCCCGGGGGTGATGTCGGCGAGATATGTGTGCGTGGTCCACAGGTGACCCGGGCCTACTACAACCGCGAGGAAGCAACCCGCAGCGCAAAGATCCCCTGCGCCGATGGCACCTTCTTTCACCGCATGGGTGATGTCGGATATGCGGACCAACAGGGGCGCCTGTGGTTCTGCGGCCGCAAAAACCACCGCGTGGTGACTTCTGAATCCACGTTGTTCACTATCCCGTGTGAAGCGGTATTCAATCTCCACCCGGAGGTTGCGCGTACCGCGCTGGTCGGATGCGGCCCTTACGCAGCGCAACGGGCGGTCTTATGCGTGGAGTTGAATCCTGCTGTTGGCGAACCCCGGCATGCGCAGATTATTGAAGAGCTTAAACAGATCGGGAGACAGTATACACATACTGCAGAAATCGACACCTTCCTGATCCATCCAGGATTCCCGGTGGATGTGCGTCACAATGCCAAAATATTCCGGGAAAAACTCGCCCTCTGGGCTCAGGAGGAACTGGCATGAAGGCGCTGGTGACCGGAGGGGGAGGTTTTTTAGGCCTGGCGCTGGTGAAACTGCTGCTGCACAACGGCACAGAGGTGGTGAGTATCTCCCGTTCGAGGCATACAGCGCTGGATAAACTCGGAGTCAGACAGTTCGAGGCCGATCTTGCGGCGATAGACCCCGGGCATGCGGCTTTTGCCGGCTGTGATATGGTTTTTCATGTGGCTGCGAAAGCCGGAGTGTGGGGGGATTACGCCGATTATCACAGAGCCAACGTGGTTGCAACACAGAACGTGATTCAGGCCTGCCGTCACCACGGAATCGGAAAACTGATCTTCACCAGCTCTCCAAGTGTGGTATTTGACGGCACCTCCATCGAAGGGGGAGATGAAACGCTTCCCTACCCGCAGTCCTTCAAGGCCCCCTATCCGGCTACCAAAGCCCGCGCGGAGCAACACGTTCTCGCGGCCGCTGATTCAAATCTGGCAACGGTGTCCCTGCGTCCCCATCTGATCTGGGGGCCGGGCGACAACCACCTGGTGCCGCGGATCATCGAACGCGGACGCAACGGGCAGCTGCGAATCATCGGCAAAGGTACAAATCTGGTGGATACGGTGTACATCGATAACGCCGCAGAGGCACACATCCTTGCTGCTGAAAGGCTTGCACCCGATTCAGACATCAGCGGGAGAGCATATTTCATCTCCCAGGGCGATCCCCGTCCGTTATGGGATATTGTGAACGCCATTCTCGCATGTGCGGATATCCCGCCGGTAACAGGTTCCATCCCCGCCAACCTTGCATATGCTGCGGGGTGGATGCTGGAGAAGGTATATACCCTTTTTAACATTAACGAGGAACCACGCATCACCCGTTTTGTCGCACGCGAGCTGGCAACATCCCACTGGTTTGACATTACTGCTGCGCAGCAGGATTTAGCCTACAAACCCCGGATCTCCATTGAAGAAGGCCTGAAAAAACTGCGCGCGCACCTGCAGGAAAATGATGGGTAAAATCGTATACAAAATACAGTAAATTTTACCCTTGACTTATATAAGCCACTGTTATCACAATGCTTTTCATGCCTGCCTAAAATATGTGCAACAAGCAAAAAGCGCCCGAAAATAGACCAGTTAGCATCCCTGCACAGGAGCTTTCCCAAATGTTATCCACAGGGTTGTGTTGATACCTGAAGGTCTGTGAACGGAGGCAAAAAATGCCTGTAATAACATTTCGTTTATACATCAGTGCTGAAGACTATCTACGCTACTATCAGGGACGGGCGCACAGTGTAGTAGCTACGGGAGAAGACGGCCGCCGCGTAAAACTGCCTGCGGTAAAATTCCGCCCCTTTCTGGATCGCACCGGCATCCACGGACGTTTCCGCCTTGAGTTTGATCAGAATTTCAAATTTGTAAGCCTGACACGAATATCAAAGTAAACAATTGATATCTTCCCCTTCGTACCACAGCCGGAGTGTTGCTGCCAGGAGGCGATAAAGATGGACTGTTTGTTTGAGCGAAGCGAGTTCCGGTCCATCCGCCGGATGGCAGCATAAGCGCAGGGAACCCGCAGGGCTGTGGTGCAGGGGTGTCTTCCTTTGCTTACTTTCCTTGGACAAGCAAGGAAAGTAAGGTGGTGTGGGCCACCGCCCACGTCATGTGGGGACTGCAGAGAAAGAACCTCCATCAGGTTGACGGGATGCCCTGACGGACATTGTCCCCTACTCATTTTAAGCACACATCTCTATCGCCTTATTAAGCCGCTGTATACAGCGTTCACGTCCGAGCACCAAAGCCACTTCGTAGATCCCGGGAGCACTGGTTCCACCCGAAAGCGCCACCCTTGTGGGTTGACCAACCTTGCCGAATTTCAGCCTGGTCTGTTCCAGTACCTGTTTAAAAGCACGCTCTATCCCCTCGGCATCAAAGGTGGCATCCGCCAGCGCGTTTCTTACCCCCGTGAAAACGGGGATTTGTTCGGAAGTAAAGAACTTCGCAACCGCCTTCTCATCATATTCAAGCTCATCCAGGTAGTAAAATGCGGCTTTCTGCGCCATCTCCACCATGGTTTTACTCCGATCCTGCAGGGTTTTCACCACTTCCGCCGGATCGGGACCTCCTGCAGTCCGGACTCCTTCGCGTTCCAGGTATTCAAGCAGCAACGGCCCCAGGCGCTGCGGATCGCCGCTTTTGATGTAGTGTTCGTTAAGCCACAGGAGTTTATCGGGATTGAAAACCCCGGCAGAGCGCCCTACATGCTCAAGGGAGAATTTCTCAATCAACTCCGGCATGGAGAAGATCTCCTCATCGCCGTGTGACCATCCCAGACGCACGAGGTAGTTGACCATGGCTTCGGGCAGATATCCCATATCGCGGTATGCCATCACCGAAGTGGCTCCGTGACGTTTGGAGAGGCGTTTTTTATCCGCGCCGAGGATCATAGGCAAATGGGCGAACTTCGGCACCGGATATCCCAGCGCTTTGTAAATCTGAATCTGGCGCGGGGTGTTGTTTACGTGATCGTCCCCTCTGACCACATGGGTCAGCCCCATCTCGGCGTCATCAACCACTACAACAAAGTTATAGGTGGGAGTGCCATCGGTGCGCTGGATGATCATGTCGTCGAGTTCGCTGTTGTTGAAGCTGATATTCCCTTTGATCAGATCGTCAAAGGCTGTATATCCATCCCGGGTTGTCTTAAAGCGCACCACATAGGGTTGACCGGGGCGATCCTGGGTGAGGCTGCGGCAGGTACCGTCATACTGGGGTTTTTCACCCTTCTGGATTGCCGCTTCGCGCTTTTGCTCCAGTTCCTCTGCGCTGCAATAGCATTTATACGCCTTGCCGCAGTCCAGCAGGGACTGGATTTTTTCGCGATAGAGATCAAAACGTTCGGATTGATAGTACGGGCCCTCATCGTAGTCGAGACCGAGCCATTCCATGGCATTGAGAATGGCGTCCACCGAATCCTGAGTGGAGCGTTCAACATCGGTATCCTCGATGCGGAGAATGAATCTACCTTTACTCCGGCGTGCAAGGAGGTAATTGAACAGAGCGGTTCGGGCACCGCCTATATGCAGATAGCCGGTAGGGCTGGGGGCAAAACGGACACGCATTTCAGACATCGATGTTCTCCATTTGAGCTGGTTTTAAAGACTTACTCCTGAAGGCTTGTTACAAATATATTGTGCAGGCAGCGCGATTTCATCACTTTTCAGGCGACATTCAGGGAAATACCACCGCAGCATACCCCACGACAGCACTGCTGTCCCCACTTACCACCCCCGAATGGGTATATTCGATCAATCTGCCCTGACAAGGTCTGCCTCCTAGAGCATTCAAGGTGATTAACATGAGAGTCGCGGGGAAAATACCACACATGCTGATGCGGTGTTCGAGCACATGGGTATACATCTGATGTGCCTGCCCGCGGGTAAGCAATTCAAGCACCGACATATCCTGCTCCCGCGCTACATCTGCGGCGACATAGTGACTCATATCACTGCTGGTAAGCAGCAGAACATCCTCATCAAAACCGCGCAATATCTGCGCCAATTCCGTGCCCATCTGCTCAAGGGTGGCAAAATTGTGCTCGCGCAACATTACAGGGACAATCTCCACATCCGGGCGCTGATACTGCAGGAGTGGAAGCATCACCTCGAGGGAGTGCTCAAAGCGATGGGCATCACAGTCGCTGCTGAAACCCGATACTTCTTTAACCAGGCGTGCGCCAAGTTCAGCATTCACCTGCACCTCACCCAGGGGAGTGATCCAGGCGCCACTGTCATACACCGCTGCCCGGGCACCACGCCCGTGGTGATTAGGACCTAACAGAATGACCTGGCGCGGGATTTTCACTCCGGCGAGGGCTTTGGCCGCCGTGGCTCCGGAGAATATATATCCCGCATGGGGTGCGAGGACCCCGTGCGCCCTTAATTTCTGCTGCACCCCGGCGTCGCGATAGAATCCTTTAATCTGATGCTGAAGTTCACGGGATTCGGCCGGATAGAACTGCCCCGCTACCACGGGATGGCGTAGATTCGATCTCTGTGTCATGGTATCTGCCCTCCTGCTGAATCAAAGCTTCAAATGTTATAATTCCACAGTATAACATTGAGCACCAATCCGGCATCTGTCAAGGATTGATGGCGGCGCTGTAGAAAAGCCATGTGCAGACACAAAAAAGCCAGCCTGCAACATCCACAGACTGGCTCTTATTTTGGAGGCCCCGACCAGATTCGAACTGGTGATAAAGGTTTTGCAGACCTCTGCCTTACCACTTGGCGACGGGGCCGAACTTGTGCTGTACGCCTATCCGGCTAAGGCTCGGTAGTGATAACAAATCGTTACACTTGCTGTCAAGGCAAAAAGTATCTCATCTGTCACATGTTTTATATCAAATACTATCAGGCATCGGAGCTTGATTCAAAGTGCTTCTGCACAGAATTTAATTTCCCCTGCATGGTGTGCTCGCGATCGCGCCTGTCATCAATTTTTATCAGGGTTGAAACCCGCTGCGCGCCGGCATTAAAAGGGGATTCATGCATTTTCCGTAACAGGGCAAAAATTGCGTCGATGTCGCCTTCAATGATGGTACCCATGGGAGTCAGCTGATATTTCAGTCCGGATTCTTTTACCAGGGTAAGACATCCGGCAACAAACTTCGAGATACCACCGCTCCCCTCGCCCAGGGGGGTACAACTGATCTGTACTACTGCCATACAATCCTCCTGTTTACCATTTTAAACCCTTCAATATACTTAACTCATACCGCATCCCAGGGTGGACTCCTTGAGACTTTTGAACAGCTGCCGCTGTGCCGCATTGCCTATGGCGGCTACATAGTCACCGCTGGCAAAGGTAAAATCCGCATCGGGGTTGGGCACAAAGGCTCCATTGCGGATAACCCCCACTACAGAGACTCCGGCCTTGCTGCGCAGATCGAGCTGGCGTAGATTGTGCCCCACCATGGGATTGTCATCTTCAAGTTTCTCCCACGCCAGTTCTAAAAACTCGCGCGCGTTTTTGAGCTGCCAGATTTCATGCAGATCGTCTTCTGACTCCATGATGGGCTGATACAGCTCTCTGCGGATCGCATCGGTATATTCCTGAATCTGATGGACCGGCACATCAATATGGAGCAGGGCCTGGCGCGCAATCTCGAGCCCGGCTTCAAACTCGGGCAATATTACCATATACACCCCGAGTTCGTACAGGGCCCGCATCTGCTCCTCGCCGTCGGCCCGCACCACGATATTGAGATCCGGGCGTACCTGGTGTGCATGATGGACGATGGTCTGCGCTACAATGGCGGCAGGGATGGTCACCAGCAACTGCTGGGCATTTTCTATCATGGCGGCTTCGAGAACCACATAGTTGCTTGCATCGCCGTATACGGCGGGCAGTTGTGCCTCTTTACATTTTTCAAAGTTGCGATGCCCGGCCTCGACAATGACAAAGGGTACATCGAGCTGGCGCAGTACCCGCGCCACATGCTGCCCTACTCTGCCACCGCCGGCAATTACAATATGGTTCTTAAGACTTGAATCAGGAAGGTTGATGGTCTCAAGGGCCTCACGTTTTGAATTTCTGCGCCACCACTGATACAGAGGTGAAGTAAACCCGGAAACAACAGGGGTCAGGACCATGCTGATAATGGTGGCTGAGATCACAAAGGAGTAGTTTGACTGACTCAAGGCGCCGCTGGAAAAACCGATCTGGGTTAAAAGAAAGGAAAACTCACCTATCTGGAACATCCCGAGGGCTACCGCCAGGGGCACCACGTTGCAGTAGCCGAAACCACGGGCGATAAGTCCCATCATAACCCCTTTGCCCACGGCAACCAGAGCAACCATAAAGAGGATGTCACCAAGGTTGTCAAACAGAAAAACCGGATCAAGAAGCATCCCCACGGAAGTGAAAAACAGCAGTCCGAAGAGATCGCGCAAAGGGATGATATCGCTGAGGGCCTGATGGCCGTAGTCCGATTCACTCAGGACAATTCCGGCGACAAAGGCTCCAAACGGAAAAGAGAGCTCCACCAGATAGGTGGCATATCCGATACCCAGGCCGATGGCGGTGACACAGAGAAGAAACAGCTCGCGCGAATTCCAGCGCGCAATGATCTTCAACACAAATGGAAGTACGCGTGTCCCCAGCAGAAGCATCAGGGTGATAAATGCCGCGCCCTTGATCACCGCGAATGCCAGTGCCGGAATTCCAGCCTGGGGATCACTGAGCTGGGGAAGGAGAATCATCAGCGGTACCACCGCAAGATCCTGAACCAGGAGGATCCCGATCATAACCCTGCTCGACAGGGTTCCGAGCATACCCTGATTCATCAGGGTTTTAAGTATGACCATGGTGCTGGAAAGGGAGATAATTCCCCCAAGCCACATGGAGGGGATATGCTCCCACCCAAGCCACTGACCGATGAAATACCCGTAGACGATAGTGAGAATGATCTGAATCGGCGCGCCGATAAGGGCAATCGAACGAACCGGCCTCAACTCTTTGAGAGAAAATTCGAGTCCGATCCCAAAGAGCAGGAGTGCGACCCCGATCTCAGCGAGTTTCTCAATCTCGTGCACATCGCTGATGGTTACACCTGCAGTGTAGGGTCCGAGCAGAACTCCGGCCAATATGTAACCGAGCATAAGGGGCTGCCTAAGACGCTGCGCTACCAGGGCTCCCGCCAGTGCTGCAACGATTATGGTTACAATATCGGCTGCAATTCCCATATTGATACGCTCCTTGCAGATACAGAGGTGAAGAACTTTTTACCGGCAGGTACAAAAAAAGGCTAAAACCCGAAAGCTTTAGCCCTTAATATTCTTAATGGTGCCGAAGGGGAGACTCGAACTCCCACGGCCCTACGGCCACTAGACCCTGAACCTAGCGTGTCTACCAATTCCACCACTTCGGCTTGTCCGGGAGGGTTTATATCAAATCACTTCCGACATTGCAATGAAAAAGCCGCAGACCAGCCGATAGACTTCTTTGGCCTGCAGCTCCTATGCAGCGGTTATTTTTTCCCCACAATTGCGCGGGATATGCTGTGGGTATGGTCGCCGATTTTCTCAAAATTATGCAGCATATCGATAAAAATAAGTCCCGGGATAACTGCACACTCTCCGGTATTCAAGCGCGCAATGTGATGCCTGCGGTACTGATCTTCCAATTCATCGATACAGTTCTCCATGGCGTGGGCCTGCTCTTCAATTCCAACATTGCGTTCTTCAAGCGCGTGGGTGACAAATTCGAGAAACTCCATGGTTTTGGCCGCCAGGGTCGCAATCTCCTCATTTGCCATATCGGAGAATTTCGCTTTCTTATCTATCTTACGCTCATTTTGTTCCCACAGGTTTTCGCAGTAGTCACCTATTTTCTCCAGATCGTTGACCATATGCATCAACGAAGATATCTCTTTCGATGCCTCCTGAGTGACGGGGCACTGTGAGATCGCCACAAGGAAGTTGATAATCTCCTTCTGCAGCATATCAAGCATATCTTCAGTTTTACCGAGATCCTTTAGCATGCGCAGATCATTACGGTGAAGGAAATCGATGGTGCGGCTGAGACAGCTTTTGGCGATATCTGCCATGCGCACGGTTTCCGCACGTGCCTGACTCAACGCCAGAGGCGGAGTCTCAAGCATGCGGTTATCAATGTATTTAAGCTGAACATCGAGTTCCGATTCAGTACCAGAAATCAACTTACTTGCAATAGTGGCCAAAAGTCCGATAAAGGGAAGGAACACCAGGGTGTTAACCACATTGAACAGTGTATGCGTATTGGCAATATGTCTGGCTATGTAGGGCTTGTCTCCCATATCCAGTCCGTACGCCGATGCCTGCTGCTGGGTGGTAATCGTAAAATCGGACATCCCCGGAGTGATTGATTCCACCAAATTGGTAAAATGCGGGAAAAGCGCCAACATATACGCCACCCCTATCACATTGAATAACAGATGACATAATGCCGTACGTCGCGCTGCCACATTGGTGCCGATAGCGGCAATATTCGCAGTAATAGTGGTGCCGATGTTCTCTCCCAGAATAACAGCGACGCTGGTTTCGAAGGTAAGCAACCCACTCGAAGCGAGCGCCAGAGTAATACCTATGGTAGCGCTGCTGCTCTGAACAATCATGGTGATAACTGCGCCTACAATCACTGCCAGAAACAGATGGTCACCCACCATAAGAAACATGTGGTTGAGTTCACCACTGTCCTTAATCGGATCGAAAGCGGTCTTCATCACTGACAAACCGTAGAAGATCAGACCAAAACCCAACACCGCTTCACCCACGTAAATCCAGCTTTTCCTGTGGCTGAACATCTTAAGCGCCACCCCGATACCGATGGCGGGCAGAGCAAATTTGGTGATCTTAAATGCAATAAGCTGCGCAGTAATAGTGGTTCCGATATTGGCACCGAGGACAACACCTATAGCCTGAATCAGTGACATCAGCCCAGCATTGACAAAGCCGATAACCATTACCGTTGTAGCGCTGGAAGACTGGATAATCGCGGTGACCACAATTCCGACAACCGTGGCGATAATCCGGTTGTTAGTCAGTGCGGCCAGAACTTTGCGCATGCGGTCGCCGGCGATTTTCTGCAACCCCTCCGACATTATTTTCATGCCGTACAGGAACAGGCCCAAACCTCCGAACAAACCGAATATGAGGTGCTGACTGATCATACTCAAAACCTCCGAAAAGTGCGTAATACAGCGGTGCGGATTAATCGCATCGCAGGAGTAAAAAAGAAGACAAAAAACTATATTCGCGCCACGGGTAAGCTAATATAAATCTAACCTTCACATAATCCGCATTTAACTCTGACCGCCTAAAGATAATAATGGGGATTATATGTTTTGATCTGCCTTAAGAAGCAGAAACACACTTCACACAAAAAAAGGTGCCCGAAGGCACCTGTATACTAACTTAAGCGTTAAAAGAAATATGTCAGATTTGCAGCAAATAGATATGCATCACTCTCGTATGTACCTGTCTGAATATCGTTATCCACGTTGCGGTCGTCAAATTCAACCCACATATATGCAAAATCAAACACGGCGCGTTCACCTTTGTAACCAAAACCGAAGGTGTAGTTGTTTCGATCCGCATCCGGCAGCTCCGGTCCAATGGTATCGTTGGGGATGGGTGTGTTGTCACGCGCATATCCCAGGCGCAGATCCAGCGCCTCAGTCAGGGCATACTCCATCCCCATACGATACGCCCATACATCGTTCCAGTCTTTGCGGTTCAGAGAATCGGACAAAACCCTATTTTCATCGAAGTAAATGTTCAAGCTGTCGTAGGAACTCCAGCCGAAGCGATCCGCATCAATTTCTACTGTAAGCTTATTCATCGGCTTGACCGCCACACCGAAACTCCACATATCCGGAAGGGTGATTTCGGTTTTGGCTCCCGTGGCATAAACAATATCAGTGTAACCAGCGATTGCGGAATACACCTGATTACCGGCAGCGGTTATCTGATAGTCGGCATCCCCATCAAAGTCGAGCTCGATTTCACTACGGTAAGAGATTCCAATGGAGAGGCGCTCGCTTGGTTTCCACAGCAATCCGGCGTTGTAGCCCCAGCCGTCCCCATCTGCTTCCAACTCAAGTTCGCCCAATTGGATGGCAGCTAAACCCGGCATAGGTGCTTCACCTAATGCATATGCATCTGTACATGCGGATTTCTCCAGCCATACATCGGCATAGGTGTAGTTGACCCCCACAGCCACGGCCATATTCCAGGCATCAATGCGGTACGCCACAGTAGGATTGATATTGATGGGTTTAATCGCAATCTCTTTGATCTCATCACGGAACGGGCTGGTAGTGTCCCAACGCTTCGCGAGGGGGAAGAGTGACCCTACCCCGATGCCGAATGCCCACGGTGAATCGGCCTTGCTGCTGCTGATATAAAAGTTAGGCGGAAAGAAAATATCGTCGCGCGCTTTTGCATCTCCGGTTTCATCCACACCCAGACCCGGAGCTCTATCCCCCAATTTTGTGACACCGGAAAATTCGGTTTCAGGCACGTTGATTACCGTAACTCCCAGGTTCACGGCAGTACCTTCAGAAAATGCGATACCGGCAGGGTTGTAGAAAATCGCCGACGGATCATCGGCCTGCGCTACAAACGCATTCGCCATCCCCATCGCCTTTGCCCCCTGTTCGCGGATATGAAAGCCGGCTCCCATACATGTAAGGGGCACAAGCACACTTATAACAACCACCCAGAATATAGTTTTAACCCTCATCCCCCGACCTTCCATGTTGAATTATGATAGCGTCGCAGAAACTCACCAACTGCTGCGCCAGTACAAAAACTGTCGTAATTGCCTCGCTGCTTCAACGTCTCTACAGAGACAATCACAGACAATCACGCGCCTTGCATTTGGCGCTTTTTGCTTAGCCATCTAATTTGATACTTTTTGCGAAAGTATCGATTATGTTGTGGCAGAAAAAACAAAAACGGGGGTGTTATAGCGTTAATAGAGACATCGCGCAAGGGAAAACGTTTTATTCTCAAAAAGCGGATATCTATTTGGTTTTCTTTACCTTATTGGTTGCATACAGTGCAGCATAAATCACCACACAGATAAGCAGACTTAAAAAAATATCTCCGATACTCATAGTTTTCCTCCCGTAAGTTAGAATCAATAAGTTCGATCCGGGTCGGGGAAGGTATTTACCCCTGCATCATGACCTACACTTTTATAGATTTTGATGTTGTCCCACGGTTGATCGAGAATTCCGTCGTGTATTGCCCAGCTGCGCCCGCGCACGGTAGAAGCCATGTCCGGCTGACGAAACGGGGTGGAGCCATCCAGTCTGTTGTAGAGTATCCCGCCTGGCTGAAATTCGGCATTGATCCAGTGCATGAGCTGCTTACCCGTCGTATAGTCAAAACCGTAGTTTTCATAGCGGATGGCATTGCTGTAGGACAAGGGTTCGGCCACGATAATGTCTACTCCCATGGAGGCGACAAAACGTTCAAAGCGGCGGAAAAAGTTTTTGAAGGTCTTCAGCCCCCGACGTACCTGATATGGTGACAGCCCCGCGCGCATCGCCTTGATCTCTTCCTCGATATTGCGCCGCAGAGTGCCGAATGAGTTCTCCCGTCCGTGTGCATCCCGATCAATGTTAAAGCGTGGTGCGTCCGGATCATTGATCAGACAGAAGGATAATTCCACCTGGCTGAAATGGGTATCCGCGACCTCGACAAAAAACAGACTGTCGATATCCGATGGATCGCGTTTAACCGCCAGACGCAACAGCCCCAGTCCTTTGGGGGCGATAATCTCGATTTTATGTGTCCCCTGCGGTGCCATAAGGGTCTGGCGATCAAATCCGAAACGGGTAAAAATGATCTCCGGTACAATGCGTGCGTATATCGCCTCTTTTTGCGCCTGAGGCAACTCATTGATATCCTGCAGAGAAAACAGCGGAAACCCATGCGGATCTACAAGATGTTCCACCGCATTAAGGTCCTCACGGGATAAAGCACGTGTCATACCATTCCTCCGCGTCGAATGTGATACAGGGGAAATATTCTCCGCTCCAGAAACCTGACGTTTTCATCCAGCGCTTTCTGCGCGCGCGCAAAATCGTCCGGACTCGCAATATGAGGAGGATCGCGCAACAGAGTCTGTTTGAATCCCAGTTTATGCACAATTTCCTGAAAATCCGCCGGGAGGACATACGGAAGTTCCACATTAAGGATTGTCGCCCAGAGAACCGTCCAGGCACGGGCCACATTAATGCTGTGATATCCGCCCCCGCCGACCGCAACCCAGGGCAGTCCTGTGTCTATAAAACAGCGCGCGGCGTACTCCATAAAAGCTGTCGTTCCTTCAAGGCGGGTCAGGGGATCGGTACGCATGAAATCCGCCCCCATCTGGGTGATAAGCAGATCCGGCTTGTATGCTTCAATCAACGGGAGAATTATGCGCTGCATCCCCTGCTCAAGGATAAGATCATCGGAATGCGGCACCAGAGGGATATTAACACAGTAACCATACCCCTTCCCCTCGCCGGATTCCTTGACAAAACCGGAATATGGATAAAAATCCTTGCCGGATTCATGCATGGAGATGGTCAGCACCTGATCGGTGGCATAAAACGCCTGCTGCACCCCATCACCATGATGCGCATCCAGATCGACATACACGATGCGTTTACCCTCTTCGAGCAGTGGCTGCAGCGCGACCACCACATCATTGAGGTAACAGAAACCCGAGGCGCGGGCGGCAAAACCGTGGTGCCAGCCTCCCGCCATACTGAAGGCAACACGTCTGCCCCGGTGCATAACCTCACGTACTGCGGTGAGCGTTCCGCCACACATCAGCCTGATCCAGGCGTACAGACCCTCAAACACCGGATTCTCCATGTCCCCGAGGCCGTATTTGAAGTTGGCGCTGCTGCTGTTGTCCCGGCTGTATTTCTCAAGGATATCCAGGTAGTCACCGCGATGAAACTTCTCCAGTTCACCTCTTGTGGCGGCAACGGCCTCCACCACTTCAGCACCGGGATGGTCAATAAGCCCGCATGCTTTCATAAGATCGTAGGTAAGGCGGTAACGTTCCACCTTCATGGGGTGTAATGTACCGTAGGAATAGGTATCAAAACGGCTGGAATAGATAAGAGCAGGTTTAGTACACATATAGAAATCTCTACCTGAATGATCCCGGAAGAAACAGCAGTTCTCTTTGAATAGTACACATCCCTTGCCGTATGGCACAAGAACACTTTAAAAATATATGGGCTGTTGCCTCCTCTGTGTACAAGGGTGTATAAACCAGATCAACATCAACGGGCACCGCATTTATTCACTACCATTTAAATACAAAGGATACTTTTTAAGATGTTAACGGGAAAACAGGTCCGCTATCTGCGCAGTCTCGGCCATCATCTGCAACCGGTGGTTATGATCGGCAAAGAGGAGATCAGTGAGCGGGTGATCGCTTCCGTCGAAGAAGCGCTGCAGTCTCACGAACTGATCAAAGTAAAAATGCAGGAAGGGTGCATCACGCCTCGGGCCGAAGTAGCCGACGCGCTGGCGCAGAGTACAGGAGCACAGATAGCCCAGGTTCTCGGACGCACAATCCTGCTGTATCGTAGTTCGGATAAAAACCTTATCGAGCTGCCCAAAGCCGGATAGCGGTATATGCGCATCATCAGCGGTACGGCAAAGGGCAAACAATTACGCACCTTCAGCACCAGAGCTATTCGCCCCACCAGCGACCGGGTGCGCGAAGCGCTCTTCAGCATCCTCACCAGTAGAATGGGAAGCCTTGCTGAGATGCGGGTCCTTGATGTGTGCGCCGGAAGCGGAGCACTGGGGCTTGAAGCCTTAAGCCGTGGAGCTCAACATGGTGTTTTCATCGATAGCAATCGCCATTCAACCGAACTTATCGCATACAACACTCGCTTGTGCCATTTAGAGCAGCAGGTTGAGATCATTAAAAGCACCTACTCTAGTGCCCTCCCCCGTCTGAGCGGAATTGGTTTTGGACTTATTTTTATTGATCCACCGTATAATAAAAACTT
Organism: Desulfuromonadaceae bacterium; assembly: GCA_049975505.1. GTDB lineage: Bacteria > Desulfobacterota > Desulfuromonadia > Desulfuromonadales > Desulfuromonadaceae > JAIVHC01. Next base: position 9,879 of record JBNGCY010000021.1, on the reverse strand, counting down.
GCTGCCTGATATTATATCCACCATCGGCGCACACAACCTGCTCCTGCCTGGGGGGATTATCTGCGCTGAAGAGAGCAGAAATGCGCAGATAGAATGCAATATCGGGGGCTACACCTGTATCGATACACGCACCTATGGAGACACATGCATCCATCTGTTCAGCATGGATGAATCTGTTTAGAACGCAACGGGGAGAAACAAGAACCATGAATACCACTGCAGTCTATCCCGGCTCTTTTGACCCAGTCACCAATGGACATATCGACATCATCTGGCGCGGTCTAAAGGTATTTGACAACATCATCGTGGGGGTGGCGCAGAACTCGGCTAAAAATAATATGTTCAGCGTTGAAGAGCGCGTGGAGATGATACGGGAAGCCCTGGGGGGCAACCCGCGCATCCGCGTGGATGTGATTGACGGACTTCTGATTGACTATGTCAGAAAACAGGGGTCGAATATAATCATTCGCGGCTTAAGGGCTGTATCCGATTTTGAATACGAATTTCAACTGGCGCAAGTAAATCACACGGTGGAAGAAAATATCGAAACCATGTTCATGATGACCTCGGTACGCTACGGTTATCTGAGCTCATCAGTGGTCAAAGAGATGGGTTCTCTGGGAGGGGATATCAGGGATTTCGTCCCTGAAGGAGTTCTGCGCCGCATCCGCGAGAAATACCCTCTTAAGTAAACGATATATCAAAGCAAATGCATGAAACAGTGGGTCTGGGGAATGACGCGGACGTCCAGATCGTATCCGGCAAGGATATCCTGTTGGCGCAGAAGTGTCTGAGCAGAAACACTGCACCCTCCGTTTATGGTGCGTGGCTGCAGCACAACGTCGAAGTTTGCAAGATACGGCAGCGCAACTTCTGCCATGAGGGCCCCCGCTGCATGCAGTTCCGCATCCGGAGTTGACTCGCCGGCGACGAGTTTCACACAACACCTGGTCTGAAGAGCCAGGCGGAGAAATTCCCGATGCACCTCCCACGCAGTCGGCGCCATCGTCTGTGATTCAAGCTTAATATCCATCACCACCCAGTCAAGCCAGGGTAATACCCGCACCAGAGCATCGGGCAGGGTGCCATTGGTTTCAAGCTGCACCGGCAGGAGTTCGCGCAGCCCCGGAAGCCACTCACATAATATCTCAACCTGCTGCAGCGGTTCACCCCCGGTAAGCGCAAACGAGTGATGGGTATGCCGCCCTGAGCTGTCTGTTTCGAGCAGGGAACGCGTATACGCCAGGATACGCTCGAGCTGCACCGGATTTTTCCAGAGGGTGAAATCACCGCTGCCTGGGATCTCCTCAACCCGACACTCCTCGCGTGGAGCATATGGGGTGTCACAGTAGTGGCAATGCAGATTGCACCCGGCAAAGCGCACAAATACCTGACGCCGCCCCAGCAGGGTTCCCTCTCCCTGGATAGAGGAAAAAACCTCTATCAGCTGAGCGCCCGCTGTGGAGTCAGGTACGCGAATAGCTGGCACAGGCATTATCCGATTCCCACACGTTCACCGAATCAACCATAACATCGTCACCGGAAAAACTTTCACACAGCTCTTCAAACAGATAGCGGGCGATATTTTCTGAAGAGGGGCTCTGGTGTTTAAACGGCTCCAGGTCGTTAAGATATTTATGATCCAGGGTATCCAGGATGGCGCGGGTTTTTGCCTTCAGCACCTTGAAATCAAGACCGAGGCCGGCTTTGTCCAGATTTTCAGTCGCCACAACCACCTCAACCTTCCAGTTGTGTCCGTGGAGATTTTCACAGTCACCTTCGTAGTTGATCAAATTATGTGCGGCAGCAAAATGGGTGAATATTTTAAGACGGTACACAGTAATTATCCTTTGATATCGGGTTAGAAAGAGCTTTGCTCTGAATGGTGCTGTTCCGGATCGGGAACCTGTTCACCGGCAACGCGGTAATCTTCATCAAACCACTTGCCCAGATCCACGTGGCGACAGCGCTCGCTGCAGAACGGGCGCCATGGGTTATCGTTCCATTCGGTATATTTATCACAAACCGGGCATTTAATCTTCACTCAATCTTCTCCTTGATATATCCTTGGATTGAAATAAGTTCAGCAGGCGTTGCATCCTGGTTCTGTAACATCCGGGAAAAAACATACCAGGTGCCGTACTTTTGCTTAATCACCTTATCATACAGAAGGATACACCTAAATGACACCAGAGCACAAACCTCTCACCCTTGATGAAGAGCTGCAAGCCGATCGCGAATGCACCCGGATTCTGCGCGAGTTTCATACCTCTTTGATTGAACAGGACTGCGATCCTCTGGAGGCAGGGAGCCTGGCTCAGGGAGCGGACTATTTTCTGCGCGATTTCCTTATCAGCGCATGTCATCGCAGCATCTTCACACCCCAGCAGGAGTGTGTCAAACAGTTTGCGGGGCACTGGTATATCGTCAATAATCTTGAACCGTCTGTCGCTGAGCTGGAGCCCGTCTTACAGGGCGTTGCGGCATTTTATTCATTTCTGGCCCGGCGCAACCAGGTTGACCCGCGGCTGGCCCGGCGAATCAAAAATGATTGCGAGGATATAGAGTGGTTTAAACGCAGGCTTGAGGAATTCTGGGCAATTAAGGATGACGGATATCAACACTGGCGCGCCCAGTGCCCTCTGCCGTACATCAGTGCATAAAGAGACGACCACACATCATGTCTGAGAGCAACACGCACACACATACCCGTAACGCCCCCCTGCGCGCCACCCGTGTCGCTATCGGGGTTTCACTGCTTCTAGCCCTGGTGAAACTTGTGACCGGCGTTATAAGCGGTTCCCTCGCCCTGTTATCTTCCGGGGTGGATTCAATTATCGATATCTTTATGTCCATGTGCAACTATCTGGGGCTCAAAAAAGCATGTGAACCCGCAGATGACCAGCATCCATACGGGCATGGGAAATTTGAAACCCTGGC